>JBKCEY010000133.1:0-2624 GCA_046304115.1 Burkholderiales bacterium | reverse complement strand
CTTGTGGATCGCGCAGGCCGGTGCGGCCAATCAGCAGGCTGCCATCGCGCTTGTTGGTCTGCGCGGGTGAATCATCAATGGCGGCCGGTGCGCTGTTGCCCATCAGCATCAGGCGCAGGGTGGCGGCCGAGGGCAGGCGCTTGGCGGGCAGGATATGCACGGCAATGCCTGCCCCTTCAAGCACGCGGCGCACGCGGGCAATGCGTTGCGGGCGACTGGCGCGGGTCTGGGAATCGGGTGAGTGCAGTTCGATCACGGCCAGCACATCGGTGTCGGGCGTGCACAGCAGCAGGTCCACGCAGTGGTGACCCACGCGTTGCAACCAATCGGCGTAGGCGTTGTCGGTGGGCACGCGCAGAAAGCGCGACAGCGGCACCTGGGCCAAGATCAAGTGGTCCGGAAAGGCCTCATGCAACAGCGCCTGGGCGCGGCGCTCGCTGGCGGTGAGCACGCGGCGAGGCTTGGGGTGCCAGGCCTCGACGGTGTCCAGAGGGTCAGGTCTTGATGGCTCGGCGTCGCGGCGCTGGGTTTGCTGGCGGCGCCACAGCAGCGCCAGCACCAGGAGCAACAACACGGCCAGTAACAACAAGACCTGCGTCATACCTTGGTTCTCCGCTTGATGAATTGAGGCTTGTAGCGGCCTCAGCCGCCCAGGCCCTTCATGCCGCCCATGCGCTTCATCATCTTCATCAGGCCGCCGCCCTTCATCTTTTTCATCATGCCCTGCATTTGCTCGAATTGATTGAGCACGCGGTTCACTTCCTGCACATGCACACCGGCACCCGCGGCGATGCGGCGCTTGCGGCTGGCTTTGAGCAGCTCGGGCTTGCGGCGCTCCAGCGCGGTCATGCTGTTGATGATGCCTTCCATGCGGCGCACATCGCGCTCGGCCCGGTCCATATCGGCCTGACCCAGGTTGCCGGCCTTGGCGGTCATGGCGCTGGGCAGCTTGTCCATCAGGCCGGACAGGCAGCCCATCAAATTCATTTGGCTGATCTGGGCGAGGAAGTCGTTCAGATCAAAGCCCTTGCCACCCTTGAGCTTGGTGGCCAGCGCCTGAGCGGCTTCGTGGTCGACATTGGCCTGGGCCTGCTCGACCAGCGCCAGGATGTCACCCATGCCCAGGATTCGGCTGGCCATGCGGTCGGGATGAAAGGCGTCCAGGCCGTCGAGCTTTTCGCCGGTGCCCACGAACTTGATCGGACAACCCGTGACCGCCTTGACCGACAGCGCCGCGCCGCCGCGTGAGTCGCCGTCGAGTTTGGTGAGCACAACGCCGGTCAGCGGCACCGCCTGCTTGAAGGCCTGGGCGGTATTGACCGCATCCTGGCCCTGCATGGCGTCGACCACGAAGAGTGTTTCGATGGGACTGACCGCGGCATGCAGCTCGGCGATCTCGCGCATCATGGCTTCATCGATGCCCAGTCGGCCGGCCGTATCGATCAGCAGGACATCGTGATAGTGGTTGCGCGCCCACTGCAGGGCAGCCCGGGCGATATCGACAGGTTTCTGGTCGGGCGTGGAGGCGAAGAAGTCGGCGCCCGCCTGGCCGGTCACGGTGCGCAGCTGTTCGATGGCTGCCGGACGATAGATGTCGCAGGAGACCGTGAGCACCTTTTTCTTGCGCTGCTCGCGCAGCCAGCGCGCGAGCTTGCCCACGGTGGTGGTTTTGCCCGCGCCCTGCAGACCTGCCATCAGGATGATGGCGGGGGGCTGGGTGGCCAGATTGAGCTCGGCCGTGGTGCCCCCGATCAGGTCGATCAGCGCCTTGTGCACCACGCCGACCAGGGCCTGGCCGGGCGACAGACTGCCGACCACCTCCTGGCCCAGGGCCTGTTCGCGTACGCGCGCCACGAAATCGCGCACCACCGGCAAGGCCACGTCGGCCTCGAGCAATGCCACGCGAATTTCGCGCAGCATTTCCTGGGTATTGGCCTCGGTGAGGCGGGCTTCGCCGCGCATCGTCTTGACGACACGGGCAAGCCTCTGGGACAGGTTGTCGAACATGGCCTGAGCTACACTGCAATCGGATGATTGTACCGATACTCTTTCTGCTGCCGGCGTTCCTGTATGGCGCGGCCGCCCTCGCACTGTGGCGCTCGTCGCAGGGGGTCGATGCTGCGCCGGGCTGGCCCACCCGCCTGATGCCCCTGGCGCTGCTGCTGCACGCCGTGTCGCTCGCCTGGCCCTGGGAAACCGGCGGATTTCATTTCGGCTTTGCCAAGGCCATTTCGGCCATGCTCTGGATCGGACTGTTCCTGCTCTGGCTCCAGAGCCGCCGCTTGCCGGTCGATGCGCTGCGCCTGCTGGTGCTGCCCCTGGCCGTGATCGGCGTGATGTTGCCCTGGGCCTTTCCGGGAGCCGATCTCGGTCAGCCTGCGGCCAGACCCCTTTTTGTGCCTCACCTGATTGCGGGCACGCTGGCCTACGGTGTGCTCATGCTCGGCGCACTCGATGCCCTGCTGATGCTCGGTGTCCAGCGTGATCTGCAGCGGCGTGACGCCACGGGCTCGCGGTCCTGGTCGCGATGGGTGGGGCAGCTGCCGCCCCTGCTCACCCTCGAGAAGGTGCTCTTCGAGTTCATCGGCATCGGGTTCGTCTTGCTGCTGCTCACCACACTCAGC
>JBKCEY010000132.1:0-13536 GCA_046304115.1 Burkholderiales bacterium | reverse complement strand
TTCGCGCTGCCTGTTCCACTTGCTGGCGTAGAGGCCAGCGGATGCGAGCTGTTGGGCATGGGTGCCACGCTCGGCGATGCGGCCCTGGTCGAGCACGATGATCTGGTTCGCATCCACGATCGTTGAGAGCCGGTGCGCAATGACGAGCGTCGTGCGATGGGCGCTCGCCGCCCGCAGCGCCTCCTGGATGGCCGCTTCGTTGTGCGAGTCGAGCGCCGAGGTGGCTTCATCGAGCACCAGCACGGGCGGGTTCTTGAGCAGCATGCGGGCAATCGCAACCCGCTGCTTTTCGCCACCCGAGAGCTTCAGGCCGCGCTCGCCCACGTTGGTCTCCCAACCCTGGGGCAGGCGGCCAATGAAGTCGGTGAGTTGGGCCGCATCGGCTGCGGCCTCGATTTCGGCCTGTGTCGCGTCGGGCCGACCATAGGCGATGTTGTAACGCAGGCTGTCATTGAAGAGCACGGTGTCCTGCGGCACGATGCCGATCGACTGACGCAGGCTCTCCTGCGTCACGCTGCGGATGTCCTGGCCATCAAAGGCAATGCGCCCGCCGGTCACGTCATAGAAGCGAAACAGCAGCCGCGCAAGCGTGGATTTGCCTGCGCCACTCGCGCCCACCCCGGCCGTGGTGGTGCCAGACGCTACGGTCAGGCTGATGCCATGGAGAATGGCCCGATCCGGCTGATAGGCGAACTGCACATCCTCGAACCGGATCTCGGGCGCGCCAGCCAGCCGAAGCGCACCGGCGCCTGGCGCGTCAGCCACCTCGCGATGGGCATCGAGCAAGCCAAACAGACGCTCCATGTCGGCCAGGCTTTGCTTGATCTCGCGATAGAGCACACCCAGAAAGTTGAGTGGCATGTAGAGCTGGATCATGAAGGCATTGACCAGCACCAGATCGCCCAGCGTCATGCGGCCCTCGATCACGCCTACCGTCGCTCGCCACACCATGAGGGTGACCGCCACTGCAATGATCACGGCCTGACCCAGATTGAGAATCGACAGCGAGGTCTGGCTGCGAACCGCAGCACGTTCCCAGCGCTGCATGCTCTCGTCGTACCGGCGGGTCTCCCAGGCTTCGTTACCGAAGTACTTGACCGTCTCGTAGTTGAGCAGCGAATCGATCGCCCGCACATTGGCGCGGGTGTCGAGCTCGTTCATGGTGCGGCGATGCTCGGTACGCCACTCGGTCACGCTGATGGTGTAGGCGATGTAGGCCACCAGCGCCACACCGGTGATGCCCAGAAACCAGATGTCGTAGTTCAGGGCCAGATAACCCAGCACCAGCGAGATTTCGACCAGCGTGGGCAGGATGCTGTAGAGGGTGTACGACACCAGACTCGAGACACCGCGTGTGCCCCGTTCGATGTCCCGCGTCAGACCCCCGGTTTGCCGCTCCAGATGAAACCGCAGCGACAGCGCATGCAGATGACCAAAGACCTCCAGCGCAATCTTGCGCACCGTGCGCTGGGTGACCTTGGCAAAAACGAATTCGCGCAGTTCGGTAAACGCCGTCGAGGCGATCCGCAGTGCGCCATAGGCCGCCAGCAGCCCGAGCGGGGCAACGGTGAGCGCGGCTGCAGCACCCGCCATCAGGCTGCCCGAAGCGGCGGCTGGCGCGAGCACTGGCGCAGCCGCGGCGCCGGTCACGCCACTCGCCAGGGGCACCAGGCCATCGACAATGGCCTTGAGCAGCACCGGCACACCCACCACGGCGGCCTTGGCCGCCACCAGACAGGCAATGGCCAGCCCGACTCGCCAGCGAAACTCCCAGAGGTAGGGCAGCAGGCTCAGCAGGACCTGGGCGTCGCTGCGATCGCGACGCCCAACGGCCGCTGGCGAGGGCCCAGGCGCGCCCGAGTGGCCTCTCATAAGCGGCACCCGCGCGTGGCGGGCCCGCAAAACCCATCTACAAGGGTCACTTCTTCATCGAGGCGAGAAAGGCGTCGATGGCGCGGTCGTGTTCGGGGGTGTGATGGGCCAGTGCCTGGAAGGCGGCCGAGAGCTCGAGCAGGGAGTCCAGGCGCATGTGCTGACCTTCACGGATCAGCCGCTTGGCCATGCGCAGTGCAGGCCCCGGGTTGGCGGCAATGCGGGCGGCCAATGCACGGGCCTCGGTCATCAGCTGATCGGCAGGCACCACGCGCGACACCAGACCACAGGCGAGCGCCTCCTGGGCATCGATCATGTCGCCGGTGAAGGCCATTTCGCTCGCCTTGGACAGGCCCACGGCGCGAGGCAGCAGCCAGGCACCCCCATCGCCCGGGATGATGCCGAGCTTGACGAAGCTTTCGGCAAAGCGGGCTTTTTCGGAACCGATGCGGATGTCGCACATGCAGGCCAGATCGCAGCCCGCGCCCACAGCCGGGCCATTGACGGCGGCAATCGTCGGCACGTCCATCTCGTAGAGGGCCAGCGGAATGCGCTGAATGCCGTTGCGATAGCCCTCGCGAATGTCATGAGGAGAGCCCGAGGCGATGCCCTTCTTGTCCTTCATGTCCTTGACGTTGCCGCCCGCACAAAAGGCCGAGCCCGCGCCGGTGACGATCAGGCAGCGGACTTCGGGATCACGGGCCACGCTGCGACAGGCATCGACCACGGCATCCCATTGGGCCTGGTTCGACAGCGCATTGCGCCGCTCGGGGTCGTTGAGGGTGAGGGTCGCGACGCCCTCTTCACGCGTGAGAATGACGAAATCGTTCATGCCGCGATGCTCGCATGAAACCCTGATTCGCCCCAAACCTGAGGCCGGTCGGGCATGAGATGATCACACCCCTCTCGCCTCACAGTCGCAGCCGCAGGTCTTTCCATGATTCGTTCAAAGCTCAGCTCGATCACCCTTCTGTTGTGTGCTCTCGTGCTGCCGATACCGGTGTTGGCTCAGGTCGTCGTCAAGGATCCCTGGGTCCGCGCAACCGTGCCTGGTCGGAAAGCCACCGGTGCCTTCATGACGCTCACCGCAACGACACCGCAGGCCCTGGTCGATGTGCGCTCGCCTGCCGCTGGCATTGTCGAGTTGCACGAAATGAAAATGGAAGATGGCGTGATGCGCATGCGGGCGATTCCCTCGCTCGCGCTGCCCGCGGGCCAGGGCGTCGCGCTCTCGCCCGGCGGCTATCACGTCATGCTGATCGACATCAAACGGGAGTTGAATCCAGGACAGACCGTGCCGATCACGCTGATCATCGAGGGTCCAGATCGGCTCAGACGCAGCATTGAGATACAGGCGCCTGTGCTGCCCCTCAATGCGCGTTCGGCAGGACAGGGATCGGGCGGATCAGCTCCTCATCAGGGCCATGGCACCGCGCCGGGCCCATCGGGGCATCAGGGCCACAGCAACCCGCAGGGACAATCCGGACACCGGCACTGACAGGCGCTACCGCGCCAGGTCATCGAGCGCAGTGCGCAACTGCGGGGCCAGTTGGGCAGCCCAGGCTGCATAAGCCCGCGGCCCGGGATGAAACCCATCGGTCGCGATCCAGGCGTCATCGAGTTGGGCCGGCATCGGCGCATAGTCGGCACCGAAGTCGCGCAGCACTGCATCGAGTTCGATCGCCTTGCGCCCGAGCACCGTCCGCAGTGGCTGGGGCAATGCAGGAAATCGATGCACGGGCGGCAGACCTGACCACAGAATCCGACGAAGGCCATGCTGCTCGCGCAACTGTTGACAGAGCGTGCGGACATCACGTCCAAAAGCGCTCGCCGATCGCAGCGCCGTCGCATCGTTGACACCCAGCGCCACCAGAGCAAGGTCGAAGCGGTTTGTATCAGCGACCTGAACGCTTCCGTGGGCCTGCAACAATCCGGGCAATGCACGGGCCATGTCGCGGGTTCTGAGCCCGGTGCGGGCGGCGATACGCCAATCCACCTGAAGGCTTGCAATGGGACCTTGCCCCTGAGCGGTTGACGAATGGCCCAGGCTGTCCGGTACCGGTGGGTTGCGCTGCAGCTCGCGGGTGAGCGCGCCACTCAGGGCTTCGCTCTGGTGGGCGGCCCCCACTCCCGCCATCGATGAGTCGCCCACAAGCAGCAGCCTGAGGCGCGAAGCCCCGGGACTCTGGGTCGGCGCCGACATCGGGTATGAAGAAAGGTGGGGCGCCGCAAGCGGGCGCGGGTGCGCAAGCGGACTCAGACATTGCTGCGAAAGGGGGCGCGGGTCGCAGGGCCAGGGCAACTGCCACTGCCCATGGCGGTTGCCCGAAGGCTCAGGCAACTCAGGGGTCTCGCGCCGTACCCGCCTGCCCTGAACGATCAACCAGGGCGCGAGCGCACCTGCGGCCATCCAGGCCAGGGGCCATGCGCGGCTCATGCGCCTGGGTTCGTCGCTCGGCGCCGCATGGCGAGTGAATCTTTGGGGCGCGCTCAGCGTTCGCGCCGCCAGGTCTGGGTCCGACCCATCGAAGGCACGCCGACATAGCCCCTGACCTGCAGTTGCTCGCCCGCCTGGGCCAGCCGAACCTGCGCCTTGTAGAACTTGCCGTTGTTGGGGTCCAGCACCTCGCCACCGGACCAGAGTTCGCCCTCGCGGCGCAGTCCGTTGAGGATGGTCAGGCCAATGACCGGCTTGCCCTTGAGCTCACCTGTGCAGGCCTGGCAGGTCGCACTCTCCGGATCGACCAGCAGCCGCTCGATCCGGCCCACCAGCGTTCCGTTGCGTTCCTCGATGCGCACGAGGGCCTTGGCCTGGCCGCTGCTCTCGTCCATGGTGCGCCACAGGCCCACAGGGCTGGCCTGTGCCTGCGCCTGGCCCTGTGCCTGTGCAGGACTCAATGCAGCTGCCATGGCCAGAACCCAACCCAGGGTCACACGGCAGATATCCGCCAACACGATTCGACTGAACATGGTGAACCTCATCGGCGCCAGGTGGCCGCGATCGAATCGCGCCGGGCCAGGTGCGACTGGACAGCCGCCTCGTCACGAAACCCGCGGGTGTATCGGCCCATCAGCTTGACAACTCGCTCGGGCGCATAGCCCAGCTGCGTGAAGGCCACGGCGCGATCAAACACCTCGCTGTAGCGCGCGATCTGACCGTCGCGCAGCTGAAAGCGGCTCATGCCCTCGAAGACCACAGGCTGGCCTGCACTCTCGGGTTCACGCGAGAGGTAGCTGAAGCAGTACCGAGCGTAGCCCAGCCGGCCATCACAGACGGGCTCTAGAAACTCCCAGACAAACTGCTCGCCACCCACATGAAAGCGATCGAGCATGGCGGCGATTTCAGGTCGCCCCTGATGAACGCCGAAAAAATAGTCGTCGTAGAGGCCGTCTTCGGTAAACAGGGCGGCGAGCCCCGCGCTGTCATGGCGACCCACGGCGGCTACGAATCGATCGAGCAGGTTCTGGAACATGGGACAATGCTGCCATAACTGACAATCACTCAGGCGCGAGGAGACTTTCCATGATCCGCACCCCTCAGGACTTCGAGCCCGCACTCGATCTCGATCTGCACGACGATGCGATCGCGCATGTCTTTGTCCGAGATGCTCTGGTGCAGTCGCTCGACGAACCCCGTGCCCTGCCCTGGCGCAACTGGCGCGCCATGGGATTTCGAGCCGCCCGTGTGGAGCCGATCGGCCGTCACCTGGGTGTGGATCATGTCGCGGTCGCCCTTGAAGACGATCATCCCTCCGACCTGCTGCCTCCCGGCTGGCGGGCAGCCAATCTGCGCAACTGGTTTGGCAACCTGGATGACGAGACCCTGTCGATTGCAATGCGCGCGGTGCAGATGCTCGAATGGGAGCGCACGCATCGCTTTTGCGGCGCCTGCGGTGTGCCTACCGAGCGGGCGGGCAACGAGCGGGCCATGAAATGCCCGCGCTGCCGCCTCACGGTCTATCCGCGCATCTCGCCCGCCATGATGGCGTTGGTCACCGACGGCGACCGCCTGCTGCTCGGACGCGGCATCAACTTTCCGCCGGGGCGCTACAGTGCGCTGGCCGGATTTCTGGAAGCAGGCGAGACCATCGAGGAATGCGTCATTCGCGAGGTGCGTGAAGAAACCAGCGTACAGATCCGCAGCCCACGCTACTTCGGCAGCCAGAGCTGGCCCTTCCCCAATTCGCTCATGATCGCCTTCACGGCCGAATACGCCGGAGGGGAGGTCAGGCACGATCCGGCCGAGCTCGCCGATGCGCAGTGGTTCCATGTTGATGAACTGCCCCAACTGCCGCCCCGGCTGAGCATCGCGCGGGCCCTCATCGATGCCACAGTGGCAAGGATCCGGGCCGGTCAGCACTGAGTCGATCCGCCTGATCGTCGGTCTGCCGGTTAGTCAATCGACCTGCCAGTCGATCGGTCGGGCCGATCAGCCCAGCAGAAAAAGCTGGTCGTCAGCGATCACCACACACCGGGTATCGGGTCGGCGTTGGACGGGTGCGCCACCCGTGAACGCCCCAAAGGCAGGCAGTACGATCTCATCATCGGCAATGCAAAAGCAGGGCAGCCGCGCCCGATCACCGGCACGTCCGGTCAGCCGGATCACCGGATGCACGTGCCCGCTCAGGGCAATGCCCGGATTGATTGCGCCACCGCCTTCGGCGCCCCTCTCATCAGCCACTGGCTTTGGCGCTTTCGCTGCAATCGGAACAGTGGCGCGCCCCTCGCTTGCGGCGGCCAAGGGTCGGGCATGAGTCCGGCCCTGCAGCGTCCACGCATGCCTGGGTTCGTGCTGCAGACAAAACGGGCCCAGGCGCGCAGGCGCATCCACCCCCTCAATGCCCAGATGGGGCGGCGGATCGCCCGCATGACCATCGTGGTTGCCCCGTAACAACCGAATGTCGAGTGCGGCATGGCGAGCCCGCCAAGCCGCCAGCGGACCCATCACGGATTCAGACTGGGCTGCACGCGCATGCAGCAGATCGCCCAGCACCACCAGCGTGCGGGCCTGGCGCATCGCGAGCAGTCGATCCAGGCGGTCGAGGGTTGCGGCGGTGGGCCCCTGAGCACCCGCCGGCACGGGCACGCCCAGCGCACGAAAACTCTCGGCCTTTCCCAGATGCACATCGGCCACAAACAGGGTTCGCTCCTGCGGCCACCACAAGGCACGCAGGGCGAGGCATTCCATCGCGAGGCCGTCGATCTCGATGGGCAGGGCGTGGAAGGTCGGTTGGGCGCTCATGTGCGGGGCGCAGTGTAGCGGCCCATGCGCTAACCTTCGCTCATGCCCCGTTCTCAACGCCGCATCACAAACCCTGACCCAAGCCGTGCCATGACCCTGGGCTGCAACACATGACCTCGACACCCTATCTCGACGACGCTGCGGTTCGCCGTCTGCTCAAGCTCGACGCCCTGTTGCCCGCCATGAGCCAGGCCCTGATGGACCTCTCCGAGGGTCGGGTGCTGCAGCCGCTTCGCAGTGTGCTTGAGCTGCCCGAGCATGAGGGCATGCTCTTTCTGAAGCCCGCCTGCACCGACCAGGCCCTGGCCACCAAGCTCATCACGCTGTATCCGAACAACGCCGTGCACGGGTTGCCCTCGCTGATGGCCACGATCGTGCTGATGGATCCGGCGACGGGTGCACCACTTGCGCTCATGGATGGCACCTGGATTACCGAGCTGCGCACGGCAGCGGTCTCAGCGGTCGCGGCCGATGCGCTGGTATCGCCGGGCCCGAAGGTCGTGGCTCTGCTGGGCAGCGGTGCATTGGCTCGAAGTCATGCGCTCGCCTTGCGGGCAGTACGCGAGATCTCGCAGATCCGCATCTGGAGCCGGAACCCGGGCAATGTCGCGCGCTGCGCTGCGGAGATTGACGGCATCGGCTGCGTCACCGCCGAAGAAGCAGTGCGGGGCGCCGATATTGTCTGCACGGTCACCAATGCCATGACGCCCGTCCTCAAGGGCGCCTGGCTCAAGCCCGGCGCCTTTGTTGCGGCGATCGGTGCGCCACGCCCCACCTGGCGCGAACTCGACGACGAAGCCATGGCGCATGTGGTGATCGCCGATTCGCGTCACTCGGCCGAACATGAAGCGGGTGATGTCATTCACTCGGGCGCGACGGTCTATGGCGAAATCGGCGAGATCCTCTCGGGGCGACTGGCGCGGCCCGCCTCAGGAACAACGGTGATCTTCAAGGCGCTGGGTCAGGCCGTGGAAGATGCCGTGGCTGCACGGCTGGTCTACAACGCGCATCGTCACGCAGTCGCGGCGGTCTGATGATGCAGACACCGCATCGCCCCTGGGCTCGACACGATGCGACCGCGCCATGACGCCCGCATCGGTTGACATTGCGATCATCGGCGCGGGCGTGGCGGGCGCGGCCACGGCCTGGTGGCTGCGTCAGATGGACCCCTCGGTCTCGGTCGCACTGATCGAGCGAGACCCGCAGTTCGCCCAGGCCTCATCGCAACGCTCGGCCAGTTCCATCCGCCAGCAGTTCAGCATCCCGGTCAATGTGGCCCTGTCTCAGTTTGGTCTGAGGTTTCTTCAGGAGGCCGAGGAGCGACTGGCGATCGACGATCAGGGGCTGGCACTGGGTCTGACCCTGCCGGGCTATCTGTATCTGGCCAATGCCGCCCAGGCGCCGGGGTTGGCTGCACAGAACGCCGTGCAGCGTGGCCTGGGTGCCGATATTCAGCTCCTCGATCCAACGGCGCTCGCGGCGCGCTTTGCCTGGCTCAACACCCAGGATCTTGCGCTGGGCTCGCATGGCGAGGGTATCGAAGGCTGGTTTGACGGGCCAGCGCTGCACATGGCCTTTGTGCGCGCCGCGCGGGCCCTCGGCGTGCACTGGATTGCGCAGGCTGTCGAGAGTCTGGAGTTTCAGGGCAACAGCACGCAGGCTCCCAGGGCAGGCGCGCCGGTCCATGCAGGGCACTCGCGCATTCAAGCCGTTCGCCTGTCCGATGGGTCGCTCCTGCGCTGCGGGCAAGTCGTCAATGCAACGGGAGCCTGGTCGCGCGGGCTGGCTGCCATGGCGGGCATCTCGCTGCCCGTGCATGCCCGTCGGCGCACGGTCTTCCTACTCTCCTGCCCCACGGTGCTGCCGGACTGCCCGCTGGTGATCGATCCGAGCGGCTTCTGGTTTCGTCCTGATGCCACTCACCCTTCAGGCGGACAGCGATTCCTGTTGGGCACCACGCCCACCATCGATGCAGACGATCTGCCGCTCGAGCCGCAGCTGCAGGAGTTCTCGGACGAGCTCTGGGCCCAGCTCGCGCATCGGGTGCCGGCCTTCGAGGCGGTGCGCATCGAGCGAGCCTGGGCGGGCTACTACGAGATGAATGTCTTCGATCACAACGCCCTGATCGGGCCGCATGCGCAATGCCCGAATCGGCTCAGCATCACGGGCTTGTCAGGGCATGGCATGCAGCAGGCCGCGGGCGCGGGCCGCGGCCTGGCCGAGTGGATCCTGCATGGGCAATACCGCAGTCTCGATCTGTCGCCCCTCAGCCCTGATCGGATCCTGCGCAACGAGCCGCTGCTCGAAGCCAATGTGATCGGCTGACAGGGCGTCGATCGAAAAGGCGGCAATCGAAAAAGCGGCGATCAGCTCCAGCCGCCATCCACGCTCAGGGACTGCCCCACCACGAAGTCCACCTCGCTGCTCGCAAACAGGACGGCGAGCAGGGCAGACTCATGGGGCTTGCCCAGACGCTGGGCCGGCACCTCCCGACGCAGGCGATCCTGGAACGCCGGCAAGGCCTGAACCTCCGGGCCGTAATAGGTGGGATTTTCGACGAAGTTCTGCGCGATCATGTTCACCTGCACGTTGTGCGGGGCCACTTCGGTGGCCAGCGACCGAGCCCAGGCGAGCTGTGCGCCACGTGCGGCCGAATAGGTGGTGATGCGCTTTTGGCCGCGCAAGGCGGTGGAGCTGCCCATCACGATGATCTTGCCGCGACGCCGCGCGATCATGCCGGGCAGCACGCTGCGAGCCAGACGGGGCAGCGGGTCGACCAGATGAGCAAAGACGCCCGACCACTCCTCATCGGTCACGCCGGTTGCTGCGGTGTAGGGCGAGGGATAGGAAAAATTGCAGACCAGCACATCGACTTCGCCGGCGCGCTCGACGATGGCCTCGGCTGCACCGGGACCAGCCACCGGCGCTGGATCGGCAATCACCGTCGCGCCATAAGCCCGGAAGGCCTCGACCAGGGGTGGGCCCATGAACTCGTCGCTCTGGGTGATGAGTACGCGGGCGCCAGTCAGGCTGTCTCCGATGCGCATGAAAGTCTCTTCCGATGGATGAAGGAGCCTCGATTTGAACATGGCTGACTCAATGGGCGGGGTGGACGCGGCCGGTTCAATGGGCAGGCCGGGATTTTGAGTCTCGAGGGTCACGCCCTGCCAGGCTGGGCGGGCAAGGCCGCCCGCTCCAGGTCGCTCACCATGCGGGCCACGCGATCGGCGAGCGTCTCGGTACTGACCTGCTCGCGCAGTCGCTCCACCATCAGGGGAAACGCAAAGGGGCTGGGACGCTCCAGCCTGACTGGCACCGGCCTGCGAGCACGCAGCTGAGACAGCGTCTGACGCAGGCGTTGCAGATCAAGCTCCTGCTCCAGCACCTCGCGACGCGCCTGATCCAGCAGCAGGTTCTCGGGATCGTGATCCCGAAACACCTCAAAGAACAGGCTGGCTGAGGCCTGAAGCTGACGCGCACCTTTACTCGCCCCCGGAAAACCCTGAAACACCAGACCACTCACCCGGGCAATCTCCCTGAACCGTCGGTGCGCGAGTTCGCCAGAATTCAGGCTGGCTGCGATGTCCTCGAGCAGATGGTCGTCAATCAGCAGACGGCCATCCGTCAACCCCGCCCAGTCGATGGGCTCGGCACTCAGCAACTCGAGGCCATAGTCATTGACCGCAACCGAGACACTGCGCGGACTGTCTCGCGCCACACGCCAGGCCAGCAATGAACCGAGCCCAAGGTGCACATGGCGACCGGCGAAGGGATAGAGAAACAGATGCCAGCCCTCGCGCGATTTCAAATGCTCGATCAGCAGGGAGTCGGGATCGGGCAAGGAGGACCAGGTCTGCTGGAGCTGCAGCAACGGTCTCATGCTGCGCATCTCCGGTCCCTTGAAATGTCCTTCACGCGCCTGCCGCAAACGCTCGAGCACGGCATCGGCCATCTCGCTCGACAAAGGCAGGGTGCCGCCATTCCAGCGCGGCACTGCGCCCCGCCGGGTCGTCGATCGCCGTACCCAGGCGGTCATCTCACGCACCCGCACGAGCTCGAGCAGGCGACCCGCAAACAGAAAGCTGTCACCCGGCTTGAGGCGCGCAATGAAGCCTTCTTCCACGGTACCCACCGTACCCCCAGTGAGGAACTTCACCACCATCGCGGTATCCGACACGATGGTGCCGATCGACATGCGATGTCGGCGAGCGATACGGGCATCGGGCACCCGGTGCAGGCCCGTCTCATCGGGCACCACCCGGCAGTAATCCGGATAGGCCTGCAAGGAGCGGCCTCCGCGCATCACAAAATCCAGAGCCCAGGCCCACTCGGCCTCGGACAGATCACGATAGGACGCGCAGGTGCGGACTTCCTCGAACAGATCCTGCGGCCTGAAACCCGGCCCGGCGGCCACCGTGACCAGATGCTGAACCAGCACGTCCAGGGGCTTGCGGGGTGGCCTGCGCGACTCGATACGACCTGCCTGAACGGCGTCGCGCGCAGCGGCCGCCTCGAGCAGCTCGAAGGCATGGGTGGGCACCAGCGTGATGCGCGATGGCCGGCCCGGCGCATGACCCGATCGGCCTGCCCGCTGCAGCAGGCGCGCCACGCCCTTGGCACTGCCGACCTGCAGCACGCGCTCGACCGGTGAGAAATCCACGCCAAGGTCCAGGCTCGAGGTGCAGACCACGGCCTTCAGGCGACCGTCCTTGAGCCCGGACTCCACCCAGCCACGCACCGATGCATCGAGTGATCCATGATGCAGGGCAATCAGGCCGGCCCAGTCCGGGCGCGCCTCGAGCAGGGCCTGATACCAGAGCTCGGCCTGCGAGCGGGTGTTGGTGAAGACGAGTGTGCTGGCGCTGGACTCAATCTCGGCCACCACGGGCGCCACCATGCGCGTACCCAGATGACCCGCCCACGGGAATCGCTCGATCGTGGCCGGCAGCAGCGTATCGATCGTGAGGGTCTTGGGTGTGCGCCCCTGCACCAACCGGCCCGGCCGATCGCCGAGCAGCGCCGACATGGCCTGTTCCAGGTTGCCGAGCGTGGCCGACACACCCCAGACCTGCAGGGCCGGGTTCAGTCGACGCAGGCGGGCGAGCGCGAGCTGCACCTGCACACCCCGCTTGTTGCCAATCAGCTCATGCCACTCATCCACCACCACCATGCACACACCACTCAGCCGCTCATCCGCATCGGCACGAGACAGCATCAATGACAGGCTCTCGGGGGTGGTGACCAGGGCTTCGGGCAGACGGCGCTCCTGCCTCGCCCGCTCGGCTGAGGGCGTATCGCCGGTGCGCAGGCCCACCTGCCAACCCGTTCCCAGGGTCTGCAGGGGCTCGCGCAGGGCGAGCACGGTATCGGCCGCCAGAGCGCGCATGGGGGTGAGCCAGATCACGCGCAGGCGACTGGGTGCGGCCGAACCGGGCACAGGGCCATCGCAACCGGCCCCTGCGCCAGTCCTGGCCTTGCGGACTGATCCTGCCGGTTTTGGCTGAAGCGCAAAGGCGGCGAGCGCGCCCATCCAGACCGCCTGCGTCTTGCCCGAACCGGTGCTCGCATGCAGCAGGCCCGACTCGCCCTCACAGACCGCGCGCCACATTTCGCGCTGGAAAGCAAAGGGCTTCCAGCCGCGTTCAGAAAACCATTCAAGCAGCACGGAAGCAGCCACGCCGGAACCCAGGAGAAAACCGCGAATAGCCTAGCAGGCAAGACCGGATCGACATGCGCCAAAGGCCTTCTGCTAGCATCAACGCATGGTTCGTCGTTTCATTGCCCTCTTCATTGCGCTCTGCGTGAGCTGGCAGGCCCTCGCCCACAGCGGTGCCGGGATTGCACTCACCCAAGAGCAGGAACGGCTCCATGAGGTCCTTCACTTTCATGGCACGGCGCACCATCACCACGAATCCTCAGAAGATCTGCACCTTGACGGATCGCTGGCCTCCCTGACCCATCTTGTGGTCGACAACAGCCTCTTTTCTCCGGCACTGATCGTCGGGTCGATCGCCGTGCAGCCGATTGCCCCGGGCCATCGGCCCTTGCCCGAGTTCACTCGGCTCTGGCGGTCCGCAATCCTGGATCGGCTCGATCGTCCCCCTCGCGCGTCGGTCTGACCCGACCGCGTGACCCGGGCTGCCGTCTCGGGTTTTCTGAATCCAGTGATTCCTGGGGGTAGGCCTTGCCCTACCCCTTCAGGAACCTTCAGAACCGTACCCTTATGAACATCAAGCCTTGGCGAAAGCCGTGGGCGATCGTCTGCGCACCGTGGGCTGGCCTGCTCGTCGCAGCGGGTATGCCCGCGATAGCAGGGTCGCAGACCCTGCAGAACGCCGCAGAGCGCCCTGTACTGGCGCAGCCTCCTGCCCTAGCTCAGCCTCCTGCCCTGGCGCAGCCTCCTGCCCTGGCGCAGCCTCCTG
>JBKCEY010000131.1:0-1049 GCA_046304115.1 Burkholderiales bacterium | reverse complement strand
CAGCTTGACCAAGGTGTTCATGCACGCAAACAGGAACACCGCCATCATGATGAACAGAATGCCCCGGGCGATTCGGCTGGCAGGCAGCGAGGGGGCGCTCATCGGCGCAGGAGGGGTGAAGGCATAAGCAGCCGATGATGCCTTCACGGCGCAGGGCCGGCAAACCGGGTTGACCGGATTCACACAAAGCGGCTCCACCCGGATTGAGCGTCCAGCCCGCAATGCGCGCGATCGCTGCAATATGGGAATATGGGTTCGTGCACCCTTGAAGCTGATCACCTGGCCCGCTCAGCCATCTGTCCGCATCGATGAGGCTCGAGTCCTGGCCGCAATCCGGGCCGATCGTGATGGCGTCGGCCGAAGCGGCTCCAAATGATTGCCCTCGACACTCATCTCATGGTGTACGCCCATCGCGCCGACACGCCCGCGCACGATGCGGCGCTGCGTCTGCTGCAACAACTCGCCGAATCCTCCGAGCCTTGGGCCATTCCCTGGCCCTGTGTTCACGAGTTCATTTCAGTCGTCACGGGCCCGGCCTTTGGCAAGGCAGCAACCCCTCTGGAGGTCGCACTCGAGGCCGCCCGCCAACTGCTGGCCCATCCCCGTTGCATCGTGCTCTCAGAAACCGACGGGCATTTCGAACTGTTGTCAGCGCTTTGCCAGCACGCAAACCTGCGCGGGGGGGCCATCCACGATGCGCGCATTGCAGCCTTGTGCATCGCGCATCAGGTCGATGAGCTCTGGAGTTGCGACCGCGATTTCAATCGCTTTCCGGATCTGCGCGTGCGCAATCCCCTGATTCCCTCGGTGCATCAGCCCGCTCCGCTCTACCGTACGGGCCGAAAGGCCAGAAAGCTCAGCAAGCCATGAGCGGTTTCACGACCCCCGATAGGTGCTGTAGCTGAACGGGCTCGCCAGCAGGGGCACGTGATAGCGCCCGTGCACATCGGCAATGCCGAAATCCAGCGGCACGACATCAATGAAAGGCGGGTCGGACAACTGCACGCCCAGCGCCCTGAAATAGGCCGCCACCTCAAAGAGCAGACGCC
>JBKCEY010000130.1:0-12297 GCA_046304115.1 Burkholderiales bacterium | reverse complement strand
GGTAGACGCAAGGGCGGTCGCGTTGGCGCGGTCTGCGGTATCGGAGTGGGCGGTCGCCCCGGATTCAGCGTCGGACATGGAGTTGCCGCTCAAGGCGTTGGGCATAGAGGCTGATCGGATAGCACAGCAGGAAGTAGAGCAGGGCCACGCAGCCATACACCAGGAAGGGCTTGAAGGTGGCATTGGTGATCATCGTGCCGACCTTGGTCAGCTCGGCAAAGCCGATGACAGAGGCCAGAGCCGTGCCCTTGACCACCTGCACCAGAAACCCAACGGTGGGAGGAACCGCGATGCGGGCGGCTTGCGGCAGGATGATGTAACGCAACTGCTCGGCAAACCCGAGGGCCAGGCTCTGGGCGGCCTCCCACTGCCCCTTTGGAATGGCCTTGACGCAGCCATGCCAGATCTCGGCCAGAAAGGCGCTGCTGTAGAGCGTGAGCGCCACAGCAGCGGCGGTCCAGGCCGAGGTTTCGATACCGATCAGCGCCATGCCGAAGTAGGCCAGAAACAATTGCATCAGCAACGGGGTGCCCTGAAAGAGCTGCACGTAGCCGCCCACGGCCCGCTGTGCCCAGGGGCGGGGCAGGGTGCGCAGCACCAGCAGGGCCAGGCCCACCAGACCGCCGCCGATGAAGGCAATCAATGACAGGGCGATCGTCCAGCGCGCTGCCAGCAGCAGATTGCGAAAGATGTCCCAGAGCGTGAACTCAACCACGACGCCCGCCAAACAGAAAGCGCATGCCGAACCAGTTGAGCAGATAGCGCACCAGCATCGACAAGGCCAGATAGAGCAGGGTGGCCACGATGAAGGCCTCGAATGCGCGGAAGTTGCGGCTCTGGATCAGATTGGCCGCGTAGCTCAGCTCTTCGGTGGAGATCTGCCCGCAGACCGCCGAGCCCAGCATCACGATGATGATCTGGCTCACCAGCGCCTGCCAGACCCGCTGCAGCGCAGGAGCCAGCACCACGTACAGGAAGGCCTGCGTGCGGGTGAGCGCGAGGCTGAGCGCGGCTTCGATCTGCCCGGGCGGCGTGGCCTGGAGGCCGGCCCGAACGATCTCAGCCGAATAGGCGCCCAGATTGACCACCATGGCGATCACGGAGGCGGCTTCGGGCGAGAGCCTGATGCCAAGGGCTGGCAGCCCGAAGAAAACAAAAAACAGCTGAACAATGAAAGGGGTGTTGCGAATGAGCTCCACATAGAGCCCCACCACCGGCCGGCTCCAGGCCGGACCCTGCGTGCGCGCCCAGGCGCAGGCAACGCCTACCCCCATGCCCAGTACGGCCGAGATGGCGGTCAGGCCCAGCGTCCAGGCCACCCCGCGCAGCAGCAGGGGCCACTGCGTGAGGACGGCTGCGAAGTCGAGCGACAGGCTCACCGGAGAGACAGCCTCACTGGAGGAAGCGCCTCAGTTACTCGGGCAGCTGCCCCGCCGGCCGGCCCAGCCACTTCTGCGACAGCTTGTCGATGTCGCCCGCGGCTGTACCTTCCTTGATGATGGCGTTGACCCGAGTGCGCAGTGCATCTTCACCCTTGGCCACACCGATGAAGTTCGGGCTGTCCTTGAGCAGCAGCTTGTACTCGGCGTCGAGCTTGGGGTTTTTCTGCATCATCGCGCCAGCCACCGAAGCACCGGTGGCGAGCAGCTGCACCTGACCCGCCACAAACGCCGCCACGGTGGCATTGTTGTCCTCGAAGCGCCGGATGTCAGTACCGGCAGGCACAACCTTGGTGAGCTCCTGATCCTCAATGGCGCCGCGAGTGACCGCAATGGTCTTGCCAGCCAGATCGTTCATCGACTTCACGTTGAGCGACTTGGCACCAAAGATCGCCTGGAAGAAGGGCGAGTAGGCCGACGTGAAGTCGATCACCTTTTCGCGCTCGGCATTCTTGCCCAGGGTCGAGATCACCAGGTCGGCCTTGCGGGTCTGCAGGTAGGGGATGCGGTTGGCGCTGGTCACCGGAACGAGCTCCACCTTCACGCCCATCTTGGCCCCGATGTAATTGGCCATGTCCACATCCAGGCCCTGCGGCTTGAGGTCGGTGCCCACGAATCCATAAGGCGGGAAGTCGGTCGGGATCGCGATCTTGATCAGTCTGGTTTTCTGGATGCCTTCAAGGGCGGTCTGTGCGACGGCCACAGAGGTTACGCAGACGCCTGCAACAGCCAGCGCAGCACCAAGAACCTGGCGACGCAAAACCGCCGATGGGGTTGTTTTCATGAGCGAACTCCGCTTGGATGAGTGAGAGAGGAAGGGCCAGTGTAGAGGTGTAGGATCCTCGTGCTGTGAATCGCCCACGCCCTTACTCCAGTCCTGCCCAGCCCGCGGCCCTCCGAAGACGGCACTGCATGGCGGTTGTCTCGACGGTGGCGATGTTGGGCGTGACCTCTTCGGGTGCCAGCGAGTCCAGGCCCCCTCAGCCGGTCAGCGCCGGGCCGTGGAGCGATTCGATGCTTCAGGATCCGCGCACGGCGCGTCGCGTAGGCCTGCGCCTGAGGCCGCCTTCAGGCACCCCCGACCGCGCCCCATTGATCCTGCACTCGCCCGGGCTGGGCAGTGGCCTGGCCAATGGCGCACCCTGGTGCGAGGCCTGGCAGCAGGCCGGGTTCTGGGTGGCGACCCTGTCGCACCCGGTCACGAACGACGACCTGTGGGATATCGCTCGCGGACCGTTTCGCGATCGCATGGCAGCGGCACTCGCGCCAGCACAGTATCCCGCCCGGGTGCGTGATCTCCGCTTTGTGCTCGATACCCTGCTGGCCGACGAATCGCTGGCGCCGGGCATCGATCGCCGCCGCATCGGTGTGGCTGGACACTCCTATGGGGCACTGACGGTTCAGGCGCTGGCGGGCCAGCAGGGGCACGCGCAGCAGGAGCCTCGCATCAGCGCGTTTGTGGCGCTCTCGCCCTCGGCCATGAGCCGCGCCAGCGCGCAGCGCATGGCGGCCGTGACCGCACCTTTTATGTGCGTGATCGGCTCGCACGATCAGCAGGTCACGTTCAGCGAAGGCCCTGAGCGCATCCGTCTGGGCGTGCCGCTGGCGCAGCGGCTGTGGATCCACGAACAGGTGCCGAGCCGGGTTCGCGCCCTGTTGCAGGTTGATCAGGCCGATCACATGACGCTGGCCGGAGAGCCTGTCGACGCGACCCGATTCAGCCGGGATGTGGTCGTCAAGCCCGATGAGCAGGCCGCTGCGTGGCAGCGTATCGCTCAGGGCACCACCACCTTCTTTCAGAACGCGCTGGGCTGAGCGCCTGCGGGCGGATCAGCCACCCAGGGCTTCTGGGTCCGCCTCAATCGCCCGCCAGCAGGCCGGCAGGCTCACCAGCCGCTGAACCTGGGCCAGGTATCGCGGATCCGGCCCTGTGCATCGAGTACCCGATAGCCATCATGCTGGGCGCCGGTGGCACACGCATGGTTGGGCACAATCCGCAGCAGGCTGCCAATCGGAAAGCGCTCGGCCAGGTCGGCCTGCAGATCACCATCCCAGTGCAGCACGCCATGCTCCTGGTTGGCATCGTTGAAGGCGAGCTGCGCAATGGGTCGGCCCTGCAGGTCGCAGACCTGCCCATAGCCATGATCGTGCGCCTGCTTGTGCGTGCCCCGGTCCCGGCTCATCGCCATCCAGCCGGCATCGGTGATGATCCAGCCGGCTTCGGGTCGATGTCCAATCACGCTGCACAGCACCGACAGCGCCACATCGGTCGGTGTGCACACGCCTGTGCCCGCCATCACGAGGTCAAAGAACACATAGACACCTGCCCGAACTTCGGTCACGCCCTGCAGGCTGCGGGCGCTGAGCGCTGTGGGCGTGGAGCCGACGCTGACCACCGGACAGGCATGACCGGCCTCGCGCAGTCGGTCTGCGGCCTGCACGCAGCCGGCCCGCTCCTGCTCGGCCATCGCGGCAAGCGCCTCGGGCGTATTGAGCGAATAGGAACTGCCCGCATGGGTCATCACCCCCGCAAGATGCGCGCCCGCCGGGGTCAGGCCGGGCCGTTCAACCGTCTTGAGGGCTGAGGCCACCGCCAGCAGACGGGGATCACCGGGCGGGATTCCGGAGCGATGACTGTCGGTATCGATCTCGATCAGCACCTGATAGACCACACCCTGGGCCTGTCCGTGGGCACTCAGTTGCGTGGCTGTCTCGACCGAATCGAGCAGCAGGGTGAGTTGCAGGCCCTGGCGGATCAGTCTCAGGGCATGGTCAAACTTGGACGGCACGATCGCGACCGCGTACAGGATGTCGTTGATGCCGGCCGCAAAAAACTGTTCGGCTTCCTTGAGGGTGGACACGGTGATGCCGCGTGCGCCGGCCGCGATCTGCGCACGGACCACATCGGCGCATTTGCTGGTCTTGGCGTGCGGTCGAAAGGCAACCCCCAGCTCATTCATGCGGGATTGCATCCGCAGGATGTTGTGCTGCATGCGGGTTTCATCCAGAAGCAGGCAGGGCGTTTCGAGATCAGGCAATAAGGCGGTCATGGGGGAAGGGCTGGCTGGCGCATCCGCGAAAGGAACATCATCATCGCTGATTGGCCGCGAGTCCGGCTTGTGCAGCCCCTCTCGCCTTCCACGGGACACCTTGCGTCCGCTTGATCCATCCGTTTTGCCGACCCAGCGTTCTCATGACGACTCTGATCCCCTTCAAACCCGCCTGGCAATCGGCGCTCGATCGCCTGTGCGAGCGCGTGCTGCAGATTCGACAGGCGGTGGGCAATGACTGGCCCTATCACTGCGACCCCAACACGGGCCAGTGGGACACCACCCAGGATGGCGACTGGTGCGGCGGTCATTGGGTGGAGTGCCTGCGCATCGTGGGCGAGTTGGGCGGTGACCGGCGCCTGCTCAACGAATCGGCTGATCGAACCGAGCGCCTGCGCCCCTATCTCGAGCGCGACGACATGTTTCGCGGCCATCGCTTTTACTACTCGGCTGCGCGGCAATATGCCTGGACGGGCGACGCCCGCTTTCGTACGCTCGCCCTGGCCGGCGCCTGGGCGGTGCGATCCATGGCGATCCCGGTGAACGGCGCCATGCCGATCGGCACGCAGGTGCAGGTACGCTCGACCACGCTCTCGGGCCGCGACAAGGTCTGCGTCGACAACGTGCATCCCAACCTGATTCTCGACTGGTGGGCGCATCAGCAAACCGGTGACGAGACCTTCATTCAGGGCGCGCGCCGGATGCTGGATTTGACCGAGCGTGACTTCATTCTCGACGACGGCTCCACGATCGAGTTCGCCGATTACGACCTCTCCACGGGTCGCCAGATCCGCCACTACACGCTGTTGGGTGCGCATGACGACAGCTGCTGGTCGCGCGGACAGGCCTGGGCCGTGGCGGGCTATCTGCGAGCCTTCGAGGCCTTGGGTGATGCCCGCTATCTCGCCATCGGCAAGCGCCTGCTCGATTACTGGATGGCCAACAGCCCTGCCGATGGCGTGCCGCCGTGGGATTTCAAGGATCCGGCGCTCGACGGCGTGAACTGGCGCGCGGCTCAACGGACTTCCGATCCAGGGTCTGATCCACCGGCTGATCCGCTCGCCGCGCGCGATGTGCCGCGCGACACCTCGGCCGCGGCGGTTGTGGTGGAGCAGCTGGCGCGTCTCGCGGTCGCACCGCCGCCCCTTCATCGCCGGCAGGCCAGTGCCCTGCGCCCTGCGCCCAGCGCCCCCCGATCCGCCGATGCCGTCAACCCGCTGCACGGCGCGGCAGCCCAGGCCGTGCTGAATCGGCTCCAGCCCATGCTCGATGGCCTGGTGTCTCGTGTCGATGCACAAGGCCGATTGCTCGAGGGCTGCTTCAATCAGCCGCGCCGCTATGCCAATCGCAGCGAACTGATCTGGGGCACGGCCTATCTGCTCTTTGCGCTCCATGCCCTGCAGACCGGACGGGTCGTCGAGTAGACACCGGGTGCCGCGGACACCCGGTGTCGTGGCACAGATCAAGGGTGCGGCTGAAAGGGTGCATCATTCAAACCGGACGCCAGCCCTCACGGGAGCAGCAGCACCATGATCAATTTTGCGGGCATCAGCATCTCGCCCGACCACTACATCGATGGCCAGCGGGTGGCGAGCAGCGCCACCTTCGAGGATTACTGCCCGATCGATGGCAGCCTGCTTGGCCATGTCGCGCGTGGTCTGCCCGAACATGTCGAGGCCGCGATTCGCGCGGCGCAACAAGCGTTTGAGGGCTGGAGCCAGCTCACGGCTGCCGAGCGCAAGCCGTATCTCGACCGCTTCGCGGCAGAAATCGGAGCCCGTACCGAGGCGATGTGCCTGGCCGAGAGCCACGACGCCGGCGTGCTGCTGTCGCGCATGCGTCATGGCCTGGTGCCACGCGCCATGCTCAACATCACCTGGTTTGCCGAGCACGCCCTGGGGCTTCAGGAGCGCGCGATCGATACCGAGCAGGCCCACCACCGGGTGCGCCACGATCCCGCCGGTGTGACGGTGGTGATCACGCCCTGGAATTCGCCCCTGATGCTGTCGACCTGGAAGCTCGGCCCGGCGCTGGCCGCAGGCAATACCTGCATCCTCAAGCCGCCCGAGTGGGCACCGCTCACGGGCTCGCTGCTGGCCGATGCGGCACATGCCGCCGGACTGCCTGCGGGTGTGCTCAATGTGGTGCAGGGAACGGGCGAAGAAACCGGCGCGGCGCTGGTCAGTGACCCCCGCATTGCGCGCATCTCGTTTACCGGCAGCGTGCCTACGGCTCGGCGGATCGCCGCGGCAGCCGGCGCCAATCTGGTGCCCTGCAGTTTGGAGCTCGGCGGCAAGAGCCCCTTCATCGTGCTCGAAGATGCCGATCTCGAGGGTGCGGCCGCAACGGGCGCCATGATGTACCGGAATGCCGGTCAGGTCTGTCTGGCAGGCACCCGATTTCTGGTGCATCAGAGCGTGGCCCAGGCCTTTACCGAGCGCATGCGCAAGGCCGTCGAGGGTCTGGTCGTGGGCGATCCCCGCGAGGAGTCCACCGAGATCGGGCCGATCATTCATCCGCGTCAGGTGAGTCGCGTGCTCGGCTTCATCGAACGGGCCCGCAGCAACGGAGCCACCGCACTGTGGGGGGGTGGCCGACATGGATTCGGTGCCCAGTACATCGAGCCCACCATGATCAGCGGCGTGCAGCAGAACGACGAGATCGTGCAGAACGAGGTCTTCGGCCCGGTGCTTACCCTGCAGACCTTTGCGTCCGATGATGAGGCGATCGCGCTGGCCAATGGCACCGACTATGGCCTGGGCGGCGTCTGCTACGGCGAGACGGCGCATGCCACCGCCATTGCCGATCGGGTGCGCACCGGTTTCATCTGGATCAACAGCTTTGGCATCCGTGATCTCGCGGCGCCCTTTGGCGGCATCAAGCGCAGCGGCATCGGCCGCGAGGGCGGCGACTGGAGCTTCGAGTTCTTCTGCGATGTGAAGGATGTCGTGATTCCCAAAAAGCCCTTCAAGGCCAGCTTCAGTCACCGATAAGCCTTCGCGGTTTCGATATGGATGAGCTCAACCTGAACAACCTGAACGGGAGCGTGAGCGGATGGCAATGAGCGGATCGATCATTGGCGCGGCCCTGATCTCGCATCATCCAGGGCTGATGCAAAGCGAAGATGTGCGGCGCATGCAGGGCGCAGGCCAGGACTCCGACCTGATCGCCGGCTATGCGCGCATGCGCGAGCGCCTTGTGCGCCTCAAGCCCGATGCCGTGGTGGTGTTCGACACCCATTGGTTCACCACCGGCTATCACCTGGTCGATGCGGCCGACGGTTATCGCGGCACCTTCATCTCCGATGAAATGCCCTGGTATCTGTACGGCGTGCCATACGACTATCGGGGCTGCCCAGAGTTGGCCTATGCCATCGAGGAGGCCTCGCGCGAGCGCAACGGCTACAACCGGGCCATTCGCCATCCCGATCTCGGGCGCCATTACGCCACGGTCAATCTGGTCAAGCATTTGCGACTCGAGCTGTCGAATACGCCGGTGGTGTCGATCAGCTCCTGCCAGAACTGCCGCTGGGAGCATTACCTGGAGTCGGGCCAGGCCGTGGCCGAGGGCATTGCCCGCTCAGGTCTGCGCGTGGTGTTGCTCGCGAGCGGTGCGCTCAGCCACCGCTTCAATGACATCGACTGGAAGCCGGTTGTGCCGCGCCTTTTTGATGCCCGCAATGTGTCATCCGAGCAGGCACGCGAGAGTGATCGGCGAGCGATCGAGCGGCTGTGCGCCGGCCGGCACGACCAGATCCTCGCCGACTGGGATACCGACTACCGGCGCCAGCCCTGGGAGGCGTTTGGTGCGCACTATCTGCAGATGGTGGGCGCCATGGGCGGTGCCGAGTGTCGGGTGCCGGGCCTGGCCTTGTCCGAATACGAGAATGCCCGTGGCACCGGCAACATCCATCTGTGGTTTGAGCCATGAACCCATCCTTTGAGTTTCCCTATGCCGATCTGCCGGCCGTGCTTCGAGGCCCGCGTATCGAGCGGCGCCGGGTGCTGATCGGTGGCTCGGCCTTCTGGGGCACGATGCTCGAGACCAGTGAGCAATTGCGGCTCGATGACGGCCGTCTCATCGACGCCGAAGGGGCCTGCTACCTGCCACCCGTCACGCCGAGCAAGATCATCGCCGTGCACATCGCCTATCGGTCGCGCAGCATGGAGACCCGCAACAAACCCAAGCCCACCGATACGCCCACCTACTTCACCAAGCCGCCCTCTTCGCTCAACGGCCATGGCGGACAGATCCTCAAGCCCGCCGATTGCCTGTACCTCAACTACGAGGGCGAGTACGCGGTCGTGATCGGTCGCACGACCCGCAATGTCACGCCCGATGAGGCCTGGGACTGTATCGAGGGTTTTTGCCCTGCGCTCGACATGGGCCTGCAGGATTTCCGCGACACCGATCAGGGCTCCATGCTCAGGGTCAAGGGCGCCGACACCCTGCTGCCCATCGGGCCCGGCATCGTGCGCGGCGTCAATCTCTTCGAGCAGACCCTGCGTACCTTCGTCGATGGCGCCCTCGTGCAGGAAGCCCACATCGGCGAGGAGTCGATCTGGGGTCCGCACTATGTGATCGCCGACATCGCGCGCCACATCACGCTGGTGCCCGGAGACGTGATCCTCATGGGCACGCCCTGCCACTCGCGCAGCATCGACGCCGGCCATGGGGTGGCCTGCGAGATCACGGGCCTGGGCCGCGTCGAGGGCACCGTGGTGGCCATCGATGCCCCGCGCGCCAGTGCGCTGGGCGTGGGCCATGCACCCACGGACACGCCCGAGGTGCG
Organism: Burkholderiales bacterium; assembly: GCA_046304115.1. Taxonomy (GTDB): domain Bacteria; phylum Pseudomonadota; class Gammaproteobacteria; order Burkholderiales; family Burkholderiaceae_E; genus UBA4615. The sequence goes on along the minus strand of JBKCEY010000130.1, from coordinate 3,016 downwards.
TCGCGTGGCGCTGGGTTTCGACGAGCGGGTGCCCCAGCATCTGAAAGACAATCTGGCCGGTGTGAAGTCCAGACGGAACGCTTGAAGCGGACTGCCTGAGTCAGGGTCACAGACCAAGGAAGCCAGGGGTGATGAGAGTTTGTATCGTGGGTGCCGGGGCGATCGGCGGATTCATCGGCACGCGACTGGCGCTGGCCGGCCAGTGTGAGCTGGCTGCGTTGGCCCGGGGCGCCACGCTGCAAGCCCTTCAGCACAAGGGCTGGCGCATGCAGACGGCCCAGGGGCTGCTGCAGGCGCCTGCACAGGCCAGCGATTCGGTGAGCGCGCTGGGCCCTCAGGATCTGGTGATCATTGCGGTCAAGGGGCCTGCCCTGCCGGTTGTTGCGCGGCAGATCGGCCCGCTGCTCGGGCCCGACACGATCGTGATGCCCGCCATGAATGGCGTGCCCTGGTGGTTTCTGGCGGTGCCCTCGGCCGTGGCACAGCCGTCCCCATCAGGCACCGCATCAGGCACCGCATCAGGCGGCAGCATCCCCTCGGGGCCGAGCGTCGATGCCCTGCGCCTGCCCCTGCACAGCGTGGATCCGGGCGGTGCGGTCTCGCAGTCGATTGGTCTGCGTCGGGTGCTGGGTTGTGTGGTGCATGCCAGCACGGCCACCCCTGAGCCTGGGCTGGTCGCCCACCGCATGGGGCAGGGCCTGATCATCGGCGAGCCGGCCGGAGGGCGCAGCGCGCGTGCGCAACAGGTGGTCGACCTGATGGCTGCGGCTGGCTTTGATGCCACCCATTCCGACAACATCCGTCAGGACATCTGGTACAAGCTCTGGGGCAATCTGACCATGAACCCGGTAAGCGCCATCACGGGCGCCACCGGTGACCTGCTGCTGGCAGACCCTCTGGTGAGGGCCTTCTTTTCTGCAGGCATGACCGAAGCCGCCGCAGTGGGTGCTCGCATCGGAGTGCCGATCGAGCAAAGCCCGGAAGACCGCCATGCCATCACCGCCAAGCTTGGGGCCCTGCGCACGTCCATGCTCCAGGATGTCGATGCCGGTCGGCCGATCGAACTCGATGCCATTGTCACGGTGGTCCATGAGATCGCCCAGCGTGTGGGGGTACCTACCCCCAACATCGATGCCATGCTCGGCCTGACCCGGGTTTTCGCCCGGGTGCGTGGCCTGCTGCCTGGTTGAGTGCCCTTGGCGTGGGGCCGGAGTCGCCCGAGGCTGCGCCGCACGAGGGGCCCGGGCATGAGCGGCCCATGGATGCACAGACCGGGTTGCGGGTGCTCTTCGAGGACGATCATCTGCTGGTGATCGACAAGCCGGCGGGTCTGCTCGTGCACCGGACGGCACTGGATGCTCACACCCAGGACACGGTCATCGAGCGGCTGCGGGCACTGCGCGGTCGCGGCGAACCCCTGCATGCGGTGCACAGGCTTGACCGCGGGACTTCGGGTGTCCTGGTCCTGGCGCGTGATCCGGTCTCGGCTGCCGCCATCGGCCGGGCCTTTGAATCGGGTCAGGTGCGCAAGACCTATCTCGCGCTCGTACGCGGTTGGCCGGCCCCGCCCACGGGCCGCATCGACCATGCGCTGGCCCGCGATCCGGAGCGCCCCTCGAGCGGCCAGCCCCATCTGAATGCAAGCACTCGCTATCGCGTTATCCATTGCTTGGCGTGGCCTGTGAAGACCGACCCGCGGTTTGAGGATTCGCGCTATGCCCTGGTGCTCGCCCAGCCCCTGACCGGACGCCGGCATCAGATTCGCCGGCACTTCAAGCAGATCGCCCATCCACTGATCGGTGACAGCACCCATGGCAAGGGGGCACACAACCGGGCCGTGGCGCACTGGCTGGGTCTGTCTCGATTGTGGCTGCATGCCGCGGGGATCGTGCTGCCGCATCCCCGCAGTGGCGTGTCGCTGCGCATCCGGTCGGCGCCGGGCCCCCAGTGGTGCAGCCTGCTTAAGCCAGCCCAGACGCTGCCTGAGGCGCCAGTACGAGCGCTGCCCGAGGCAACAACCCCAGCGCGTTGACCCGCAGCAACAACCCCAGCGCGCTGGCCCGCGTCTGCACGGGTTGCGGCTGTTCAGTGGGGCAGGATCAGGATGGCCCTGAAGTCGTTCACGTTGGTCAGGGTCGGGCCCGTGATGACCTGATCGCCCAGGGCCTCGAAAAACCCATGACCGTCATTGTCATCGAGGCGCTGCTGCGGGTTGATCCCGGCAGCCCAGGCCCTTGACAGCGTATCGGGCCCAATGAGGGCGCCCGCGATCTCCTCCTGGCCATCGACCCCGTCGGTATCTCCGGCCAGGGCATGGATGCCGGCGTGCCCACGCAAGGCGATCGCCATGGCCAGAAGGCACTCCACATTGCGCCCTCCTCGGCCCTGGCCGCGTACCGTGACGGTGGACTCGCCCCCCGAGAGGAGCACGCAGGGCGCTCGAGCCAGGCTGCCATGGCGTGCGGTGTGGCGAGCCAGTCCGGCCAGCACGGTCCCCATGGAACGGGCCTCGCCCTCGAGGTCATCACCCAGGATGACCGGCGTGATGCCGACCGTGCGGGCGACCTGAGCGGCTGCTTCCAGCGCCATCTGGGGCGTGGTGATGAAGCGCGTCTCGCAGCGCGCCAGACGGGGATCCCCCGGCTTGACGGTCTTGCAGGCCTCGCTGCCGAGCAGGGCGCGAACCGCGGGCGGCAACTCGATCCGATAGCGGGCGAGGATGTCGAGGGCCTGCTCGCGGGTGCTGGGGTCGGCCACGGTAGGGCCTGAGGCAATGTCCTCGGGTTGGTCGCCCGGCACATCCGAGATCAGCAGAGTCAGGACGCGCGCCGGATGGCAGGCCGCCGCCAGGCGCCCGCCCTTGAGCGCCGACAGGTGTCGGCGCACGCAGTTCATCTCCGAGATGTTTGCGCCACTGCGCAGCAGCGCGGTGTTGATCGCCTGCTTGTCTTCGAGTTGGAGCCCTTCGCCGGGCGCGACCAGCAGTGCGGAGCCACCCCCCGAGATCAGCGCAATC
>JBKCEY010000129.1:0-2786 GCA_046304115.1 Burkholderiales bacterium | reverse complement strand
AGGTGCTCATCCTCAAAAAGCACCGGGAACTCGACTGCGGGTACCCGCGTGCTGCGGGTCTCGGAGGGACGGGACGCCAGTCGAACGGGTGGGATCCGAATCCGGTCGCCAACCTCAAGACGCTGGTCAACCGGCGCTCGGGCGCCGTTCACCCGGACCTCTCCGCTTCTGACAACCCGGTAGATCAGACTTTTCGGGGCGCCCTTGAGCAGGCCAATCAGGAAGTTGTCGAGTCTCTGACCGACATGGGTGTCGTCGATTACCACCCATCTGACCACCGGTGCAGACAGGTCGGCGACCTGCACGGACAGCCTCTGACCGGCGGCAGGAACTTTCTCAAGTTTGGCCGCTAACGCGTTCATTGAATGTATACTTTCGACGTTGCGCAGCCGCCAGGGGGTTTTGATCCTGCCGGCCCGAGCCGCCCGGCATCATCCTGTCCATTCTACCGACAGCCGTCCGGAAGGTCCGAGCAACACCAGAATGCAACCGCGGCGTCGAATGGTTCGGCGCGCGAATCAACGTGATATCGGCAAAACAATTTGCGGATGCGCGCCCTGCACCGGCCCAATCGCCGAGGTGCGGCCCGCCGCCGCTCACGCAACCCCCGGCCATGGCATGTATTGAAGCACCGCCCTTCACACCCTCGGGTGGTCGTGCGCTGCCGGCCGCTCGCTGCAGGTTTTGAAAACGCGCCCACGGCGCGTCCGACCCTGGCGTTGATCCGCTGACCTCGCGCACCACGCATCCGGCGCGACAGAAAGGATTCGGATGAAACGCATGCTGTTTAACGCGACGCACTCTGAGGAGTTGCGCGTCGCCATCGTCGACGGCCAAAAGCTGATTGACATCGACATTGAGTCGGCCGGACGCGAGTCCCGCAAGAGCAACATCTACAAAGGGGTCATCACGCGGGTCGAGCCCAGCCTCGAAGCCTGCTTCGTCAACTATGGCGAAGAACGCCATGGGTTCCTGCCCTTCAAGGAAATCTCGCGCGCCTATTTCAAACAGGGTGTCGAAGTCTCCAAGGCTCGCATCCAGGACGCCATTGCCGAAGGCCAGGAAGTCATCGTCCAGGTCGACAAGGAAGAGCGCGGCAACAAGGGGGCGGCACTCACCACCTATATTTCGCTCGCAGGCCGTTACCTGGTCCTGATGCCCAACAACCCCCGGGGTGGCGGTGTTTCCCGAAGGGTCGAAGGCGAGGATCGCCAGGAACTGCGCGAGACCATGGACAAGCTCGAGGTGCCCTCAGGCATGAGCCTGATCGCCCGAACCGCAGGGATCGGACGCACGGCCGAAGAGCTTCAGTGGGACCTCAACTACCTGCTTCAACTGTGGCGCGCCGTCGAATCCGCGGCCGGCTCGGCCTCGGGTGCCTTCCTGATCTATCAGGAATCGAGTCGGGTCATCCGGGCCATTCGGGATTACTTCACCCCGGATATCGGCGAGGTGCTGTTCGATACCGATGATGTCTGCGACCAGGCCCGTCAGTTCATGAGCCATGTCATGCCCGACATGGTGCCCAGGGTCAAACGCTATCGCGACCATACGCCGCTGTTCTCGCGCTTTCAGATCGAGCATCAGATCGAAACCGCCTATTCCAGGGTGGTGCCCCTGCCCTCGGGTGGCGCGATCGTCATCGACCACACCGAGGCGCTGGTCGCGATCGACGTCAACTCGGCTCGGGCCACACGAGGCTCCGACATCGAGGAAACCGCCTTTCGCACCAACCTGGAAGCAGCCGAAGAAGTCGGCCGCCAGATGCGCCTGCGAGATCTCGGTGGCCTGATCGTCATCGACTTCATCGACATGGAGAGCAGCAAGAACCAGCGTGAGGTTGAGCAGCGGGTCAAGGATGCGCTGCACTACGACCGCGCCCGGGTCCAGGCTGGCAAGATCTCCCGCTTCGGTCTGATGGAACTCTCGCGTCAGCGTCTGCGCCCTGCCCTGAACGAAGGCACGCACATCACCTGCCCCCGATGCAATGGCACAGGCGTCATCCGTGATGTCGAGTCCTCGGCGCTGCATGTGCTGCGCATGATTCAGGACGAGGCCATGAAGGAAAACACGGCCGCGGTCCATGCCCAGGTTCCGGTGGAGGTGGCAACCTACCTGCTCAACGAAAAGCGGACCGAGATTGCCAAGCTCGAAGCGCGCGTCAAGGTCGAAATCATTCTGGTGCCCAACAAGCACATCGACACGCCGCACTACAAGCTCGAGCGACTGCGTCACGATGACGAGCGTCTGGCCACCTACCGCTCGAGCTACAGCCTCGCGGATGGCCCGGACGAGTCCGGTGACTACCTCGAACGCAAATTCGACGCCGGCAAGCCGCGCCAGGAAGCCAAGGTCAAGGGTGTCACACCCGATCAGCCCGCACCGGTTGCTGCAGCACCGGTGGAGATCGCAAGGCCGCAGCCCGTGGCCGCCCCCGTGGCCGCAGCGCCCGTTGCAGTGGCTGCGCCCGCAGACTCCGGCGGTTTCATGGGCCGCCTGTTCGGTTTGTTCCGTCGCCGCACCGAGCCGGTCGCACCCGCTCCTGCAGTGGCTGGAGATGCCAACCTGAGTACATCCGAGTCTGGACAGACTCGCTCCGGCGAATCGGCGGAATCACGTGATGGACAGGGTCGTCGTCGCGGACGTGATGATCGCCGCGGCGGTCGGGATGGTCGTTCCAGAGAAGGTCGTGAGGGTCGGGAGCCGCGCGAGGGTCGGGAGCCGCGTGAAGCCCGTGAGCCGCGTGAGGGTCGCGAGCCGCGTGAAACCCGGGAGCCGCGCGAGGG
>JBKCEY010000128.1:0-2189 GCA_046304115.1 Burkholderiales bacterium | reverse complement strand
CCTTGCGCCTGCAGTCGCTCGTGGAGGCGCGTCAGGCCGACTATCTGGCCGCTGCATCGGAGCTGCGCTCGCGAGCCCTTGAGGCGTCACGCGAAGTCCGGGACGCGCTGGGTCAACTGGCGGCTGCGCAGCGTCGCAGGCAGGCTGCATCTCCCGGCGTCGAGCGCCCGCTACCCGCACCGGGGGATGCCTGGATTGAGCAAGCCATGGCCTGGATCCATCTGTATCGGGTGGTTTCGGGCGGTTGGGGCAACGAATCGCCACTGAAGGGGCAAGAGCAGGCTGAAAGTCCGGTCGGCATCAAAGCGATTCGCAGCCCTTGACCCCACACGAATCGCGAGCGGCCGCTTCGCAGCGCGGCCTGCATGCGATGATCGCGTCCAAATCCTCCAGCTCCCCCATGCCTGTTGCCTTTCGTTTCCTCACCGTGTGTGCGGCATTGCTGCTTGTCGTGTTCGACAAGGGGCCTGGCCTGCGGTCAGCTCATGCGCAGACCGCGCCGATCGAGACTTCAGCCGCGACACCCATCGATCCGATGTCGCGCTGGTGGTCGCAATGGAATGATCCGGTCCTGCTCGAGTTGATCGGGGCCGCTCAGGCCCACAGTGGCACGCTGGCGCAGGCCGCCTTGCGGATTGAACAGGCCCGGGCCGCAGCAGTGGCAGCGGGTGCTGGCGCCCAGGCCCAGATCAATCTGAATGCCGGAGCCCAGCGGGGAACGGTGCAGGTGGGTACGGGCGTGGTCACGGCGACTCAGATGAGCCTGTCGCTGCCCTCGAGTTGGGAGCTTGATCTCTTCGGGCGGGTCGCACGCACCCGTGAGGCTGCGCAGGCCCGGCTGCAGGCCGAACAGGCGCAGCAGGGTGCCGTGCAGGTGGCGCTGGCCGCAGAAACGGCGGCTGCTTATCTGCAGTACCGGTTCTGTGAGGTACAGACCCTGCTGGCGCAGCGCGAGGCTGGCTCTCGGCAGATCAGTGCATCGGCACTGGCTGGCGCGGTACAGGCCGGACTTGCTGCCCCTGCGCAACTCGCACTGGCCCGTTCCGGGCAGGCCGATGCGCAGCAGCGCGCACTGGCACAGGCCACCGAATGTCAGGCCTTCCTGCAAGCCCTGGGTGTACTGACCGCCCGCGAAACATCCCGCCTTCAGCCGCAATTGCAGCCGGGTACGGGTCGACTTCCCAGCCCGCAGGATCTGCAGGTTCGACAGGTACCTGCTGCCCTGCTCGAGCGCCGCCCCGATGTGGCTGCAGCCCAGCAGGCTGTGGAGGCCGCGCAGGCGGATTTGGGTGCCATCCGGGCCGAACGCTATCCGCGCCTGAGCCTGAGCGGCAGCGTCGGCCCTTTGCTGCTCGCAGTCGGTGGGGGCTCGACCACCTTGCTGACCTGGTCGATCGGCCCGGCGCTCAGCCTGCCCATCCTCGATGGTGGACGACGAAACGCCAACGAAGCTGTGGCTCTCACGGCCTACAGCGCAGCGCAGACGCGCTACCAGGAAACAGCCCGCCGCGCGGTACAGGAAGTCGAAGAGGCGTTATTGCGCCTCGATGCTGCCCAGGCGCGAAGCGCTTCGGTTGAGACCGTGAAGGCCGCACAACAAGCCAACCGTGACGCCGTTGCCGCGCGCAAAGCGGCAGGGCTGGCCAGCATGCTCGACCTCGAGGAGGCTGAACGCGCCGTGGTGTCCTCCGATGCGGCCCAGCTTGCTCTGCACCGCGATCGGCTCGCTGCCTGGCTTCAGCTCTACCGCGCCCTGGGTGGCGGCTGGGCGCCCGATTCACGCAAGGCCGCCGAGGCGGCTCAACAGGGATGATCGCTTCATGATGCTGCGCTTCGGACGACCGCTGTCCTTCGGACGATCGCTGTCCGCACTCGTTTTGTTGGGGTTGCCGCTGTTGGCCCCGGGTGGCATGGCTCATGCACAGGGCGCCCCCTCGGGTTCGGGTTCATCAAGCGGCGCGAGCAAGGCGCGCCCCGCGCTGGTGGTCACCACCCTGCAACCCGCTCAGCGTGAACTCGACGACCTGCTCGTGGCCAATGGATCGATTGCTGCCTGGCAGGAAGCGATCGTGGGCGCCGAACTGGCCGGTGCCCGCATTGCGCGGCTGCAGGCCGACAGCGGCCAGCGAGTGACGCGCGGTCAGGTACTCGCGGTGCTCGATGATGCTCAGGTGCGTCAGGACCTGGCG
>JBKCEY010000127.1:0-13456 GCA_046304115.1 Burkholderiales bacterium | reverse complement strand
AAAGCTGATGAGTGAGAGCAGGCCATGCCGCTGACCGATACACGAGCACTGCCCACCGGGGCGAGCAGCGAGGCTGCGAATGCCGCCGTGAGTGAAGGGATCGAGCGCCTGCTCGGTGCCCAGGTGGGCACGTTTCAGTGCCTGAAGGAGGCCTTGCTCCAAGACCCGGACTGCGCACTCGCCCATGCCGTGCTGGCCCGACATCATCAGGTGATGGCCGAACCTGGGCCGGCGCGCGCGGCGCTGGAGCGCGCCCTTCAACTGGCGCCCCAAGCACCCGCACGGGTTCAGGGTGTGGTGGGCATCTTTGATCGACTGATGGCGGGCGATGGTGCTGGGGCTATTGCGCGAATCCAGCAGCATTTGACCGAATGGCCCCGTGACATGCTGGCCATGGCCCCGAGCGCGGGCGTGTTTGGTCTCTTCGGGTTTTCGGGCAAGCCGGGGCGCGAGGTGGCCTTGCTGGAATTTCTGCAGGGTTATCGCGAGGCTGTCGATGACGACTGGTGGTTTCAGTCTGCGCTGGCGTTTGCCTTGTCCGAGACCGGGCAGATCAAGGCGGCGCGCGAGCAGATCGAACACTCGCTCGCACAACGTCCGCAAAGCGCCAATGGCGCCCACATCCGTACCCATGTGGCTTACGAAGCGGGCGAGCATGCCGAGAGCCGGCAGTGGCTTCAGGCCTGGTTTTCAGGCTATGAGCGCGAAGGCCTGATGCACTGCCATCTGGGTTGGCATCTGGCCCTGGCTGCTCTTCAGATGGGTGATCTGGATGCCGCCTGGAACGATTATCAGCAGTGGGTTGCACCGGGTGCGGCCTGGGGGCCACCGCTGAATCTGGTCACCGACAGTGTCTCCTTTCTGATGCGCATGCAATGGGCGGGTACCGAGGTCCCTGCGCAGCAGTGGCAGACCCTGAGTGAGGTCGCACAGCGCGCGTTTGCCAAGCCCGGCCTGTCGTTTGCCGACCTGCATGTCGTGATCGGGCATGCCATGGCAGGCGCGGATGAGCAGCTGGCGGCTTATACGGGGGAGCTCGCAGGAAGCGCGGGGGATCTGGTATCGGCGCTGGCGCGGGGCTTTCAGTGTCTGATGGACGATGAACCTGCCGAGGCCCTGGACCACTGGCAGATCGTGCTTGAGCAGAATGCGCGCCTGGGCGGGAGTCGGGCCCAGCGCGATCTGATTGCAGGCCTGGTCAATGCGGTGCGCGCGCAGCGGGGGCAGCTGCCAGTGGGCGCGGCTTTCGTGCGGCCGGATCATGGGCTGGGCGCAACATTGCGACGGGGTGGGCGATGAGTAAGGCAAATCTGTTGCAGTGTCTGGAGCAACGGTTCGGGGAACCGTTCACCTGGCCCCAGGGGGGTCTGGATGCGCAGCAGACTGAAGCTTTGCTAGCCCTGGCCTCACGCGCCTCGCATCGACAGTGGCTCGAACAGCCCGTTGATCCCGCCTTGCTTCGACTGCTCGTAGGTGTGGCGATGAGTGCGCCCTCCAAGAGTGATCTGCAACAGGTGGAGTTCATTGAGGTCCGCAGTGTCGATCAACGTGCAGCGGTGCAGGACCTGGTGCCCTCCATGCCCTGGATTGCGCAGGCTCCGGTGCTGATGGTGGTGTGCGGCACGGGGGCGCGCTTTCGCCGGGCCTTCGAGCGAGCCGGCCAGCCCTTTGTGAATGAGCACCTCGATGGAATGTTCAATCCGACCACCGATGCTGCAATGGCGCTCATGCACCTGCTGGTGGCCGCGGGAGCGGCCGGGCTGGCGGGGGTGCCGATCAGCGTGCTGCGCGATCGCGCGAGTGAACTGGCCCGCATTCTGGTGCTGCCTGAGCATGTCTTTCCGGTGGCGGGTTTGTGCCTGGGCTATCCGTCGGGCGCTCGCAGCGTGACGCCGCGGTTCGCACTGCAGGCGAGCCTGCATGTGGATCGCCATGGCGGGGGTGGCGCTGCGCTCGATCCGGCACTCGATGAGTTCGATCGACGTTATCAGGCGTTCAGGCAAACCCACTTGCCCGTGGGCGCTTCGCCTGCCGGGACATGGTCACAGGATAAGACCCGGCAGTATGCAAGCACTCAGCGGGCGGACTGGGGGGCGTTTTTGCGGGGGCAGGGCTTCAAGACCGCGGACGAATTCGATGCAGGCCCCTGACAGAGCAAGCCATTCCATAGGAGTCGCGTGATGGCATCTCCGCAGCGACCCGTGCGCCTACTGCAACTTGATGGTCTGCGCGCCATTGCAGCCCTTTCGGTAGTGGCTTTTCATTACACCACCCGCTATGACCAGGTACTCGTGCATCAGCAGCCACTGGGCTGGGGCATGGCGTCAGGCTATCTTGGCGTTCAGCTGTTCTTCGTCATCAGCGGGTTCGTGATCTTCATGACACTGGAAGCCGCGCGAACGCCCGCCGATTTTGCGTTCTCAAGATTCACCAGACTCTTTCCTGTCTACTGGGTCGCGGTTGTCGGCACCTGGGGGTTGACTCTTATGCTCCCACTGCCAGGCAATATCAGAACACCCTGGGAGGTTCTCGCGAACCTCACGATGGTTCATGAGAAGTTCGGTATTCGCAGTGTCGACGGGGCTTACTGGTCTCTTGGTGTCGAGCTCGTTTATTACCTGTGGATGCTGGCACTAGCCAGCCTAGGTTGGCTCAGACGTGTCGCAGTTGTTCTCGCAGGTTGGTGCGCCTTGTCCGCTCTCGATGGAGCGCTGATACAGAGCCTGGGTCAGAGCCTGCCTTATGCCGTCAGCAGTATCCTGCTCCTTGAGTGGATCCCCTGGTTCGCGCTCGGCATGCTGGCCTACTGCCGCTGGCAGCGTCGGCCCCAAGGCCTGATGGCTTGGTTGACATGGAGCATGGCAATCGGGTCGATTATGATTCGTGAGCCTTTTTTACACGGACTTCTCGCAGTCGGTGCGTCATGGGTCGTGCTACTCGCAGCGCGAGGGCAGCTGCCCATTCTGGGATGCCGGTTGCTGGTCTTTTTTGGTGTCATTTCCTATCCCCTCTATCTCATTCACGAGCAGTTGGGATGGCTCAGCATGCATCGGTTGCAAGGCTGGGGCCTGGCACCGGCGGGGTCGATGCTTGTAGCTCTGACGCTGAGTGTGTGCGCGGCCGTGATCCTCAATCGTTTTGTCGAAGTGCCGGTTACTGAGCGAATGAGAGCCTGGTGGCGGGATCGTCCGATGAGTCATCCGGTGGTCTTGGGCACGCGACGCCCAGTTGCTTTCGCGCTTTGTTTGTGTGTGCTGTTGACCCTCAGTATTGGGGGATGGCTGGCCAAGCGTTGGCAACACCAAAAGCCCCAGGTTGATTTGTCGGTGAACGCCTGGCCATCTGGTGCGAGGCCTTGCCGCATTGAGCCCGGCCCTGACGCGAAGGTGTTGCTGATCCTGGGCCAGAGCAATGCGGCTAGCCACGCATACGACCCCCAATCGATGCAATCAGCAACTGAAACGGTCGATCTCTACACCTTGGGCAGATGTGGTCAGGTCATTGATCCTTTGCCCGGGACAAGCGGTCAGGGCCGCAGTGTGTGGACTGCCATGGCGCAGCATCTGCCAAGCCGTGACGGTGAGGGTTGGATCCTTTCGGTGTTTGCCGTGGGTGCTACCCGAATCGCGCAATGGATCAGCGATCCAGGGTTGCGAGGTCAGCTCGATCGGCACCTGAGCGAGTTGAAAGGAGCCGGTCTGGTCCCGTCTGCTGTGCTTTGGCACCAGGGAGAGGCGGATGCTCTCAGGGGGACAGCTGCCAAGGATTACCTGGAAGATCTCAAACGTCTCAGAGTGATCCTGGATGCGGCAGGCATACAAGCGCCTTTGTACGTGGCGCGAAGTACATATTGTCGTCAGCCTGGATCAGGGGCCATCGGGCGCGCATTGGATCGATACTTTTTGCAACAACCCTCCGAACGCATCCGACCTGGGCCTGACTTTGACGCAATAGCCCCCAAAGGCCGTTGGGATGGTTGTCATTTTGACGAGTCAGGCCGGCAGGACGCTGCCAAGGCCTGGGTTCACGTACTTGACCCCGTGGTCAGAGCGTCTCGCTACACCGATCAGCCTGCGAATGCAGCGGTGCGCTGACCACAAGGTATACGTATCACAAGGTGCACGGATCACAATGAGCACTCATCGTGATCGATTGCGACAAGCCACCATGGCGTACCGTGGGCCTGGCAATCGCTGATGTGACCGACTCGCTGCTGCCCGCCACCAGCACCTGCCTTCGGGCTCGCGTGATCCCGGTGTAGATCAATTCGCGGGTCATAACCGGTGAGGCGGGTTCGGCCAGGATGAGCAGGACCCGGTCAAACTCCGAGCCCTGCGCCTTGTGCACCGTGAGGGCAAACGCGGTTTCGTGGGCCGGTAAGCGTTCCAGGGGCAGGATGCGCTTGCGCATTGCATCGGTCGCCTGCACGAAATGAACCCGCAGGCGACCGCCGGCATCCGGCAGAGCGATTCCCATATCGCCATTGAAGAGACCCGTGGATGCGTCGTTGCGGGTTACCATCACCACACGCCCAGGAAACCACGGTTCGGGATCCTGCGCGCGGGACCTGCATGGAGGCTGCTGCTGCAGCCAGGAGCTGATGCGCTGGTTCATGCGTTCCACACCGGTCGGCCCCTGGCGCAGCGTGCACAGCACCCGAAACCGTTGCAGCGCTTCATCCAGCCGGGCAACCGATGAGGGATCACCAATCCGAAATGCATCGAGCGCCTGCAGGTAAGGTCTGAATCCTTCCGTGATGTCGTTTTGCAAACTGCCCGAGGAGGGTGGTGCATCTATCCAGCGCAGATCGTTTGAAGGATTCTTCAGACAGGCCAGGGCAGCTTCAGCATCGCCCGCTCTCACGGCATCGGCCAGATGTGCAATGCCCGAGTCTTCAGCGAATCGAAAACTGCGGGTGAACGCAATGATGTGCTGCGGCAGTTCGGAGTACAGCTGCGTGAGTTCGGCAAACACCGCGCCAGCTTCGACCGCAGCCAGCTGGTCTTTGTCGCCCAGCAGGATGATGCGGGCCTCTGGCGGGATGGCTTCAAGCAGTTGGGTCGCCAGCGACAGATCGAGCATGGAGGCTTCATCAACCACCACGACATCAACCGGCAGGGGGGCGTGTGCGTGGTGGGCGGGCCCGGCGGACCGCGGCCGGATCCCGATCAGGCGGTGCACGGTACTCGCCTGCCGGGGCAGTCGCTCGCGAATGTCTGCAGGTAATGCGCTGGCCCGCTCGCCCATAGCCTGCAACATGCGGGCGGCTGCCTTGCCAGTGGGCGCGGTCAGTGCAATGCGCAGATTGGGGTTCATCTGCAGCAGTCCCGCCAGCAGATTGACCAGGGTGGTTGTTTTGCCGGTTCCGGGTCCACCACTGATGATCACGAGGCGCTGGGTGAGTGCTGCACGCGCGGCCTTGAATTGCTCATGGGTATGGTCGTCGACCTGAGTGCCGAACCACCCGGCCAGTGATTCGATGGCCTGTACGCGAGTTTCCAGAAAGGGCTCGCGATCCAGGATCGCCGGATTGAGCGCTGCCCGAATGCGTTGGGCCAGCCTCTGCTCCAGTGCGTGATACCGACCCAGGTAAAGGCGATGGTCACCATCAAGGACCAGGGGTGCCGCTGTCTGCTTGGGGTCGCGTGTCGCAAGGCCGAGGCTCAGCAGGGATTGCGCAAGCGCTTGCGGCGTTTCGCTGATGCTCGCCAGAGGCAGGCAAACATGGCCGGCTGAGGTGGCCAGACTGAGTTGTCGAACGCACTCGGCCACATGGCGGGGCAGCGGCGAAGCGGGCAGGTTCGACGGCCCTGGCGGATGGTCTGTCCATTCATCGACGATTGGCGACTTACCCCCCGATTTCCCTCGCTCATCCCCATATTCAAGAGCGTCGGGCGGCCGGCGGGCATCGGGTCTGGCGCTGTACGCCCATCGGGTCAGATGCTGCACAAATCCGTCAGCCAGCCAGCGCGCGGCGGGGTCGGCCTGCTCAGCCCAGGCAGGGCTGCGCAAATCGACCGGAACGTTCGGTTCAAGGCGGTCCGGAATCATCGATGGCCTAACGTCACGGGAGGATCGAGCAAGGCCGCAAGTTCATCGAGGAGGGCTTCGCTCGGGCGGTGCTGATGCAGGCCGCATGGACTGCCGTCCTGATCGAGCCAGTGAGGCCGGACTCCGCGCACGAAGAGATAGATCGAACCGCCGAAGTGGCGCTCGTGCGTGTAGCCCGAGAGTCGGGTCTTGAGGTAGCGATGCAGGGCGTAGCAGTAGATCAGCGCCTGGAGATCGTAGTGGTTTTGAGCCATGGCCTGGGCCAGACGAGAGGCACTGTAGTCGGGTGCTCTGTAGCCTAGATGGTTCGACTTCCAGTCGAGAATGTAATAGCGCTCGTCATGCATGAAGACGAGGTCGATGAAGCCCCGCAGATAGCCTCGCAAGGTGTCGAAGGACGGCAGCACAATGCTCTGCCCATGATGATCGAGCATGGCTTGCAGGGCGCGTGCCTGCAATTGGGCTGCAGGGATCGTGAACTCCAACTCGTTCAACCGACGACTGCTGTCGATATCGGCCATGCGAAAGCCCGGCGTCAGACGCGTGTGCAGCGTGTCGTGCAGCAGGTTGGCCAGCTGTGCAGGCCACTGTGAGACGGCTTGCGACCGTTGCCCCATTCTTCGGTCGGGTGGGGTCTGTTGCAGAACCGACTCGATCACGCCAGGCCAGTCTTGAGGATCATTGAAATGAATCCGCTCAAACACGGCATGGATGCAGGTTCCGGCCTGTGCACTGCGCGGAAAGTGCAGGATGTCCTGGGCGGCGATGTTCTGGCGAGCGTCTGCCTCAAGCAATGCCCGAGCCAGTTGATCGTGGTCATTGAGTCCCCGCTCACCATCGGTGCCGTGAACCAGGCTGCTGTAGCTTCCCAGTTGCCATCCGGATCGGATCGCGGCGGGCAGCGGCAGGGCAATCGGGATGGGCTCATCCACTGTCGCCTGCAGGCCGGCTTGAGAGACCAGCGCCTGGCTTTTGGGGGCCAGGGTTTGCAGGCTGATCTTGCCGGGCAGGGCGCTGGCCCATTGCATCCAGGCGTCGTGGGCCTGCTGGGGTGTACAGGGCTGCCGGACCCATTCGTCAAATCCCATGCCCGATCCGGCGATCATCCAGTTGAGCAGGCTGCCGGTGGCGGCCTGAGCGCGTTTCTCGGGTGTTGAGCGTCTGGTGCCCCCGAGAGACTGACCGCACACGAGATACACCCGGTGGACAGCTCGGGTGAGGGCTACATAGATCAGTCTGACGTTTTCCGCGCCTGACTCGGAAAGGATCGCCGTCTTGACGCTGGCTTCGCTCAGGCCACGCTCTCGGGATGCTCGCAGATCGATTACGGGCCGTCCATTGTCATCGTGATAGACGGCGCCCGCGCCGGAGTCGTGATTAGTGCCTGCGCTTGAGGGGTGCCAGAGGTAGGGGCAAAAGACGATCGGGAATTCAAGGCCCTTGGACTTGTGAATGGTCAGAACCTTGACGAGATCCTGGTCGGATTCAAGCCTCAGCAGTGCGGCATCGGACGTGTTGGCGTCCGTTCGCTCCCGACTCAGCCAGGCGAGCAATGCAGAGGGATGGTCATGCTCTCGCGAGGCGTCCTGCAACCGCTCGATCAGGTGCAGCAGATTGGTCAGACGACGCTCGCCATCGGTTCGCAACAGCCATCGGCCGGCAACATCCAGATCGCGCATCAGCAGACGGATCATGCTGCCAATCCCCCGGCTCTTCCAGAGGGTGAGCCACAGGGTCAAACGCTCGGCCCATGTCGCGAGCTGCTCGTCATCCTGATCCAGAGCGCTGATCGTGTCGGCCGACTCGCCGATCAGGTCGGTGCTCAGGGCTATCTTCATGCGTCCCAGATTCGTAGGCTCCAGGACTGCACGCATCACCTGCTCGAGATCGAGCGCATCGGGACTGTGATGCACGCTGTCTTGCGCAATCGAAACGCTGGACACGCCGCGAGCCAGCAAGGCCCTGCGGATCTGTTCCCCTTCCTGGTGGGTTCGGACCAGCACAGCGATGTCGGCGCCACCGAGTGGGCGCCCATCGAGGGTCACTCGCCCCTGGCCTGCGCTGGCGAGCAGGCTTGCGATTTCGTGGGCACAGGCCTGCGCACAGACGATTTGCGCCCGTCGGCGCGTGAGCATGTGGTCGGGCTCGGGGCCGGGTAGAAGCCACAAGTGCAGCGCGCCTTGGGTCTCGGGGCTTCGCTCATCGATCAGGACGGCCCGCTGGCGGTTTCCGGCGCTGACTGTCTGATAGCTCACTCCGGGCATGATGAAGCCGCCTGCATTGGCTGCAAAGAAATGATTCAGCGCAGCGATGAGCTCCGGGGTTGAGCGCTGGTTCTGACTGAGCGTGTGCTTTTGAGAGGCACTGGTGCGCGCTTGCAGATAGGTATGCAGATCGGCATTTCGAAAGCTGTAGATGGCCTGCTTGGGATCGCCGAGCAGAAAGAGCCTTGATTCCGCGCCTGCAAAAATACGGTCGAAAATTTCAAACTGCAGGGGGTCGGTGTCCTGGAATTCGTCGATCAGGGCTGCAGCAAAACGCGTGCGCAAAGACCTTGCCAGTTCTTCACCCGAGGGTCGGCTCAGTTGCCGGTGAAGATTGCTCAGCATGTCGTCAAAGGTTTGAAGCTGACGGGCTTTTTTGAGCCGGGTCAGGCGCTCAGGCAACTGCGCGGCTGCGTCACGCCGCAACTGGATCCAGGCCGCCGCGCCCTGTTGCTGGCGGGCGGCCAGGGCATCAAGAACCTGCTGCGCCAGGGCGCGAAACATTGGGCACAACGTCGCGGTGTAGCCCTTGTTGAGCTTGTACCCACGCGTCGTAAGCCGCTCGAGCGCTTCGATCTGCTTGTCATCGGGCGTAGGCTGCAGCGGATGGTCCTGGGCCAGCCAGGCCGACCAGGCCTCGATTGCAGCGTACAGGCCGGATCGGTCCTTGCCGAAGGTGCGGCCATTCAGACCGGGGCTGTCGGCGTTGATTGCGGCCAGCAACTCGGCTTGCCGGTTTCGCCATGTTGTCTGCAGCGACTGGAAGTGATCCGGCAGAGATGCTGCAACCGCATCGGTCGCCGGGTCAGGTAAGTCGGGCCACAGCAGTCTTGCCGTGGGTCGGGCCAGCTGTTTTTTCAAATCCGATTCAAGGACCGAGGGATCCCGGCCTGATTGCAGAATCTCCTCGAGCAGCGTTCTGGGCGCCAAGGGGCTCGAGACCCGCTCACGCCAGAAATCCGCAACCACCTCCTCGATAAGAGGGGCAGGATCTTGCGCGACCTCCAGCTTGAGGGCCTGGCCTGCGCTGAACGGCACATCGGCCAGAGCCCGCTGACAGAATCCGTGAATGGTGAAGATCGAGGCTTCATCAAAGCGGACCAGGCCTGCTTCGAGTCGTGTGCGCTGCGTGGACGGATCGATCCCCTGGCGGGCGAGCCGCTCGAACAGCCTCCTGATGAAGGCGTCGGACGCTGCCATGGGGCTTAGTTCGGGTGACGGGTGTTCGCCGCTGAGGGCTTCCCGGCACTGCGCCAGGCGGCTACGGATACGGTCTTTCAACTCGGCTGTGGCAGCATGGGTAAAGGTCACCACCAGAATGCGCTCGATCGCGAGGCCATCCTCGAGCAGCAGCCGTAAAAACAGTCCGCACAGATTCCAGGTCTTGCCGGTGCCCGCCGAAGCTTCGACCAGATGTCGACCTGCGAGATCGCAGTTGAAGACGTCTAGTGGTTCAGACACGGCTGATCTCGCAGGCTGCAAGCATGGGTTCAAAGACCGCGAGCGCGAGGTGCTCGAAGGCGTCTGACGCAATGGGCGACTCCCGCCCTCTCCAGACTCGTTCAATCTCGGGCCGGTCTGATTCGGCCCACTGACCCGTACGACGCGGGTTCCAGAGATCTTCTGCCGCAGTGAGATCCTGCTTGCGGGCGAAGGCGAGCGAAATGGCTGGAAAGAACGGGGTCGGCTCGCGCAGCGCACGCTGACCGAGTTCGAACAGGCGGTCCAGCGTACCGCGCGGATCGTCGACAGGTCCGAAGGTCAGGGTCTGTTGCAGCGTATGAACCCGGGTTTGAGGGTTGACGCCAGCCGGCCCCCAGGAGAGCAAGGCCAGATGCTGAATCCAGCCCGTCATCAGGGCATGCTCCTCGCGCAGATCCTCAAGCGCAAGAACAAGTCCGGTGGTACGCAGCCCCTTGGCGCTGAGGCCCGGCATGAGATTGAGCGGGCCCGTTGAATCCAGCACGAGGGTCACCGCCCTGGGTTCGGCAACCGGGTCCCCAGCCTCCAGCTCGGCCCGGACGCGAAGCACATAAGCCTGTGCCACGCGCAGGCTCTCCTTGACCGGTTGCTCACCCAGCCACCCAGTGCTGATGCCGGGTGCCTGCAGGGATCGCGCGCGAACGGGCTCCAGCGAAGCTCCTTGCATGAGCCGGCGAGCCGCACGGCGCTCGAGGCGGGCAAGCGTGCGCTTGCCAGTGATCAGCGGTTCAGCGTCCTGCAAGGGGTCGGGTTCCCGGTCGAATCGCATTCCGGTGCGGGCCTTGAGCAGGGCAACGGCGGGATCGCGCAGGATGGCGATCAGGTCCTCGAGGCTCAGCGGTACGGGCGCAGTGCCGGGGGTTGTGTCGGACACCTCGTCAGGGGTGCTGGGAGGTTGCGTCGCTGCAGATGACGTGTCAAAGAAAGGATGAGGCCCGTCGGGCGCCTCGCCCCGGGCACGAAGCGGCGTCGCGGCCTGCCAAGCCTGGGCGATAAGGGTATCGTGACTGCGAATGCGGGCATCCGATGTCGGCAGAAAGGCGCGTCGATCGAAGGCCTGCAGAGGATGCTCCACCAGGATCGCCTGGCGCACGTCATCCGGGCAGGCCGTATCCAGCGCATCGAGCAGTTCGGAGATGAGCAGGGAGGGAGGTGCTTGCGCGTTGTCGCGAATGCTGAACGCGGTGTAACCGAGAATGAAACGCTCGCGTGCAGTCAGCAGCAGGTCAAGAAAGAGGTTGCGCTCATCCGTGCGTCGCTGCCGATCGCTGAGCCGGGGATCATGGCGGAGCAGATCAAACTCCTGCGCCTCGGTTCTTCCTGGAAAGACGCCGTCATCGAGCCCCAGAAACGCGATGATCTTGAACGGCAGATAGCGCAGGCCGCCTGGCGCAGCGAAGGTGATGACGCCGGTGGGTACGCCCCCTCGGGCTGGGTCTGCAAAAGCCTCCTGAAGGGATCTCAGCATGACGGTGGCCGGAATCGGAAGCAGCGGGTCATGCCCGCTCATGTTTTCAAACAGCCGGGCCATGCTGCGCCGGACTGTCTGCAGGTCATCGAAGTCCTGTGCCCTGATCTCGAGGAAACGATCGGGCAGGGTCTCCAGAAGCTCCTTCCATTGCGAGGCCTGCAGGGGTTGCGACAGACGCCCTGCAATTTCAGTGAGGTTGCTTGCAAATCGCCAGAGCTTGCCCAGCGCGAGACTGTCCGAGCCCTGAACCGCAATCGCAGGCCATCGACCCAGGTAGCTGGACTCGGAGTCTTCGGGCATGGCATACGAGAGAAACAGGCGTTCCAGGCCGTCGGCCAGTGTGTGTCGCGCCCCTTCGGCCCCGGGAAATCCCGCGCGATGCGCTGCGTCCAGACCCCAGTGAACCCCGGTCTCGACGAGCCAGGCACTGACACGCTCATGCTCGGAGGGGGTCAGTGCGATGGATCTCGCGATGGGCTCCTGTGCGAGCAGGTCCATCAGTCGCGAGATTTCGGCGCGGCCACTGGCACAACTCAAAATGTCGAGCAAGGCCCGTGCGATCGGGTTGGT
The DNA here is from genome assembly GCA_046304115.1 of Burkholderiales bacterium. Classification (GTDB taxonomy): domain Bacteria; phylum Pseudomonadota; class Gammaproteobacteria; order Burkholderiales; family Burkholderiaceae_E; genus UBA4615. Next base: position 1,618 of record JBKCEY010000127.1, on the reverse strand, counting down.
GCGCGCACCGGCCAGACCGCTGACCCGAAACGGCATCCGGCGCTCGGCAGGCGGGGTGCCGAAGATCGCCTCGATGACCGGCGAAGCGGATTCAAGGTCGGGCACGACCACAAGGACATCGCCGGGTGCGAGATCGGACTGAGGCTCCGCGAATGCCGTAAGCAGGCGATCCTGCAGCACCTCCAACTGTCGGCTCAGGGAATGGCAGGCATGAATCTCGAGGCTGGAATCGCCTCGGGCCTGCGGCAGGCTGCCCGGTACAAGCGGGGTGAGGTTGAGGATGCTGTTTTGAAGCGCGCCGAGCAGGGTGGGCCGATCAGTTTCCCGATAGCCGCCGTCGTCCTCGAAATGATCGACAAAGGCCTCGACCAGGACGCCCAGATGCGATTGCGCCTGCTTGCCCCAGCCAGCCAGCAGCGGATGGCCAACCTCGTGCCCATCGGCCTTGCGCTGTTGATGCAGATGGGTGAGCCGGCGGGCGTCGATCAGATCGAACCAGTATTCCCTGCAGGGATTGATCACATGGAGGTGGACATCCATGACGCGGCTCAGGGCACCCAGCAGCCGGGCGTGCTGGGGCGCGATGCTGGGCAGGGCAAGAACCTGCACCTCGGCGGGTTGGCCCCGAGCTCGCCAGCCCTCGGCCTGCAGGGTCTGCAGCGCGAGCAGGAAGTGCTCGATGGGATCGGCCACAGCGGGCTGAATATTCTGTTGCACGAGACGCCACAGGGCCGCCTGCCAACGCTCGTCCTGCTGCAGCTCATACGAATGGTCGGCACTCTGGAAGTGCAACCGATGCTGCTCCCAGTTCGCGAGCCAGTGCGGTCGGTAGGTTGTGTATTGCTCGAACCGTTCGGCGACCTGCATGGCCAGATCGTGCTGCATGAGGGCGTCTGCCGCTCCGAGATAACTCGACAGGCGCGGATGATCGGCCGCCGTGTCCTCGAGCAGACTGCTCAGCTGCCAGCCCAGTCGCTGTGCCGCGTAGGGTGAGTCGGTCTGCACGCCCGGCACGAGAGCTGCCACCCGGTCCCAGAGCCACTGCGCCAAAAACGACGTCTGCAGATTGGCACTGACGCCGTGGCGACGTGCCAGATGCAAATTGATGGCCCGACGCACGGCCGTGCTCGGAACAATCACGTGATGGGCCTCAAACGGCCCGGCAGGCGACTGCTCGAGCCGCTCAGCCACCCGATCGGCGAGCACTTCAAAGTGGTTGGAGCAGTAGACGGTCAGCATGGCGCAGGCTGTGTTGCACCGGGCGAGGTACAGGGCGATTGGCATGATGCCCCATCACGGGCTCAGGGGGTGAGCCTCGTCCTAGGGCGCTCACTGAATGAGGTAATCTGGCCCGGTTGATGGTGAGCCGCAGCCCTTGTCTACGGAGTGCGGCCGCACCGCGCGCCTTCTCAAACGGAAACAGAACGATCGGGAGAAAATTGTGGGTCTGAAGCTTCATGGGATTGCCGCTTCACGCGCGGCGCGAGCACTGTGGCTGCTCAAGGAAATGGGCGTGCCCTTTGAGCATGTCTCCCAGACTTACAAGGGCGGTGCGACGCACGCGCCAGAGTTTCTCAAGCTCAATCCCAATGGGCATGTGCCTGTGCTTGAGGACGAT
>JBKCEY010000126.1:0-487 GCA_046304115.1 Burkholderiales bacterium | reverse complement strand
GGCCGGTTTCGGCGCCTGGTGCGAAGCACCACTCGGTCACGATGACGCGGTCGTTGTCGACCTGAACGGTAGGAACGGCTTGCATGGCAATCTCCTGAGTGGAAAACAGCAACTGAGGGCGCACCCGATCGGGCGCACCGGGAATGGGTGCGGCAACCTGTCCCACCTGCGTAGCCCCACAGGCAAGATAAAACCCGAATGCATTCGGGTCGGCGTCGATCTGCAGATGCCGATGCCCGAAGGCATGCGCCTTGCGGGCCGCATGACGCAGCAAGGCCTGCCCCAGACCCCGGCGCATGCAGTGCGGATCGACAAACAGCGTGGTGAGTTCGCAGGGTGAGCAGGTGGGGTCGATCTGCATGATCGCCAGAACACGGTCTGCTTCATCCGTGGCCACGAAGGCCGGACGCGATTGCAGCGACTGTGCCGAGGTATGGAGATCCTCACGCCAGGCTTCAAGCAGATCGCTGGAATACCCCCACGCAGC
>JBKCEY010000125.1:0-2995 GCA_046304115.1 Burkholderiales bacterium | reverse complement strand
TCCCCCGAACACCTCGACGTCCTGATCATCGGTGCCGGCATCTCCGGCATCAGTGCCGGGTATCACCTGCAAAGCATGTGCCCGGAGCGCAGCTGGGCCATTCTCGAGGCGCGCAGCGCCATGGGCGGCACCTGGGATCTGTTTCGCTATCCGGGCATCCGCTCGGATTCGGACATGCATACCTTTGGCTTTGGCTTTCGGCCCTGGCCCAATGCCAAGGCGATCAGCGAAGCCGATGAGATCCTGGACTACCTGAAAGACACCGCTCGCGAATACCGCATCGATGAGCGCATTCGCTATGGTCACAAGCTGCTGGCCGCCGACTGGTCTTCAAAAGAGGCCTGCTGGACTGTGCGTGTGCAGGCGAAGGAGGAGCGCATCCTGCGCTGCAACTTCCTGCTGATGTGCAGCGGCTACTACGACTACGACCGCGGCTATCTGCCTGACTTCCCGGGTGTGGAGCGCTTCACCGGAAAAGTGGTGCATCCGCAGTTCTGGACACCCGACATCCAGTGGCAGGGCAAGCGTGTGGTGGTGATTGGCAGTGGGGCCACGGCCGTCACGCTGGTGCCCTCCATGGCGCGCGAAGCCGCGCATGTCACCATGCTGCAGCGCTCGCCCTCCTGGATCCTCTCGCGTCCGGCCATCGACCCGATCGGCCGACAACTGCAGCGCTTCCTGCCATCGGGGCTCGCCCATCGCCTGACCAAGGCCAAGAACCTCGCCATCGGCTCCTGGTTCTATCGCATGTGTCGCACCAATCCCGAGCGGGCCGGCCGCGGGCTGCTCAAGATGGTGCGCAAGCAACTGCCCGAGGGCTACGACGTGCAGAAGCACTTCACGCCCCGCTACAACCCCTGGGAGCAGCGCCTGTGCCTGGTGCCCAATGGCGATCTGTTCAAGTCCATTCGAAGCGGCAAGGCCGAGGTGGTCACCGACCAGATCGAGACCTTCACCGAGACCGGCATTCGCCTGAAGTCGGGCCAGGAGTTGCAGGCTGATCTGGTGGTTTCGGCCACGGGTCTCGAGCTCAAGTTCATGGGTGGCATTGCGCTCTCGATCGATGGCAAGCCGGTTGATCCGCGCGACAGCCTGCCCTACAAGGGCCTGATGCTGAGCGGCATTCCCAATCTCGCGCTGGTGTTTGGCTACACCAATGCCTCCTGGACCCTGCGGGCCGATCTGGTCAATGCCTTCGTGGGCCGCTTGCTGCAGCACATGCGCGCCAGCAACACCGCCTGGGTGGTAGCCCGGCCCCCTGTGCAAACGGTGCCCACCGCGCCCTGGGTGGATTTTTCATCGGGCTATTTTCAGCGGGCTCTGGATCGATTTCCGAAACAGGGCGAGGTCGCTCCCTGGCGAACGGAGCAGAATTACAAGCGTGATGTCGAGCTGTTGAAAAAAGCACCGCTCGAAGACGGCGTGCTGCAGTTCGGGCGGCCGTGAGCCGTTCAGCCGGCCGTGGTCAGTTCGACCGGCCGCGGTCAGTTTAGGCAGCCGTGAGTTTTCCGCGGCCCGTGGAATTTGAATGAATGAGTGATGGAGGAGACCTGAAATGAAGATGCCATTGGAAGATGTGGTCGTGATCGATCTGTCGCATGCACTGGCGGGCCCGCACTGCTCGACCATGCTGGCCGACTACGGCGCCCAGGTCTACAAGCTCGAATCACCCGACGGCGGAGACATCTCGCGGGCCTGGGGTGCGGCCGCAGGCACCGGCGGCGCCGAGTCGGCCTATTTCGTGTCTTTGCATCGCAATAAAAAAGGCCTGTCGATCAACCTCAAGGACCCCAAGGGCAAGGAGCTCTTTCTCAAGGTGATCGAGAAGGCCGATGTCCTGATCGAGAACTTCCGCCCCGGTGCACTTGAAAAACTCGGCCTGGGCTATGAGGCCGTGAGCGCACGCAACCCCGGCATCATCTATGCCTCGATCTCGGGCTTTGGCCAGGACGGGCCCTATCGCGAGCGCGCCGCCATGGACCTCATCCTGCAGGCCGAGAGCGGCATGATCAGCATCACCGGTGAAGAAGGGGGGCGCGGCGTGCGCTGCGGCATCTCGATCGCCGACATGGCCGCCGGCATGTACACGGCCTACGGCATCCTGATGGCGCTCAGAGTGAAGGACAAGACCGGCATGGGCCAGCGCATCGACATGTCGATGATGGAAGGCCAGCTCGGTCTGCTCAACACGCTGGTGGCCTCCTATGGGGTGGATCGCGAAATGCCCAAGCCCATGGGTACGGCCTACAAGGCGCTGCTGCCCTACCAGACCCTGCGCACCAAAACCCGCGATCTGGCCATTGCCGTGGGCAGCGAAAAACTCTGGAAGATCTTCTGTCCGGTCATTGGCCGTGCCGATCTGCTGAGCGACCCGCGCTTTGCCAGCAACCGCCTGCGGGTGGCCAATCGCACCGATCTCATCGATATCGTGCAGGAAGCCATGCTCACCAAGAGCTACGAGGAGTGGGAGCGCATCCTGATCGATGTGGGCATTCCGGTGGGTGCGGTCAACGACATCGGGCAGGTGGTGGACCATCCCCAGGTGGCGGCCCGCCAGTCCCTGCTCACCATGGACCATCCCCGCTCGGGCAAGGTCATCATGGCCAACGCCCCGGTGCGTCTGAGCAAGACCCCGGGCTCGGTGCGCACTCCGGCGCCTGGGCTAGGTGAGCACACCGCCGAGGCGCTCAACGAGCTGCTCGGCCTGTCCCACGACGAGGTCAGGCAGCTGGCTGCGGCCGGGGTGGTGGTAACGGGCTAAAGCCCCAACAGCTTGGCCTTTAGGCTTATTGCCAACATCACTCTGGCGGGCCTAGTCTCTCGCTGTTCAGGTCAATTCAAGCAGGAAAGCGAGTGGGCATGGCGACGGTCACCGTTTCAGGCAAAGGCCAGGTTGTCATCCCGGCAGAAATCCGCCAAACCCTGGGGATCCTGCCGGGCATGCAACTGGAATTTCGAATCGAGGGTCACGGGCTGAGGGCTGAGGTCCTGCACA
>JBKCEY010000124.1:0-1208 GCA_046304115.1 Burkholderiales bacterium | reverse complement strand
GACCGGCACCGCGATCGCGCCAAGGTGCGCCTCGAGCTCACCCAGCGACAGGCTCCAGCCCGCCTCACGCACAGCAGCCAACCTGGCCCTGAACTCCTGCCAGTTCTGGCCCATGCCGCATCGGGCCACTTCCACTGCATGACGGGCCTGCAGGCGACGCTGGGTTGGGACCGGCAGATGTGCGAGCAGCACCCGAGGCGAGGCTCCCAGAAAGAGCGGCCTCGGCCGTCCCCGCCCATAGCCCAGCTCCAGCCGGCTGCCCTGACGGCTGGCCCGATGGGTATCGATCAGGGTCTCGCCCATCAGCACGCTGAGCACGGCATCAAAGCCGGTCTTCTCGACCAGTGATTCCATGACCGGTACGGCCCGGCGCAGTACCGGGTCGGTGGAGCGCAACTGCCAGTCGAGCTGCACGATGCGCGGGCCCAGGGCATAACGCCCCGCTGCCAGCTTGACCAGAAAACCCGCATCGACCAGCGTCTTGATGGCCCTGTAGCCGGTGGCCCGGGTGCATCCCAGCGCCGCGATCAGTGCATCGGTCTCCCAGACCGGAGCCTGTTCGGTAAAGCAGGCCAGAAGCGCAAAGAGCCTCTCAGCGCTGTTCATCGCCTGGCGCCACCCTTCGCTCGCTGCCTTTCATGTCAGGCCGGCAATCCCATGCGTTGCGCCATCAGGGCACGCCACTGCGCCCGGGGCATGAAGCCCGGCAGGCCGCGCGCATGGGCTTCGGCTTGAGCCAGAATCGTCGCATCGTCCTGGTTGAGGTCGACCGGCAGGACCACCGGCTGGGTCACGTACCACGGCAGGTCGAAGTAGAACTCCAGGCGATTGCCTTCGGGATCGGGCGCATAGACCGACAACGCATTGCCGTGCGTGATCGGGGCCATGCCCTGCACGCCGGATTGCGCCATCCGGCTGTGGATGTCCTTGAGCGCGGCAAGACTGTCGGCCTTGAGTGAAATCTGATTGATGACATTGAAGCCCACCGCATCGGGTCGACCGCTGGCCAGCACGATCTGGTGATGCTCATCGGGGTCACGGCTCAGAAAGACCAGATCCACCGCGCCGCCGGGTCGCTCCAGACGGCCCCGATCGGTCACCGTGAAGCCCAGCATGTCGCTGTAAAAACGCTCCATGAGCGCCATGTCCTTCACGAAGATGCCGAAATGCGAAAAGGTCAGACCGGGGCGAGGCGATGACATGAGGGT
>JBKCEY010000123.1:0-8390 GCA_046304115.1 Burkholderiales bacterium | reverse complement strand
ACCCACCCCGCCTGTCAGTCGCCCAGATCGATCACGCCGAATCGGGCTCCAGGCACGTCAGACATCAGCCCCTCGGGCTGTTCGTAGTCGGCCACAACCCAGACCGAGCGCAAAGCCGCTGAGGTCCGTGCGGATTCAGCCTCAGGCCGGCCGTGCTCCCCAATCGCGGTTTGCCCGTCCTGATTGCTCATGGGCGCGATCTGCTGATTGAGCCTGCCGACCAGAGCCTCTCGCGATCGGGCATCAAGCGCAGCCAGGGGATTGTCGAGCAGCACCAGATCAGCCTGCGACGCCCAGGCGACCACCAGGGCCAGCTTGCGCCGGGTGCCCGTCGAGAGCATGAACAGCGCTTTGTCGAGATGCTCCTGCAGACGCAGAGCCTCAATGCTCTCGCGGGCTGCGGCGGCGTTCCAGTGCACATGGCAACCCGACTGCACATCCAGCCAGGCTCGGGCACTCAACTGCTCGTCCTGAGCATCCTGTGGGTCGTTCCAGACCACGGTCAGGCCATCGCTGCGAAGCACTGAACCGGTCTCAGGCTGCAGCCGACCCGCCATCACCCGAAGCAGGCTGGTCTTGCCCCGCCCCTCACCGCCCCGGACCACCACCAGCCCCGGGTTCAACACGGCGCTCAGTCCGTCATCAAAGAGCCACTGATCGCCAACCCTGCAACGGACTCCATCCAGCCTGAGCAGGGCGTTCATGCGTTCGACTCAGTCCTCGGTGGTGCCATCGGCTTTCGCATAATCCACATAGCCTTCGGGCCCGCGGGAATAGAACGTGGCTCGGTTATAGGGAGTGAGTGCGGTGCCCGTGCGCAGCCGCTCGGGCAGATCGGGATTCGAGATGAACAGTCGGCCAAAAGCGATCGCATCGGCATCGCCGGCGGCGAGCATCGCATTGGCGTTATCGCCCCGGAAATTGCCTGCGGCAATCAGTGAGCCGCGCCACATCGGCCGAAACAGTCGGGCCGCCGAGGGCACGTTCTGGTGATCCACTTCCCGCTGCCCCGCTCCGCTCGCGCGCGGCTCGATCAGATGCAGATAGGCCAGGCCCAGGGCATCGAGCGACTTCACCAGGTGACTGTAAAGCGGCATGGGGTCGGCCTCGCCGCTGTCGTTCGCAATGCCGTAGGGCGAGAGCCGAATGCCCACGCGCTGGGCGCCCCAGACCTCGGCGATCGCCTCGGTGATCTGCAGCACCAGACGACAGCGATTCTCGATCGAGCCGCCGTAGGCATCGGTGCGCTGATTGGTTTTGGATTGCAGGAACTGCTCGAGCAGATAGCCGTTGGCCGAATGAATCTCGACCCCGTCAAAGCCTGCGGCCAGCGCGTTGCGAGCGGCCTGGGCGTAGCGGGCGATCAGCGCCGGAATCTCGGCTGTCTCGAGGGCCCGCGGCACCGGGAAGGGCACGCGCTTGAAGTCGGCCGTGGTGACCTCGCCCTGCGCAGCCACGGCAGAGGGTGCAATCGGCAGACCGCCGCCCGGCTGGTGCGAGGGATGTGAGAGTCGGCCCATATGCCACAGCTGCAGATAGACCTTGCCGCCGCGTGAATGAATGGCGTCGGTCACCTTACGCCAGCCCGCGATCTGCGCCTCGGTATGAACCCCTGGCGTGTTGGGAGCGCCCACACCATCCTGCGAAACCTGCGAGGCCTCAGCGATGATGAGACCGCCCGGTGTGGCGCGTTGCCGGTAATAACGGGCCATGAGCGCATTGGCGGTGTTGCCGGGTACCGTGGCGCGCATCCGGGTCAGGGGCGCCATCACGACGCGATGGGTCAGTGCCATGCCGCCCATCTCGAGCGGCGTGTGCAGGTGGGGGGCGTTGCCAGAAGTGGGCTGAGTCATGGGAGATGCCTTATCGATATCCGCAGGGGTGTGTAGGGTGAATTGATGCCGACGGCCTGGAACAGTTCTGCGCTCAGATCACACCCTTGTCTCTCAATTGCGCGAGATCCTGCGCGTCGAGTCCGATCTCACTGAACACTTCGACATTGTGCTCGCCCACCGCAGGCCCTGTGCGGGGCACGATCTGTGGAAGGCCCGAAAACCGCGGCACAGCGGCCGGCGCAGGCACGCTGCCCAGATCGGGGTCGGCCAGGCGCGTGATCGCCCCGCGCGCCTTGAAGTGCGCATCGTTCATCACATCGGCAATGTCATAGACCTTGTGAAAGGGCGCATCGACCGCCTTCAGGCGCGACGCAATCTCTTCAAAGGGCAGGCTCGCGCACCACTGGCCCACCAACTCATTGACCGCTTCGCTGTTGGCATTGCGGGCCCGTGCATGGTTCATGCGCGGGTCTTGCAAAAGCTCGGGCTGGCGCATCGCCTCGCACAGCCTGCGAAACATCGCATCGCCCCCAGCCACCAGCGTGAGCCAGTGCCCGTCGCGGCTTCTGAAAATGCTCGACGGCGCGGTATAGGTGGCGCTTGGCCCCGAGCGCATCCTGGCCACACCAAGCCGCTCGTATTCCACCGGCAGGGTCTCGAGCAGCCGCAGCAGCACTTCAGTGGCCGACAGGTCGATCTCGCGTCCTTTCTGATCCGGATTGCCGCGCATCTCGACCAGCGCGCTCGCAATCGAGAAGGCTCCGAAGAGCCCGGCCATCATGTCGCCCATGGGGTAATTGATGTGCTGCGGGCGGCCATCAGCCTCGCCCGTGAGATGGGCGAGGCCGCCCATGGCCTCAAAGATGCGCGCAAAACCCGGATCGCGGGCCTTGGGGCCTGTCTGCCCGAAACCGGTCAGTCGCAGCACGGTCAGTCGCGGATTGACGGCATGCAGCGTGGCCAGGTCCAGACCCCAACGATCGAGCGTGCCGGAGCGAAAGTTCTCGACCAGCACATCGAAGCGCGGCAACAGCCTGAGCAGGATGGCCTTGCCCTCGGGGGTTCGTACATCCAGTGAGATGCCCCGCTTGCCGCGATTGGTCACCTTCCAGTGCAGGGCATGATCACCCTGGGTGGGCGCCAGCCCGCGCAGGGTATCGGTGCCATCGGGCAGTTCGAGCTTGACCACCTCTGCACCCAGATCGGCGCACAGACTGGCAGCAAAGGGGGCGGCCACCACAGTGGCCATGTCAAGGATGCGAATGCCACTGAATACGCCTGGAGGCAACGCAGCAGAGGCTCCCGCGGGAGAACTCGGTTCTGACGAAATCATGGGGTCGGGGCCTTGAGGAAATTGTCGGTGGGTCAGACGCGTTTGCAGCCGATGCATCTTCGACTGAACGCGGCCTCAGCATGCTGAAGGGTCGTTGATGTTTGATCGGGCATGCCCGTCTCAGCCCACTGCGCGGCCGCGATCGGCCCAGTACGGCGTGCGCAGTTCGCGCTTGAGTACCTTGCCCACCGGGCTGCGGGGCAGTGAGGCGATGAAGTCCACGCTCTTGGGAGCCTTCATGGAGCCCACCAGCGACTTGCACCAGTCGATCACTTCAGTCTCGCTCAGGATCGCACCGGGCTTCATCTGCACGCAGGCCTTGACCGCCTCACCCCACTTCGGGTCGGGCACGCCGATCACGGCAGCATCCTGGATGGACGGATGCTTCATGAGGGCACTCTCCACCTCGAAAGGAAAGATGTTGAATCCGCCCGAGATGATCAGGTCGCGCTTGCGGTCGGTGATGTAGAAGTAGCCATCCTCATCGCGCCGGCCGATGTCACCGGTGTGATGCCAGCCGAATTTCTGGATCTCTTCAGTCGCTGCCGGATCGTCCAGATAGGCATCCATCATGGTCGGCCCGCGCAGCACCACCTCACCCGCTTCGCCCGACGGCAGCAGTCGCCCTTCCTCATCCATGATGGCCATGTCCTCGACGATCACGGTGGGCCGGCCGCAGGAGAGCAGCCGATGGGCATAACGCGGGTCAGTCGCCGCCTCGGCCATCTCGGCCGGTGACATGAAGGTGGTCGGAAACCCCGACTCGGTCTGGCCAAAGGCCTGACAGACCACCGGGCCAAAGCGAGTCACTGCCTCGACGATCTTCTCGGGCGCAAAGGGCGAGGCCGCGGCAATCAGGTAGCGCAGCGACGAAAAGTCAGCGCTTGCTGCGCGGGGATGGGCCAGTAGCACGTAGATCAGGGTGGGCGGCAAAAAGAGTGTATTCACCCGGCGCTGTTCGATCAGGTCAATCATGCGATCGACATCCGGCGTGGACATGAGGATCGTGGTGCCTCCGAACTGCCCCATGCCCAGGGCCACAAAGCCCGCTGCATGGGTGATGGGCGCCACCGCCAGGTTCACCGGCGGCTCGTCGTGCGGATAGTGCAGACAGGTGGCCCAGGCCATCACCCCGGTGAGCAAAAACCGGTTGGAGCCCACCGTGAGATTGGAGCGGCCCGTCGTGCCGCCGGTGGCACCCTGAAAGCCCTGGGCTGATTCAGGCAGGCGCAGATCAAGCGGTGCATCGCTGGTCGTACCCAGCCAACCCGACAGCGACGGTGCACGGGCATCGGCACCCTGAATGCAGACCAGTTCGCGCAGCGAAGGCACCTGGGCCCGGATCTCGTCGATCATGCCGGCCGCAGCGGGGTCGAAGAACAACACGCTGCAGCGACCCGCCGACAGGATGTGCAGAATGTCGGGCACCGCAGCCCGCATGTTGAGGTTCGACCAGGCCAGCCCCGCGCGCAACCCGCCCAGCATGGCCAGCATGGCCTCGCTGGTGTTCGGGCTCAGCACCGCGAATCGGTCGCCCACGCCAAAGCCACCCTCTCCCAGCCGGCGGGCAATGCGATTGCACATCGCCCAGGCCTGGGCATAGCTGTAATCACCGCCATCACCCGACAGCGCCAGCCGGTTCGGATGGGTGCGAAAGCCGCGAAAGAAAAGGTCTGTCACATGCATCTTCAGTCTCCCAGTCTCTGTTCCTGAGGGCGCCCTGGATCAGCATCCGGATCCGCCCCTGCCTCAGTGAGCATCGGTCGCGCTCAGAATCGGTCGCTCGGAAGGCGACGCCGTTCGGTGGATGTTCGCAGTTCCTGCCAGATCGCTTCGAGCAGCGCTGCGCTCAGCGCGACATGCGGGGCCTCATCAACCTCCCCCGCCTGATCCACCTTCCCTGCGTGATCCACCTTCCCCTCAAGCTCGGCCTGCAGTGCGATCAGCCCGGCGCGCAGCGCCTGGTTGCCGTCCTGCAGCGCGCCAATGCTCAGGTCGGTATCAGCTCCGGCTGCCAGCCGCTCGCACCGGGCCTTCAGCGCGGGCGCGAGTTCTGGCAGTGCAGCCGCTCGAGCCATCAGGTGGCGAATGGCCTGGTTCTCCTGCACGCGGCGCGCCGCCGCCCGCTCGAATTCGATCGCCACCGCCTGCAGGTGCATCGGCTCGCGCTGCATGCCGGCCTGCTCGAACGGCGTCGGTAGCCTGGGGCTCACCTGCTCGCCCAGCAGGCGGGCCAGACCCTGCAGGTAGGCCGCGGGTGAAGGCATCATGGCATCAGACTCACAGTCGGCCCAGCAACTCGAGACTGGCCCGATCCTGGGCGTTGATCATCATCCAGGCCGCAGTCACCATCATGGTGTCGGCCACCCGGCCCTGTTCGTACTCCTTCGCGGCCGACAGCCAGATCGCCTGGCCCTTGAGGCAGGAAAAAAGCTCCCACCAGTGCAGGGCCTGCGCCTCAGCGCGCAGTCCGCTCGCGCCTTCCCAGAGGGCCACAGCCGACTCGCGGGGCAGCAGTCCACCGCGCCGCTCGTCGTTCTGAAAACACCATACCCGATTGAGCCCCCAGGCCAGATCCTCCAGAGGATCACCCGAGTGCACCATTTCCCAGTCGAGCACCGAGAGCAGATCGCCCTGCTCGGAAAACAGCAGATTTCCCGTGCGGTAGTCGCCATGAACCACCGACAGCCGCTGCGGCGGTGGTGGCGGATGACGTCGCATCCAGCGCACGGCGGCCTGCTGGATCGGCTGGGGCTCCAGCGCATCAGCATCGAGCATGGACTGCCAGCGCTCAAGCTCGCGCAACCAGCAGGGTCGATCATCCGAAGGGTCGGGCTTGAGGCGCTGCGCCAGATCGCCTTGCGCATCAGGCACGAAGCGGGCGATCTCACCCAGCACCTGCCACTTGCGCTCGGCCATGCGGCCATGGTGGGCCACATAAGGCGGCTGCATCAGTCGCAGGGGTGCGGCCAATCCGCCCTGCACCGCACGCATCACAAAGAAAGACCCGCCCAGCACGGAGGGATCCGGCTCAAGCCACAGCGGCTCGGGCACGGGCACCGCACTGCCATGAAAGGCACGCAGCGCAGCGAACTCCAGATCACGCTCGGTCTCGATCAGGCTGGACCCGGGATCGAGCCTCAGAATGAATGGCTGATCATCGACCGACAGGCGCCAGGTTTCACGCGAGGCCCCGCCGGGGATGCGATCCACCGCACGGATCTGAACCGTGGGCAGGCCGCTGCGCTGGGCCCACCAGGGCGCAAGGCGTTCGGCCAGTCGCCGGGCGTCGGAATCCAATCGAGCCTGCTGCGCTCAGGCGCCGTCGAGAAACTGCGCAAAACCCGAAGGTGCATGCGCTCCTATGCACAGCTGCTCAACGATGCCGTAGCCGATCCGATCCCCATCGATGGCCCGCACCACCTGCTGGATGTGCACGTTGTGCAGATCCAGCGGCGGCAGCTCGTTGATGCGCCAGCGATCGGCACCCAGTGCAAGCTCGCCTTTCCACAGGCCGTGCGCCCAGACCGGGTGGCGATAACCCAGACCTTTCATCTGAAACTGCAGCAAGGGTTCAAGCCGGATTTCGCGAGACTCACCCGAAGGGGTCCGGATCTGCAGCAGACCCGAAGCCATCTGGCGCGTGCCGGGTCGATAGACGATCCGATGATCCACCCGGACCATGCGCTCGACCGAGGATGCGTCCGCCTGAGGCAGCAGTGCGGTTCGCTTGCCCTCGGCATGCAGATGCCGACCACTGGCATCTTCAAATACGCACACATGGCTTGCGCCATCGTCCCAGTGAACAGGCGCCCACAGAAAGTAGAGCTGCGGCAGACCCGCAAGCGGCGCGCCGCCCGCATCAGGCTCGCCCACCGGACGCACGCCCCAGGAACGGTCGCGGATGCCGCGAATGGCCTGCGGTTGCACCGCAATGCGCTCGCCCGCGCACTGCAGCCATCCTTGCCAGCGCCCGAACTGGGTGAACCGGGTCACGTCCATGAAGACCCGGTCGTTGCGCACCAGGCGCTGTCGGTCTTCTTCCAGAGCCGGTGTGACTGCGTCGAAGGTCAGGTCGCAGGACAGCCCGCTGTCATTGTCCTCGAGCACGATGCGCAGCCTTTGCATCGGTTCGAGAATTTCGATGCGAAAGGGGCCCACCTGCAGCTCATCGCGCTCCTGCGGAGCCCGGCGCGAACCATGAAACGACCACTGTTCGCCGCCACGCACCACACTGAACGCGCAGTCCATGATGCGTCGGTTGGGATAAAGGCCCAGCGCCACAGCAAAGTAGAGCGACCCATCGATCGAAAAACCGTTGAACCAGTAGCGGTCGTAGACATTGCGATCGTTGGACACCGGATGCGCAATCGGCTCCGGTGTCTGATGCAGCGGGTAGTCGTCGAATCGGGTCAGCATGCTGGCCAGTTATTGAGCGAACTTTGGTTGAGCGAACGCCAAGGCGCAGGGCTTCAGCGCCGTCCGGTAATGCGCACGGGCAGCGAGGTAAAGCCGTGCACGAAGTTGGAGTAGGTGCGCTCAGGCGTGCCCATCAGCTCAAAGCCCGTGAAGCGAGCCAGCATCTCTTCCCAGAGAATGCGCAGCTGCAGCTCGGCCAGGCGATTGCCCACGCAGCGGTGAATGCCAAAGCCAAAAGACAGGTGCTGGCGCGCGCGCGGTCGGTCGATGATGAACTCATGCGCCCGATCGATGACGGACTCATCGCGATTGCCCGAGAGGTACCACATCACGACCTTGTCGCCCTTGCGGATCTGCTTGCCGTTGAGCACATAGTCGGACTTGGCCGTGCGGCGCATGTGAGACAGCGGCGTTTGCCAGCGAATGATCTCTGACACGGCATTGGTGACCAGCGCCGGCTTGGCCTTGAGCTTTTCAAACTCCGCGGGGTTCTCGAGCATGGCGAGCAGACCACCGCTCATGGAGTTGCGCGTGGTGTCGTTGCCACCCACGATCAGCAGCAACAGGTTGCCCAGGAAGGTCTTGGCATCCATGTCGCGTGTGGCCGGCGCATGAGCCATCATCGAGATCAGGTCGGTGCGCGGCGGCTGCGCAACCCGCTCGTTCCAGAGTTTCTGGAAATAGACCAGGCACTTCATGAGCTCGGCCATGCGTTTTTCATCGGTGTTGATCGGCCCGCCCGAGGTGAGATCAATGGTGGCCACATCCGACCAGTAGGTCAGCAGATGACGATCCTCAAACGG
>JBKCEY010000122.1:0-677 GCA_046304115.1 Burkholderiales bacterium | reverse complement strand
GAGCGGCGTTCGCAATTTTGTGAAGGCGTTTTTCGGGCAGGAGGTGAATCAGGATCCCGACTCACCGTTCATCGATTCGAGCGCTCAGATCGCAGGCTATGACTTCAGGCTGCGATGCCCCCAATGGATCTCTTCGGTGGTGGGGTCGTGCGCGGCCTACACGCAATGGATGGGCGAGGATGCAGCCGGCACGGTGCCCCTGCCCTTCAAGTTCATGAGCCTGTGGGGCATCGAGAGCACCTATGGCCAGGGCCGCTATCGGGTAGTGCTGGAGTATGTCGACACCAACGCCTACAGCCTGCCCTGGGACAACAAGCCCACCTTCCCAGGCTATGTGAATGGCGTGTACCAACAGGGCTACACGCAGGGCGGGCGGTGGCTTGCGAGCCCCATGGGATCGGGCGCACGCGTGTTCACCTTGAGCTGGATGGATGCGCAGACGCGCCGGCAGGTGCGGGTGCATTCGGGCAATACCGTCTCGGGCATTGGTGCCTATTCACCCGGCGTGAATGCGCCACGGGGTGATCTGCTGGGTGTGCAGGCCAGCCAGAGTTTTGTGTGGCAAGGCATGACCATCACGCCCGAGGCCTCATGGGTGAGACTCGATGAGGGCCAGGACCAGCGTGCCAGCAAGCGCGAGAACGTCCGGCTCGGTGTGAACGTGGCGGTACCCCTCG
>JBKCEY010000121.1:0-3755 GCA_046304115.1 Burkholderiales bacterium | reverse complement strand
TCAGGGTTTCGGACGTGGTGATCTGCTTGAGCGAGCGATGCAGTCCGAGCCCGAATTCCTGCGCGAAATTGGCCGAAAGGATTTCGACCTGCTGGGCGATGTTCTGCTGCGCGCGCAGCCGCGCAGCGTCCCGGCTGAACTGGAACGAGGCCACGATCAGTGGCACGCTCACAATCACGCCAACCGCCAGAAACGCCAGCAGCAGCCGCTGAAAGATCGGCATTCGTGAAGCCATCAGAGGCGCTGGGCTACGGGGTGGCTCGGCCCTTCAGGGCCAGTGAGACATCAACCAGTTCGTCGATCAGGTACATGGCTTCGTCAAGGTTGATGCCGAGCTGACGGGCCCGATTCCGGTTGACCAGATACGGGCCGCGCTCGGGGGTGCGAACCGACATTCGACCCGGATTCAATCCTTTTTCAAGGATGCCGGCTGCCATCTCGACGGCCAATTGTCCTTGATTGAATCCCGAATCGTTGGCAGTCAGAAGCATACCCTCCAGCACGAACTGGTCTTCATGCGAGGCTTCGGGGATACGGATGTTGTTCAGATACCAGCGGCCAACCTCGAGCATGTCGACATGGTTGCCCTTGGCATCCCGCAGGGTGTCGTGATTGAGCATGAAAAAGGCATCGACCTTTTTGGACAGCTCGGTGGCACGGGCCTTGAACTCCTCCACCGAGTTCGTGACCGCCTTGTCGACCAGCTGCAGGGGCAGGCTGCCGCGCTGGGCGAGCTGCTCGATCATCTTGATGTTGGGGCGCGAGGATTCGGAGTCACAGGCGAGGATGGCAAAGGTGCGCGCCTTGGGCACCAGCCGCTTGAGCAGATCAAGGCTTTCCTTGTGATAGCCGGATTGCCAGACGCCGGTCACATTGCGACCCGGCGCATCCATGCTGTCGACCAGACCATACTTGAGCGGCAGGCCGTTGATACCCCAGAACACCACCGGAGTGGAGGTGTCGAGCAGTTGCCCACCGATGTATCGCGCGGCATTGTCGTCGCCCAGGAGCACGACATCGGGTTTGAAGGCCCGCAAGGCCACCATGATGCGTGCAGTGGCGCTCGCCATATCGGCGCGGCTGTCCTTGCGCTTGGTGTCCATCCAGTCCTTGCGGATGACTGCACGGGCGCTCTCCACGGCGTCGCTGTTGGCCAATTGCTGGGCCTGGGCCTCGTTGTCGAGGTAACCGTTCTTGATCAGGGCCGCGCCCACGCCTTTTTGGGTGGACTGCGACCAGAGGTAAGCCCGGTGATAGCTGCTGACAATGAAGATCCGCTTCTTGCGATTGGGCTGCGCAAGAGCTGTCCCGCCCACGGCGACACTGGCGATCACACCCGCTGCACCCGACTGCAGTATGAGACGTCGATTCATCGTGTCAGACCTTCTTGCGGGCACGCCAGGCGTCAAAGATCTTGTTGGCCTGGCCTGAGTACATCTTGAGGGCCTCTTCGGGGCTCAGGCGACCGCTCGATGCATCGGCGAACATGCGAGGCAACAGCCAGGCTTTCCAGATCTCATCGATCGCCGCGTTGGCATAACCCGGATAGCCCACATTGACGGTCCATCGATCGGCGTCGGTGAAGATCGCGTATTTGTCGACCGGACTTGCTTTCTTGTCGATGGCCACCAGCTGCTTGAGGTCCGGCACCAGCTGCGGGAAGGTCGGAAAGTTGTAGAACTCGCTGGCCAGGAAGGCATTGCGCGATTCGGCCGTCAGATCAACCAGGAATTTCTTGGCGCCATCGATGTTGCGTGCAAATTTCCAGATCACATAGGCATTCATGAGGTGCATGACGCCAACATGGGCTGCCGGCCCTTTGGCCGGTTTGGCCAGGGAAATCTTGTCGGCGACCGGGATCCGCTCGTTTTCGCCGGTCCGCGTGACCGAGATCGCATTGAGCGTCAGTGAGCCCTTGCCCGCCAGCATCAGGCGGTTGTTCGACGAGGCATCCCACGAGAAGATTTCCTCGGTCATCGTCTCGGTGTAAAGGGCCTTGGCAAACCGCAGTGCCTCGAGGGTCTGCTTTGACTCCAGATTCGGGCGGCCATCGGGCGTTTGCTCCGAGCCTCCGAAGCAGTGCAGGATCGAGCGCAAGGCCATGCTGCTGTCGAGCTCGTTGGACATGCCAATGCCCACCGGGATGCGGTGCTTTTGCATGATTCTGCGGCCTCCTTCGCGGATGGCATCCCAGGAATCAGGCACCACGCCCACGTCATCCCAGAGATCCTTGCGATAGTTGACCGGGTCGGGCACATAGCTGTCAGAGAACCCGAAATACTTTTTGGTGACCGGGTTATAGGTGCTTTTCATCGCGATTTCGAGCGGCTTGCCGAAGCGCTTTTCGCACTCGGTGTAGATATCGCGATGGTCAATCACGTGGTCTTCATAGGAAGCCGGGGGCGACAGAAACATGCACAGGTCATGGCCCTGCTTCTTGGCGATCTCGGCAGACGCCCGGCTCTCGATGCTGGTCATGCCCACGTTGGTCACGATGACCTCGGTGTTGTTCTTTTCGCCCCATTCCTTGACGAACTTCTTGTTGAACCACTCGTCAAAGGCCGGCACGAAGTGGTTCCACTGCATGACCTTCAGGGATTTGCGGGCGGTGCCCTGAGCTGCCGCGGGCTGCAGGACGGCGGGCGCAGCAGCAGCCAGGCCGGCCGTGGCTGATTGCTGGATCCACTGACGGCGCGAATTGGATTGTTTCATGATTGTGCTCAGAGTGTCGGGGTTGCGACGAACTTGTGCCAAGGCTAGCGCAAGCGGGGCGCCGCCGCATCCGCAATGATTCGGTAATTGACCATTTGTGCCAGGAAGTAGACAAGAATTTACAAGGCATACACAAACACCTGAATCCGCTTTGAGTGTCTGCCGCCCGTGTCGGTCTCGTGTTGCTCCCGTCTCGCTCCCGTCTCGCTCCCGTGTCGGTCGATCGAGTCATTCATTCGCGTTGGGGTTTTGCATGCCGGTATGATGGGCACGACAAGCAGACAACAGGATCCCCGCCTGTTGCGTCCAGGCCCGCTGCAGCGGTCATGGCGCATCGACGGTGACGATCCCGGGGAGACCGCCATGTCCGAACAACACGTGTCCGTCGAGATCACCGACGGCATCATGACGCTCACGCTCAACAGGCCTGACAAGCTCAACGCCTACACGGCACGCATGGGTCGAGAACTCACGGCGGCCTTTCGACAGGCCGATACCGATGACACGGTACGGGTTGTCATCGTGACGGGCGCGGGCAAGGGGTTTTGCGCAGGGGCGGATATCTCGGCGGGTGCCGATGCCTTTGGCGGTTCGCAATCCGACAACATGTTCGCCCGTACCGGCGTCGCAGGCGGCCCCAAGCCCGACAGCTTCATCGAGGCGATCTTCGAATGCCGCAAGCCCTCGATAGCCGCCATCAATGGGGCTGCGGTCGGCGTCGGATTGACCCTCACGCTGCCGATGGATGTGCGCATTGCATCGAGTTCGGCCAAGTTCGGTGCGGTCTTTACGCGGCGCGGCCTGGTGCCAGAGGCAGCCAGCGCCTGGTTCCTGCCCCGGATCGTGGGACTGCCCCAGGCCTTGCGCTGGTGCTACTCGGGCCGGGTCTTTGATGCCCAGGAGGCCGCCCGGGGCGGGCTGGTGGAGGGCCCCGTGGCGCCGGAAGACCTGCTGGCGCGCGCCCGCGAGATTGCGCAAGAGATCGTTGACCATACGGCCCCCGTGTCGGTGGCTCTGACCCGCCAACTGTTGTGGCGATTCAC
>JBKCEY010000120.1:0-429 GCA_046304115.1 Burkholderiales bacterium | reverse complement strand
CCGGGCGGAGCCTCCGATTCTTCAGCCCGCATCATCGCCACCGAACTGGGCAACCGCCTCAAGCGCCCTGTAGTGGTCGAAAACCGCGTCGGTGCCGGAGGGCGGATCGCCATGCAACAGATGAAGGCGCTGCCCGCCGATGCCGATGCTCTGGTCTTCGTGAACCCGGCACTCATGACCCTGGTGCCCAATCTGGTCGGCCAGCCTGGCTATGACGCCGAGGCTGATTTCCAGCCGGTTTCGCAGGTCAGCCAGTATCAGTTCGTGGTGGCGGTGCCTGCCAATCATCCTGCGACCACAGTCGCAGCCCTGCTGGACTGGATCCGGACCAACCCCGACAAGGGTAATTTCGGTGTGCCGGCCAATGGCAGCATTCCGCACTTCTTTGCGCTCATGATCGGCGAGGCCGCCAAGGTGAAGTCCACCGTG
>JBKCEY010000119.1:0-11923 GCA_046304115.1 Burkholderiales bacterium | reverse complement strand
AGGCAATCGATCCTCAATGGAGGAAATACCAGCAACCGGGTGAAGATTCCGCGTGTCTCGGGAAGTGACCCGGAGCACCTGATCACCGCGATTCGCAAAGGCCTGCGCTGTAAAACCCAAGGAGTCATCGAGCACGAGAACTGCGCAGGGTGCATCCGATATCAGACCCGTCAGCCAGGCGTGGGGCGTGCCCCGGAGCGCCTGGGCTCGGTCAGGTTCATAGGCGCCCGAAGCGTCTCGGAGTTCGTTCATTCGTCTCGTGGGAACCTGCGGCGCTGTTCCAGTGGTGCGTCGGGTTGGGTTCTTCGACTAATCTTCCCCAAACGATAACCCGGAGCGTTCATGAAGCCTCACCTTCTCATCGCCGGCGCCTCCGGCATCATCGGCCAGGCTGCGGTTGAGCACTTCAGTGCCTTGCCGGGCTGGCAGGTCACGGCGCTGTCGCGTCGACGGGGGCAGTGGCCCGACGCCGTACGGCATCTGGCCGTCGATCTCACCGATGCGCAGGCCTGCCAGGCTGTGAGGGCCGAAGTCGCGGGCGTGACCCACCTCTTTTACAGCGCCCTCTTCGAGCTGCCCGATCTGGTGTCGGGCTGGCGCGATAGCCGACAGATGAGCACCAACCGGGCCATGCTTGAGAACCTGCTCGATGCGCTCGAGCCCGCAGCGCAGGGACTGACTCAGATCACGCTGATGCAGGGTGCCAAGGCCTATGGCACGCATCTCGAGCCCGCGCCGATTCCGGCCAAGGAGCGCTGGCCTCGCCATGCGCACGAGAACTTCTACTGGCTTCAGGAAGACCTGGTGCGCGAGCGTCAGGCGCGTGCGGTTGCTGCGGGCAAACCCTGGCACTTCACCATCCTTCGACCGCAGGTGGTGCTCGGCCATGCCCCGGGCAGCCCCATGAACGTGGTCGCAGCCATCGGGGCCTTTGCTGCCGTCCGGCGTGAGCTCGGCCTGCCGCTGGTGTGGACCGGGGGAGGCCGCTTCGTCACGGCCGCGAGCGACAGCCGGCTGATCGCGCAGGCCGCGGCGTTTGCAGCCATCGCGCCCGAGGCAGCCAACCAGACCTACAACATCGTCAATGGCGATGCGATCGCCTGGCAGGATCTGTGGCCTGCCGTGGCCCGGCACTTCGGCATGGCCCTGGGCGAGCCCGAGTCGATCGAACTGGCGAAGGCCATGCCTGCTCAGGAGGCGGTGTGGTCGCGTATCGTGCAGCGCCACAGCCTGCAGCCCGTCACCCTGAATGGTCTGATCGGCAGCTCATGGCAATTCACCGACCGATCTCTGGCTCAGGGCGTTGCACATCCAGCGCACGGCCTGCTCAGCCCCATCAAACTGCGTCAGCATGGATTCGCCGACTGCATGGATACCGAAGACGCACTGATCGACTGGCTGCGCCGACTGCAGGAAGAGCGCTGGTTGCCGCGGTAGAAGCAGCGCGAATCCTCCTGACCTCAAACCGCCCCGGCCGCCCTCAGGCCTGAGATGTCCTGGGCCGAGCAGCCGAGCTCGGCCAGGATGGCTTCGGTGTGCTCGCCCACATCAGGGATGGCGTCCATGCGCGCACTCCAGCTGCTCACGCGCCCGGGCGGCAAAAGTGCGGGCACCTCACCTGCTGGAGTACCGACCTGAGTCCAGCGGCCGCGAGCCTGCAACTGCGGATGCGCCCAGACATCGGCCATGGTGCTCACATTGGCGTTGGCGATGCGGGCCTCCTCCAGGCGTGCCACCACCTGCTCGGCCGTCAGCTCGGCAAACACCTGCAGGATGAGTGCGGTGAGTTCGGGCTTGTTGGCCACGCGCCGTGAGTTGGACGAAAAGCGTTCATCGGTGGTGAGCTCCGGCTGACGCAGCACCACCGCACAAAACGCAGCCCATTCGCGCTCATTTTGAATGCCGAGCATCACTGCACGACCATCTCCCGCCACAAAGGGCCCATAGGGATGAATGGTGGCGTGCGCGGCGCCCGAGCGCGGCGGGGGTGGTGCACCCTCGAAGGCGTAGTACATCGGAAAGCTCATCCACTCGCCCATGGCTTCGAGCATGGATACATCGATGTGGCTGCCCTCGCCTGTACGACCGCGCTGCAGCAGTGCAGCCAGGATGTTGCTGTAGGCGTACATGCCCGCGGAGATATCGGCAATCGAGCAGCCCGATTTGGCCGGCGCATCACCATTGCCCGTCACCGACAGAAATCCCGACTCGCTCTGGATGAGCAGGTCGTAGGCCTTGCGATCCCGATAGGGGCCATCTGCGCCATAGCCCGAGATGTCGCACACGATGAGCCTCGGGTGAATTGCATGCAGCGCTTCGAATGACAGCCCCATGCGTGCGGCGGCGCCGGGCGCAAGGTTTTGCACCAGCACATCCGCCTGCGCCAGCAGGCGCATCAGTACCTCAAGGGCCTGCGGATGCTTGAGGTCGAGCGTGAGGCTCTCCTTGGAGCGGTTGGTCCACACGAAGTGCGACGACAGCCCCCTCACCCGTTCGTCCAGATCGCGTGCAAAGTCGCCGACACCGGGACGCTCGATCTTGATGACCCGCGCGCCGAGATCGGCCAGCTGGCGCGTGCAAAAGGGCGCCGCGATGGCGTGTTCGAGCGCGACGACGGTCACGCCTTCAAGCGGTCGGGGCACGGGAGTCTCCTGAAAAACGGTGGGCCACTGCGCATCGTACCGTCATCGGACATTGAACCGCGCGCAGGGATGAAACCCGTTTGTCCTAAGACTTCCGCTGAATGTTCAAGGCCCCGGATAGTCAGCAAAATTTCAAAATGTGCATCCCGCTTTTTATCTCATTTTGCTATATTCATGAGGCTGGTCGGGCGATCAATCCTTCTTGACTTCGCACGGCGTCACCCGGATGCGCGCACTGGCGTAGCGGGTTGGCAGGCGGTCATTTCAATCAACTCGTTCGAGCATTGGGCGGCACTGAAGAGAACCTTCAATTCCGTCGACAAAGTCGGCTCTTATCTGGTGTTCAATGTATGCGGCAACAAGTACCGGCTGATCGCACGCGTGCACTTCGCGAGCCAGACCTTGCGCGTCGTCGCAATGCTCACCCATCGAGAGTACGACCGGGCGCTCTGGCGACAATGAGCCCTCAGTCGATCGCCAACCAGCTGCTTCCAGCCTGGCAAGCGTTTCACGCGCTTTCGGATGTCGGCATGATCCGCAGTGCAGCACATCACCGCCGCATGCTGGACCTTCTTGACCTGCTGATGAGGGCCTGCGAAGGCCAAGCCCGCCATCCAGCGGTCCCGCTCATTGGCATCGTGGCGCGACTGATCGAAGACTGGGAATCTGAACGCATGCCACTGCCACCACACCGCGGACGTGATGCCCTGCGTTTCCTGATGGACGCTCACGGTCTGAGGCAGTCAGACCTTCCCGAAGTGGCGAGTCAGGGGGTGATTTCCGAGGTTCTATCCGGCAAGCGAAAACTCAATGTCCGCCAGATCCGGGCCCTCAGCGAGCGATTCGGTGTTTCGCCAGAAACCTTCCTGTCCTGAATCATTCGCCGCTTTGATCAAAGTCAAATTCGAGATCAAATCGGCTATTGACGATCGTCGACCCACCCCCGCTCACGCCACCGCCGCCGCAAAATCCGCATACACATCGCCGGGCAGGGGATGCAGCAGTCGCCAGGTGATGGCCATGGGTTGCTCGCCGCGGTGGCTCACATAGCGGGCCGGACCCAGGAACAGGAAGGCCCGATCCGAGGCCTTGAGACGGGCGAAAAGCAGCATGTGGCTCGCCTGCTGTGCATGCCGCTGATAGCGCAACCCGGTGTCGCTGTCGGCTCGCGTGACGGACTGGCTCTCCCAGTGAATGAGCTCCCGATTGATCGCATAGTCGCGATAGCGCGTGGTGGGCGAAAAACGCCCATCGGTCTTGTCGAGCGTGAAAGCCAGCAGGTCACTGCGTATCGCATCAGCCCACATCACACCGGTCTGCCAGGCGCCAGGCACCGCGCGATCCGACACGCCGGTGGCGGCAAGAATTTCTGCCCGTGTGTAGCGGGCATGAACCCGCAGCGGCACCTCGGGCAACGCATCGAGCGTATGGCCAAGATGTGCCACGCGGGTGTGCAACACCTCGAGAAGCTGCAACAGCTCGTCGATCACCTGCGGATGCCGGCTGAGCTGCTCGAGCGCATGCGCACGGCTCGCGCCCGACGGCAAAGCGTCGCGGCTGAACACTGCGGCAATGAGCATGGCCACGCGCGGCTCGTTCGCGACGCTGACCCATGACGTACTTTGAGCGCCCGTGCGAGCCATCTCCTGCAACAGGCTTTTCCAGGCGAGGATGCGCGACTCGTCATCCACATGCAGCACGCGCCCACAGGCCCGTCGCAGGGCGGCTTCAGAGGGTCCGGCTGCCTTGATCGGCAGTCCTGCATCGGCACGCAGATCCGACCAGCTCCTGTTGCCGCTGTAGAGCTCTTCAAGTGTGGCGCCGGTGTGGTGAAGATACTGTTCGAGGGTGAGCTGCGGGCCGTGCTCCTCGGCCAGGTCTTTGAGCGCCTGCACGCGCGCCGACCAGCGATTCGGAACCGCCTCACGAATGCTTCGCAGCACGATCTCCTGGGCCTGGCGGTCGAGCTCCAGGTGGCAGCCCGCCGGCAGCAACGGGAATCCCTGCTCCACCGCGTCCTGCAAGGCCTTGCGCGTACTGGCCGTGCCGCGCATGAGTGCGCCCAGCTTGCGCTCGAACCGAAATTCCCGATGATGCTGACCCACGAAGTCGAGCACCGTGCACTGGCTCTTGCCAGGATGCTGACGCAAGCCCCGGCCGAGCTGCTGCAGGAACAGCGTGGCACTGTCGGTGGGCCTCAGCATGAGGAGCGTATCCACGGCGGGCACATCCACCCCCTCATTGAAGAGATCGACCGAGAACACCACCTGCAATTCGCGCTCGCGCAACTGGCGCAGCGCATCTTCGCGTTCGTGGCGAGGCGTGTCGGCCCAGATCGCCCGGGCTGCGAAGCCCGCCTCACCGAACTTGCGCTCCATGAAGCGGGCATGGTCCACGCTCACGCAAAAGCCGAGGGCCCGCATGCGCAGCGGATCGGCCACACGATCGCGGACCTGCCGGATCACGAGGCGTACCCAGGCATCGTTGGCGGTGTACAGCTGCGTGAGCCCCGCCACGTCGTAGCCCGTGCCTCGCCGAAATGGCACGCGCGTGAGGTCGGTGCCGTCACTCGTGCCGTAATAGGCAAAGGGCACGAGACGGCGCTGATCGATGGCATCCCACAGACGCAGCTCGGCGGTGATGCGCCCACCAAACCAGCGCAGGATGTCACCGCCATCAGCTCGCTCAGGCGTGGCGGTCAGGCCAAGCAGCTCGCGCGGTTTGAGATGCTCGAGCAGCCGCTGATAGGTCTGGGCCTCGGCATGGTGAAACTCGTCGATGATCACCACGTCGAAATGATCGGGCGGAATCAGTAACGCGCTGTGTGCGCTCAGACTCTGGATGGAGGCAAAGACCTCACGAAAACCGTCCGGGCGGGCCGCGTCCGGGCGGGCGCCATCCACCCAGAGCTCGCCAAAGGCATGGTCTCGCATCGCAATGCGAAAGATGCGCTGGGCCTGCGTGAGGATCTCCTTCCGATGGGCCACAAACAGCAGGCGCGCACGGGGCAGTTGCTCCCGAAGTCGAAGGTAGTCCATCGCGGCCATCACGGTCTTGCCAGTGCCGGTGGCCGCGACCAGCAGATTGGCGTGAAGGCCCTGGGAGCGGGCCAAGGCAATCTGCTCGAGCAGGCGCTCCTGAAAAGGCTCGAGGCGGATCTCCAGGGGCAGCAAGGGCAGGTCGTGATGACGGGACTCGACCCGGGTGCGCTCCTGAAAGTCGGTTGCATCAAACGGCTCAAAGTCGCCGCTGCTCCAGTAGCTCTCGAAGACCGCCGCCACCTTGGCCAGCACCGCAGGATTGCGCACGCCCGAGAAACGCGCGTTCCACTCCAGCCCGGTGACCTGTGCACTGTGGGTGAGATTGGATGAGCCGATGTAGGCCGTGGAATACCCACTGTGGCGGGTGAAGAGCCAGGCCTTGGCATGCAGGCGTGTGCCGGATTCGTCATACGACACGCGCACCTGGGCACCGATGTCGCGCAGCGCCTCGAGCGCGGCGAGTTCGGTCGACTGGGTATAGGTCGTGGTGAGCACCCGCAGCGGCCGCCCGGCTTCACAGTGCGCACGCAGGCTCTTGAGCAGGGGGCTGATGCCGCTCTTGCGAATGAAGGCCATCACCAGGTCGATCGCGTCCGTCGAGGGAATTTCGGTGAGCAGTTGCGCCCCGATCCGCGGCTCGCCCGGTGCATTGGTGAGCAGCGTGGTATCGAGCAAGGGCGTGATCGGTGCCAGTGGCTGGACAGGCGCACCGTCGAGCCCGCGCGCCAGCACGGCGCTCAGCCAGCGCGCATCGGGATGCGGCAGGGCCCGCTCGCGATCGACAGCGGCATCTCCCCTCATCAGCAAACCGACGATATCGCGCGCCAGTTCCACGGCTGCAATCACCGGACTGGGTTGACCTGCGTGCGGGACGCCCGGGTTCAGGTGGCTCAGGTTGGCGTGGTCTTGGAGGTCTTGGAGGGTCTGACGGCCTCGCAGGCCGGATCCCCTGCGCTGGATCACGTCCTCGAGCGAGCGCTCGATGAGTCTGGCCAGATGCAGGGTGATTCGGTCGGCCGCCTCGGCCGGATGAAGCGCCGCAGTCTGCGTCAGATCCTTGCCGATCGCCTCAAGCTCATGGGCGAGGGCCTCGGTGATGAGCGTCTGGTACAGGCCAGTGGGGAGGTGGGTCATCGGCAATACTAGGCAAGGCAAAGCCGTTGCCGCAAGCCCCGCCCTCACCCGATCAGGTCAGCCCTGAACGCTCGCCGAGCGCTTTCGCGCCTCTCAGCCCGAATAGGCAAAAACGAAGTACACATGCAGCAAGGAAAAACTGCTGACCAACCCGGCGACCGCAATATGGGCAGCCATCACCCAGCGGCGCCCAGGAATCCAGCCACGCCCCTGCATCCATGACAACAGCAGGCCAACACCGCTGACCACAAAAAGGCTCACGGTGAGGAGGGCAAGAAAGCCCGATCGCGACAGATTGGCGTGCAGCAAAAAGGCCACCAGCAGCAAAACCCCGAGCCACTGATGCGCGAGCTTGAGGTAGTCCCGGTGCCTGGGCCGGTGAAGTCGCTCTTTCACGCCGACGGGCAGCCACATGCCGGCCATCAGGGCCAGCAAGACATAGCCACTGATGGTCTTGAACGAATCACTCATCTGCCAGCGAGCCACGGCGTCCCAGGAAGGCGGTGCAATGAACAGCACGGAGCCCAGCAGGAGGATCGCGGCTGCAGCAGCCAAGCTCAAGGCATGGGTTGCGATCGTGCTGATCACGGGCGATTGACTCCGCGCTCGGTCATCAACTGACCCAGGGTATGGGCTGAGTTTCGCGCAGCCACCGCCTTGGTGAAGGTCTCGATGTTGGGCAGAAAATGGCCTTCCCGTGGCCAGCGGGTGCCGATCTCAGGCTGTTCCGAAGCGGGCAGCTTCTGGATTTTTTCGAGATACATCGCATAGGTGCTGACCGCCGCCTTCCTGAGCGCCTGCAGCGTGCTCAGCACATCCTCAAGAGGCACCGAACTGCGCGGGTAGAGCCAGGTCGTGGCACCCATGATGTCATTGAGCAACCAGTCCTTCTTGGGCGTCTGCGGATGATCGTTGTGGCAGGTCACGCAGGGCTTGGCCGAGGCCACATCCGGAAACATGGCGGTGTACAGACGGGTGGACGGATCCTGAAAGAACTGGGGCTTGCCTTCGGCGCGAACCTTCTTGAAGTAATCCACCTGCAACCCCTTGAAGGCATTGGCCGTCACGATGGGGTAGTCAGAACCCAGAAAGAGATTCACGCCTTCCACATCACGCTGCAACATGCTGGAGGTTTCTCTCAGGAACAAGGCGGGCAAGGGGCCTGCCAGCACTTCACCCTGCTTCCAGGCTTCATCAAATTTGAGCCCGTTGCGCTGGCCAGGGCCCACGATCTCTGCGGTGTAGAGCGTACGAATCGACGCGTTTTCGGCATCGAGCAAACTGAAGAAACGTTCCACCGGCATGTTCAGGCCCGATGACTCCTGGGTCTGTGACAGCTTGGGTGGTGCGCTGACGAACAGATAGATGCCAAGCACCACGAGCGCCAGCACGGCAAGAATGAAACGCTCCCGGCGTCGGGTTTGCATGGTCATGGCTCCTGGGACTTGGGTTCAGGCTCTGAACGCTGTTGACGCGCCTTTTCGACCACATCGCCATAGGGTGACGGGCCGGTCAAGAAATACTCCCGGATGCGCTGCGGGCTGATCGCCGATGTCAGCTCGCTCGGTGGCTTCCAGGCATGGTTGTTATGAAAATCGTGGCAGCCCAGGCAGGTTTCCCACCGGTTGGCCTGGATCAGCTCGGCATGCGTGGGCGTTGCAGGATCGCGCTTGAGTTTGAGTTCCTTGTGACAGGCCGAGCAAAAGCCCGGTTCGGCGACGGTCAGGCGCTGCTGCTGATGCTCGCGATGGCAACTGATGCATCGTTGCGGGCCCAGCGTTTCGCGCACCGGCGCAAAGCGCGGCTCCAGAAAGCGGTGCGCAGGATGATGATCGTCGTTGCGCTGATGGCAATCGAGGCAGACGCGGTTATCGACCGGCTTGAACATGAACGCCGAATTGACCTCGCTTCGGCCCAGCCAATAATCCGTCTTGGCCTGGAGTTGCTGTCTCAGGGTGCCCGGTGCATTGACATGGCAGTCTGCGCAATTCAGCTGTTCATGTCCGGGATTGTGGTGGTGATGGGGCACCATGGAGGCCAGCCCCGGCAGCAGCCAGAGCGCGGGCAGCAAGGCCAGCAGGGCCCCCAGGGCGTAGCCATAGGATTTCCAGCTGCGACGGGTGACGGGTCTGGGCTCGGGCAGAAAGAACTTCTCGACATGGATCTGCCGATCGGCCACGCCCGATTTCAGGAGCCAGCCCTGAACCGCGCGGACATAGGCCGGTGGGCCACACAGCACGAAGCGTGCGCCCGCAAACCGCGCGGCGGTATCGCGTACAACCGCCTGTGTGATGAACCCATCGACGTCATCGGTACGACAGGCCAGCGTGAACGATGCGTCGTCCCGCGCGAGCGTCTGGTGCTCCTCAAGAAAAACCTGATCGGCGCGATCGCGGGTGCTGTAGTCGAGATGAAACCGCTGACCTGGCGCGCGTTGCGCCAGCACGGATCGGGCCATGGTCACACCGATGCCACCCACCAGGCAGACGACGGTCTCGAATGACTCGGCCCAGAAATCCTGGCCGCCGGGCGCCGAGACCCGCAGGGTCTTGGGCTCTGCTGAGTCATCCAGCAGCCAGGGCGTGAACTGGCCTTCGGGGACACGCCGCACGGCGATGCGGATGACCTCCGGGCGGGGCGATGGATTGATGACGGTGTACGAGCGCGAGACCCATCGGCCCGCGATAAGCCCCTGCACCGTGACATGCTGACCTGCATGGGTTGCAGGGTAATCCGTGCCCTGCGGCACGATCAGCTCCACCTGCTCGATCCGTTGCTCATCTCCCGGATCGGCACTCAGGACCCTTCGGACCGCCACCACGGGCGTCCAGGCAGAGGTCTCACCCAGCATCTCCAGCAACGCCGCCGAGCAGGATCCGCACTCCGCGGCAGCCCCGAGTGAGGCCGTCAGATCAACCAGCCGCGTACAGGCCCCCGTGTCGATGGCGGTCTGGATCTGCCCACGAGTGATGCCACGACAGACACAGAGGATCTCGTCTGGAGTCGATGAGGATGCCTCAGGGCGAACGGGTGATTCGATCACAACACAGGAATGGGGCAGACGAGGGCTTGAGAACACCACCGACTATAAGCCCGGCGCGCGAATCTTCCGTGACCCCCCGTTCCTCTTTGATGCACGTAGTACATTGGCGATCCAGATCTTTCATCCAGTGTTCACACATGCGCAATCACCGCTTCGCCTTCAGGCTTGCTGTTCCGTCCTTGTTGCCTGGCGCACTGATCGGCTCGCTCCTGATCGGCAGCGCAACGTTCGCTGCTGAAAGCCTCGCCGGTTCCTCCGCTGCTGGCGGATCGTCTGCCTCATCAGCGGCTTCATCGGCATCCGACTCGGCGAGTGCCTCGAGCAACAGCTCGACCCAGCTCGTCACGGATGCCCAGGGGCCGTATCGCGTGGCGATGATCGCCCCGGTACCGGGTGATGAGCGCATGCTTCGGGTCACGCTCGAACAGGATCACACCTCAAGCACGCTGCACCTGCGCCTGCCTCGGACGGTGGCCGAGCGGGCGGCGCTCGCCAACGGTGCTGAAGTGATCGCCACGCAGCGGCCCTATGGTGTGCAGTTCGCTCGTGTGGATCGGTCCGAGCCTTTTTTCCTGGTGATCCGCGATGAAGTGCACCGGGAATTTGCGCAAACCCCGGTTCGGCTCTGACCCGCTGTCTTGACCCAGGATGTGAGTCGGCAGAACCTTGCGGGTTGGTCTTCCTGACGAAGGCGAGGGCCTGGGGCCGCTCCGTGATTCACACCGCAGCATGTCAATGGCCAGTCAATTTTTGACTCTGGTACTGACCCTCCTGATGGGCCTGGGCAGCGCACAGGCGGGTGTGCTGCGTCACTGCGAGGCATCGGCCGATCGCACGGCCGCCCAGCAGGATCGGCTGCTGCGCATGAGCGCCCTGGTTCGCGAGCGACTGGAGGCTACAGGGTCTGGTGTGGCGATCGTGGCGCGCTCGGGGCTGAACCTCTCCTGGTGGGGCCAGCGCTATTCGCATGCGGGTCTGAGCCTGCAGTCCAATCCCGCAGGGCCCTGGTTCGTGCGCCAGCTGTATTACGACTGCGCAGCGAAAGAGCCCCGGATCTTCGATGAAGGCTTGGCCGGGTTCGTGAGTGGCATGGCCGATCCCGACCGCGGCCATCTGCTCTTGCTGGTGCTGCCGGTGGCGGAGCCTCAGAAAGCGCAGTCCGTCGGTCCTACGAGCGACCTGCAGCCGACGAGTCACCCCAACCCTGGAGCGTCGGGCGTGAACGCCGCCGCGGTGACGGAACGCCTGAAGCGGCTGGCCCTGCACAGCCCCACCGCGCTGGGCCTGCTCGGCGGCCGCTACACGGCCAATGCACATGCCTTCAGCACCCTCTTCCAGAACTGCAACCAGTGGCTGGCCGAGCTGCTGGCATTCGCGCTGCAGCCGCAAGGCCTCTCGCCGGAACAAGCCCCGAGTCTGCGCGCCAACGCCCAGGCGCTACTGCGGGCGCAAGGCTACGAGCCCACACGCTTCACACTCGGGAGTCCGCTCATCACCTGGTTTGCGGGGCAGATTCCGTGGCTAAGTCTCGAGGATCATCCGCCCGAGGATCTGCAGAGCAACCGGTTTCGGGTGAGCATGCCGCAATCCATTGCTGCGCATGTGATGGCCCATGTGCCCGGCGTGCGCCGGATCGAGGCCTGCATGACTGCAGTCCATATCGTGCTGCGCGACAACGGCCCTACGCTCGACGATGCCTGCACCGCGCAGCCGGGCGATCAGGTGGTTGTGCTCGACTGACACTCCAGCGATGTGGATCCTCTCATCACGCCGAGCAGTCTCAGAGCACACACCCCTCATGCGCCGATGACACCAGTCGGATGTACTTGTCCTGCACCGAACCGCGCTGCACCGTGGCCGAATGATCGGGCGGGGCCCAGCGTTTCATGCGCTGCGCGATCTGGTCATCGCTCAGCATCACCTCAAGCCTGCGGCTCACCGGATCGATCACGATGGTGTCGCCATCGCGCACCGCGGCGATCGGCCCGCCGCGCGCGGCTTCGGGCGAGATATGGCCGATCAGGATGCCGTGCGACACACCCGAAAAGCGCCCATCGGTGATC
>JBKCEY010000118.1:0-5616 GCA_046304115.1 Burkholderiales bacterium | reverse complement strand
GCACCAGCACCCGGCGCATGCCCTGCTCGCGAAGATCACGCAAGACCCCGGCAATGGACGGCTCGCCATCGCGCATGGCCAGGACCACCGTGGGATTGAGGCCCCGCGCCGCCAGCTCCTCGCGCAAGGCTTCGGTCTGACGCCGCGAATGGGCCATCAGGGGTGAGCCGGCCTCAGTCCAGACGCTCGCGTACTTTTGCGCGGACCGCGCCGGACGGGTGTTGAGAATGATGCCGTTGAGAATCAGCCACCAGATCAGCCGGGGAATCTCGACCACCCGGGGATCGGACAGAAACTCGCGCAGATAGGGCCGCAGGGCCGCCGCCGTGGGTGCCGCAGGCGTGCCCAGCTGCACCAGCAGGATGGCTGTGCGTTCGGGGGCGTCATGGCGAAAGGCGGAGGGGCTGCTGAAGCGCTGCATGGCGTGAGTCTACCAACCCACCCTGCGACCGACCGTGAAGGCCACCAAGGGCAGTCGGTGATCGTGCCGTGCGCTCGAGGTGAAGCCGCCGGGCGCGGGCGCCCGCAGTAGACGCCCGGCACTCAGTGATGGCTCAGGGCACTCGAGACCAGACGGGCCGTGATGTCGACGATCGGGATCACTCGCTCATAGGCCATGCGGGTGGGGCCAATCACGCCCAGCGTGCCCACCACCTTGCCGTCGACCACATAGGGTGCAGCCACCACCGACAGCTGATCCATGGGCACCAGCCGGGACTCTCCGCCGATGAAGATCTGGACGCCCTCGGCCCGCGTACTGGCATCGAAGAGCTGAACCAGCCCGGTTTTCTGCTCGAAGAGCCCGAACAACTGGCGCAGGCGATCCATGTTCTCGGTGAGCTCCTGGACCGCCACGAGGTTGCGCTCGCCCGAGATCATGACCGTCTCGGAATGCTCGGCGGCGGCCTGGCTGCCCGCCGTGGCGGCCTGATGCAGCAGACGGGTCATGTCGTCGCGCAGGCTGATCAGTTCGGATTGCAGACGATGCAGGATGAGGTTGAAATCCTGGCCTGCGAAATTCTGATTGACGTAGTTGGAGGCTTCGATGAGTTCGGTGGGCGTGTATTCGCGCTCGACATGCAGGATCCGGTTCTGCACATCCCCCTCGGGCGTGACGATGATCAGCAAGACCCGACGGTCCGACAGTCGCAAAAACTCGACCTGCCGAAAACTGGTGCTGCGTCTGGGCGTGACCACCACCCCTGCGAAGTGCGAGAGGCTCGAGAGCATCTGGGCGGCCTGGGTCAGCACGCGCTGGGGCTCATCGGCCAGGATCTGGCCCTGCATCTGAGCCGCCTGATCGAATTCAAGCGGCTGCACCGTGATCAGCGTGTCCACGAAGAGCCTGTAGCCGCGGGGTGTGGGGATACGACCGGCTGAAGTGTGCGGGCTGGCAATCAGGCCCAGCTCTTCAAGATCGGCCATCACGTTGCGAATCGTTGCCGCGGAAAGCTCAAGCCCGGAATGACGCGAAAGGGTGCGCGAACCGACGGGTTGCCCGTCAGCGATGTAACGCTCGATCAGAGTCTTGAGCAGGGTGCGTGCGCGATCGTCCAGCATGGGGAGAATATATAGACTGAAATCGGCCGGCTTGCCAAACCGGCCCTGCACCGCCCCCTCAGGCCCTCGCCCCTCATGCAAAAGCACTAGCTCCAATGGCCGGTTCAGCGAGCAGGCAGGCGATCGCCTTCTTCGGCCGCAGGGGTTGTGGTGAAATGCCGTCATGCAAGCCGCCTTCAAGACCGTGGCCCTGTTTGGCCGCCAGCAGTCCGACGACGTCGCCCGAACCCTGCTCGAGATCGGGCAGTATCTGGCCAGGCGCGGCATCCGTGCGCTCTACGAGCCCTCTCTGGCTGCAGGTTTGGGGCGTACCGACCTCGATACCGCCTCGCTCGCCGAAGCGGGCCGACAGGCCGACCTCGCCGTGATCGTCGGGGGCGATGGCACCATGATTGGCATCGCCCGGGAGCTCGCGGCACATGCCGTGCCACTGGTCGGCATCAATTTTGGCCGCCTCGGGTTCATCACCGACATTGCGCTCCTGCGCTGGCCCGATGCCCTGGGCGCCATTCTCGACGGCCAGTACCAGGCCGAAGACCGTACCCTCCTCAAGGCGCGGGTTTTGCGCAAGACCCAGGGGGTCTTTGAAGCCACGGCGGTCAATGATGTCGTGGTGAGCCGCAGTTCGCGCTCGGGCATGATCGAAGTGCAGGTCCATGTCGACGACCTCTACATGTACAGCCAGCGGGCCGATGGCCTGATCGTGGCCACACCCACGGGGTCGACCGCTTACGCCCTGTCCTGCAATGGCCCCATCCTGCATCCCACCCTGCAGGGCCTGGTCCTGGTACCTGTCGCCCCGCAGGCCCTGTCCAACCGGCCGATCGTGCTGCCGGTGGGCAGCGCCATTTCCATCGCGGTCACCGACGGTCGCGAGCCGCGCATCAACTGCGACATGCAAACCTTCGCCGATCTGCAGGTGGGCGATGTTCTGCAGGTGCGAGCGGCCGAAAACGGAGCGAGGTTCCTGCATCCGGTGGGCTACAGCTACTACGCCACGCTGCG
The DNA here is from genome assembly GCA_046304115.1 of Burkholderiales bacterium. Lineage (GTDB taxonomy): Bacteria > Pseudomonadota > Gammaproteobacteria > Burkholderiales > Burkholderiaceae_E > UBA4615. The sequence continues at coordinate 3,051 of JBKCEY010000118.1, read as the reverse complement.
CTCCAAGCTCAACTGGCACGAAATGCCCAACCTCGGACCCCGTCCCTGAGCCCGGCATGCTGCTTGAACTGCGTCTGCGTGATTTCGTCATCGTCGATCATCTGGAGCTCGCCTTTGGCTCCGGATTTACCGTACTCACCGGCGAAACCGGTGCGGGCAAATCCATCCTGATCGATGCGCTCGGCCTGGCGCTCGGTGCCAGGGCCGATGCCGGCGTGGTTCGCGAAGGCCAGAGCCGTGCCGATATCAGCGCCTGCTTTGCCACCGATACCGCCCTCGCGCAGTGGCTGATCGAGCACGACCTCACGGGCGACGAAGGCCAGGTGCTGCTGCGTCGGATCATCGAAGCCGATGGGCGCTCGCGTGCCCAGATCAACGGGCATCCGGCAACCGCAACCCAGCTTCGCGAAATCGGTGCCCGATTGGTCGAAATTCACGGGCAGCATGCGGCCCAGTCCCTGTTGCGCAGCGATGGCCAGCGCAGCCTTCTCGACCAGATCGGCGGGGTGTCTTTGCAAGCGCTGGCTCAGGCCCATGGTCAGTGGCGTGAGCGGGCAGGGCAACTCGAATCCGCACGCCAGGGCGAACGAGAGCATGCCCTCGAACGTGAGCGCCTGCAGTGGCAAGCCGATGAGCTCGATAGCGTGGCCCCCGAGTCAGGCGAATGGGAGGCCCTGCAGATCGAACAGCGTCGGCTGGCCCACGCAGCGTCGCTGATCGAAGGGTCACAGGCTCTGGCCGATGCACTCGAGCGTGATGATCAGTCCATTGCAAGCCAGCTGCACGCCAGCCAGAATCGACTGCGCACCCTGGCTGGCCTTGACGAGCGTCTGACGCCAATCCTCGAACTGCTCGAATCGGCCACCATCCAGATCGAAGAAGCGGCCTCGTCCCTGCAGTCCCATGCCGATCGGGTTGATCTCGATGCCGCTCGGCTGGCCCAGATCGAATCACGCATCAGTGTGCTGTTTGGCCTCGCGCGCAAGCTGCGGCTGCCTCCCGAGCAACTGGCCGACGAACAGACCCGGGTTCAGGAATCCCTGCGCGCGCTTGAGCGAGCCCAGGATCTCGAACGCCTGCAATCCGAAGCCGATGAGGCGCAGGCCCGCTATCAAGGCCTGGCCGACCAGGTCCGCAAGGCGCGACTCAAGGTCGCAGCGCGGCTCAGCCAGGGCGTTACCGAGCGACTCACCCGGCTGGGCATGCAAGGAGCCCGATTGCAGATCGTGCTCGAACCCTCAGAGCCCGCGGCCCACGGATGTGACCGCGTCGAGTTCCTCATTGCAAGCCATGCCGGCACCAGTGCCAGACCGCTCCTGCGGGTGGCCTCGGGGGGTGAGCTTTCTCGGGTCAGTCTGGCCATCAGCGCTCTGGCGGCTCAGGACAACCCGGTGGGCACCCTGATTTTTGACGAGGCGGACGCGGGGGTTGGTGGATCGGTGGCCACCGTGATCGGCGAACTGATGCGCGATCTGGGTCAAAGCCGGCAGGTGCTGTGCGTGACCCACCTGCCGCAGGTCGCTGCCTGTGCCCATCATCATCTTCGGGTCAGCAAGTCTGAAGTCAAAGGCCGAACGCTCAGCCGGATCGAGCCCCTCTCGGATGCAGCGCGCACCGACGAAATGGCCCGCATGCTGGGCGGCGCCGAGGTGACCGCCACGACCCGCCGCCACGCGCAGGAAATGCTCAGCCGATCTTCAGCCAGTCCGGTGCCGGAAGGGCATTGAAAACCCCTCGCAGTCCCTGGCTCCAACCCTCGCGCAACGATCCGAAGTAAAGGTCCTGGTGATCGATACGGTGGCGAAACGTCACGCCCAGCTGCTCACGACGCACCAGGGCCACATCCAGCGGCAGACCGACCGACAGGTTTGAGCGCATCGTCGAATCAAACGATACCAGCGCGCACTTCACAGCCTCGGACAGATGCGTGTCGGGCTTGACCACGCGGTCGATGATGGGCTTGCCGTACTTGCTCTCGCCGATCTGGAAATACGGCGTGTCATCGGTGGACTCGATGAAGTTGCCTTCGGCATAGACCAGAAACAGCCTCGGCCGCTCGCCAGCAATCTGGCCACCGACCAGAAAATTGCACGAAAAGTCCACGCCCATCGGGCCACCCGGACGCAAGGCCTGGCGTGCAATCACCGACCTGACCTGCTCACCCACCAGAGAGGCCACATCAAAGAGACTGCCCACCGACAGCAGGTTGTCGTTCGGGCCTCCGATGGCCTGACGCAGCAGACTGATCACGGTCTGGGTTGTGGACAGATTGCCCGAGGTGAGCAGCACAATGACGCGCTCGCCCGGGGCCTCGAACACCGTCATCTTCGAGAAGGTCGAAACCTGATCAACACCACCACTGGTTCGCGAGTCGGATGCAAAAAGCAGCCCTTCCTGCAGGTTCATGGCAACGCAATAGGTCATGGTCTGGAGTACAGCAGAAAGATCAGGCGAGGGCTCAAGCGAGGGCTCAAGCGCGAGGAAAGGGCTCAGGCGGTTGGCATGTAGGCTTCCTGGACAGCCTCACCCAGACGGACCGTATTGCGGATGAACCGCTCCAGAAAGGTTTGCAGTCCAACCCGCTCGACATCCTCGAGTGCGCCATGCTGGAGCAGGGCCGCCATATGGGCCGCCAGCCTGCGGGCCAGCCGGGCGTGGGAGCCAGGCAACTCGAGCAGAATGGTACACACCTCCTCGACGCAGCGGCGAAGCGATCGAGGCAGTGTGGGATCGAAAATCAGCAGCTCGGCCACTCCACGATCATCGATCTGATCGCGCCGGACATCGCGGTAGGCCTCCAGAGCACTGACCGAGCGGAGCACGGCATTGAGCCGGTAATGCTCGGACAGCCCGTCGGCACCGGGAAGGCCTTGTGCCGGCGACCGAGTCGGTTGTGAAGGCTGAATCGGCTCAGGCCCGGAAACACCGCTCTCGACTTGGCTCTGGCTCTGGCTCTGGCTCTGGCTCTGGCTCTGGCTCTGGCTCTGGCTCTGGCTCTGGCTCTGGCTCTGGCTCTGGCTCTGGCTCTGGCTCTGGCTCTGGCTCTGGCTC
>JBKCEY010000117.1:0-16939 GCA_046304115.1 Burkholderiales bacterium | reverse complement strand
GCCCGGGGCTCTGGGCGCGATTTCTTCCTTCCAGCCCTGACGGCACAGGACTGCATCCATGGGGAGCCTGATACCAGGTCGCCCACGCAACAGGTGGGTGTGTCCGACACCCCCGGGGCCCCACGGGGCCTGCAGGGCGCGGCGGATCTCGGTCGCAAAAAACTCGGCCGCCATATGACTGCCGCCCCACAGGGCGACCCTCGGTCCGCCCTGGTTGGCCGCTTCAGTCAGTCGCGCCTGCAGGGCGCCGAGTCGGTCGGCGGGTGGCTTCAGGCGGGCCAGTTCGCGCGCATCGGGTGGTGCCAGGGCTTGCGCCAGCATGTCTTTTTCTTCTGCCGGGCTGAGCGGCACGATTTCTTCAGCACTGCCTGCTGCAGCGGATCCGCCCGGGGCGGGAGGGGGTGGTGAGCCTGCCCCGGGTCGCGGCCGCACTCGTACGGGCGGTGGGCAACGCAGTGCAGGCAAGCTTTGACCCCCCTGAACCTCGAAGCGATGCAGAACATGCTCGTGCCCTGCATTCAGATCGCGTCCGCGGTCTGGCGAAGGCTGAGTCGTACTGAAGGCCGGTGATGCGCCATCCTGGCTCGCGGCCTGACCCACCGGCACCGGGTCCGTCTGCGCCGATGCGGGGCGCTGAAGGCCAGCACAAACCACCAGCAGCAGGCCAGGGATGAGCCGCCAAAGGCGCCTGTTTGGCAGTCTTCCCAGTGTTCCCAGTACATGGAGCATGCAACAGCTCACGAAGCAGATGCGCCCGCTGCTGTGCCGGGTGCCGGCCTTGCTCACCGGCCGGAACCCGTTCGCGTGGCCGACGCCTCGCTTCGCCAATGCTCGTACTCCGCCAGCAGGGCTTCGGTCAACGCGTCACCCACACGGGTGAGACCCTTCTCGGTGAGGTGGACCAGATCGGTCCAGGCCATCCCTTGCGACAGCCACCGACCGAACCCGCCATTGCCACCCATGAACGACCAGCTGTCCCAGAAGGCGCAGCCGGCCTGGTGTGCTGCTTCGCGCTGCACCTGGACCATCTTGCCCATGACCGGCTTGGATCGGGCTCTGCCGTCCTCGCCCTGGAAAGCCTGATCAAGCGGTGCCATGACCAGGCAAGCCGCCTGGGGAGCTCCCCGTCGGATGGTGTTGAGGGCATTGAGGTAGCCCTCGCGGTAGAGCCTGCCGTCGGGCGATGCGAGGCCGCCGTGTCCGGTTTCGTTGCCGCCCAGCATGAGAATGACGAGATGGGGCGCGCGCGCTGCACTCTGCGCGGCAAGATGCTCAGCATTGAACTGGCGCATCGAGCCCGAGGCAATACCGACCACTGCCGTGGTCTCCCAGGTAATGCCCTGGGAAAACTCGCTCACGATGCCGTAGATCTCAAGACCCGGTTCGAGCACCGACAGCTTGAGCGCCGAGACATCCTCATCCAGATCGATGGTCCAACGCTCGAAGCGCTCGAGAGTGTTCCGGATCAATCCCTCGGTCGGCTGGCCGTTGACCTGCAGTTTCAGGGGCGTGCCGGAGCGCGCCAGGTTGCTGTACACCTCGATTCGCCGACCCATCGTGGCGCCTTTTCGAGATGCGCTCGCATGAACCGCACCCATCCCGCGAGGGCGGGCGGAGACTCCACCGAGGCCATAGCGTCCGTTGTTGCCACCGAAGAGGATGGTGTGGATGTCCCAGTCGCCCTCTCGACCGATACGAAGGTCGTCACGACGCATCCAGCGGGGGTCCATGCCCGCCACAAAGAATCCTGCTCCACCATCCCCGAAGCGCTGCTTGAGTCTTGAGCGCACCGTTTTGGCGATGCCATCTCCAGCCAGGGTTGAATCCCCGTAGTGCAGGACGCGGGTGAGCTCGCTTGAGGAACGATCCAGACTCCTGAAAAAGCCTGCAAGATGCTGCCCCCCCTCGATGGGGCGGGCCACTCCCGTCCGCTCGGGCACGGCAGGAGGCGGGCTGCGGGGCTCGCTGGAATCGGCCACAGTGGGTGCACCGCCTGAGGTGCCTGGTACTGAGCCGGCTACTGTGCCTGCATCGGCATTCGCAACCGTACTCGTTGGGCCCTTGAAGCCTCCTGTGTCGTCCCGGGAGCCCTGCCCGCGGCTGTTCTCCTCTGCGGGTGAGCGTCGGTCGTCTTTTGCCTCTGAGGGCGCTGAAGTCTGTCGATCCCGTGGGGTTGTGGACGCAGCCTGGTTCGGTACCGGCGCCGCAGGATCGGGAGACTCCGCTGAATCGAGGCTCGGGAATGGCGACCACAGGCCCTCGATGCCCAGGGCTCCAAGCACCCGGCCCGGGCGAAGGTTCTGGGCATCGTGAACGAAATGAGTGGCCAGAACCAGAATCAGACCGACCAGCCAGACCTGCAGCAGATGCGTTCGGCCCGATGACGGCTCAGTGGGAGGGCGGGGCAGCGACATGATCAGAACTGCCGGTAGATGAAATGCAGGGCCTGGCCATCCGAGAGCGCTGCTGCAGCGATCAGTACCCCGGCAAACAAAGCCCCCTGCACGATGCTGCTGCTGCGCAGCCAGGCGCCGTGAGCCGCCAGTCGCAGACGCTCAGGCGCGAAGGTGATCGCGGCAGCCCCGAGCAGGCAGCCCCAGAAAGCCGGGCCGAAACGGGGCAGGCCCGAGCGCTCGGAGTTCAGCCATTGGGTGCTGAACTCCACCGCGGAGGCGAGGTCGGGCGTTCTGAACAGGATGCGGGCAATGACCACGAATGCAAAGGTCAGCAGCCAGCCTGCGAGGTTGGACAGGAAGGGGCGTGATTCGGTCCACTGGACCCAGCCGGGCGTTCGCAGCAGGAACCGGTTCAAGCACACCGCCGATCCATGCAGCAGACCATAGAGCAGGAAGTTGGGCGTGAGTCCATGCCACACCGCCAGCAAGACGATCGAAATCATCACATTGCGGTACAGCTTCCAGGCCACGACCCGGTTACCCCCCAGGGGTCGATACACATAGTGCGAGACCCAGGCGGACAGGCTCATATGCCAGCGCCGCCAGTATTCGGCAATCGAGGTGGCGTGATACGGACGGTCGAAGTTCTCCGGCATCCGGATACCCATCAACCGAGCCGCGCCAATCACGACATCGGTGTATCCCGAAAAATCCAGAAAGATCTGCAGGGTGTAGGCCAGCAGCGCGATGCCGATCTCAGTTGAAGAAAACGCGCCTGGGTCGGAGAAGACCGGATTCACTCCAGCGCGTGCGATGACATCGGCGACCAGCAGCTTTTTGGTGAGGCCGCAGAAAATGCGCCACAACCCTTCGCGCACATCGTCTGCACTGACGGACCGGGGTGCCATCAATTGGCCCATGAAATCCGATGCGCGCAGGATGGGGCCCGCAGCAAGATGAGGGAAGAACCCCATGTAGACGAGGTAGTGCACGGGACCATGGGTTGGCAGTTGATCTCGCCATCGGTCAACGGTGTAGCTCACCGCCTGGAAGGTGATCACCGACAATCCAAGTGGGGGCAGCCAATCGGCCTCGCCGGGCGGTGAAATCCCGAGGGTCAGGGCAGGATCGATGGAAGCCAGCCATTCAATGAGGCCGGATCGCACCAGCTTGTAGGCCAGCAGCGGTGCCACCTCCAGCACCACGAGCACTGCCAGGCCGATGCGTGAGCCGGGACGCAGGGCCACGAGCAGTTGAGTGCCGATCAGGCACAGGCCCAGCAGGGCACCCACGATCAATGCATCAGCCAGCCCCTCCAGCAGCACAACCGCAACGCCGGCCAGTGCGATCAGGACCAGACGCAAGACATCCTGGCGCACCGACATGAGCAGTGCAGCCAGCAAGGGCAGCAGCAGCAGGCTGTTGGAGGAGATCACGGTGTCGGGCGTGTCAGGGACACGCGATCAGCGATTGGCGGTGCGTCGCCGCGCGGCGATCAGGACGTAGTTGCCGTCCTTGTAGTAGCCCACCCGGAAGTTCAGGGGGCGAGTGTCCTTGCGCTCCGTGAAGGCCTTGGCAAGGTCACGGTGATAGGACGGAAAGGCCCCATGCGCCTTCTCGAATCGGCCATAGAGCACCGTATCGAACTGCTCCTGGAGGCGCGTGTATTTGAGACCGGTTTCGTCCTGAAGAATGAACCGCCCCTGATCGAGCATCGCCTGAGCGACCATCGAGAAGGTCTTGTTCTGCGGCAGATGGGAGGCAGCCTTGAGCAGGCTTGGATGTTGTGCCATCTGCCGCACGAAGGCATGGTGGCCTGGGTTTTGGGACAGGCCTTTGTCTGACAGGTCGATGCGCAGATAGTCGAGTTCCACCGGTGTGCCATCGCGAACCAGCGAGAAACGCACGGAGAGCCATTCCCGCGTTTCGCGTGGCAGGACTTCGATGTTGCCCCGTTCATCCACGCGGATCGGGCTGATGTCATTGACCTGATAGCCCTTGAGCTGCAAAAAGGTCAGCAAAAAGGTGCTGGCACCAATGCGAACCTGATTCTGCGTCAGGTAGCGATCAAGGTACTCGGTGACAAAAAAGCCATCGCGTCCGTAATGGCGCCACGCGTCGGTCAGGACTTCAAGGGTTTGCACAGCCGACTGCGGCTTGAGACGAAGCAGATCAACCGGTCGCTCAGCCCGTTGCATCGCGATCATGACGTAGCGCTTCGCAGCCGGGTAGACATTGTCGAGGGTGGCGAAATCGGGTCCCGAGAACGGATAGAAGACGGTCGCCTGCGCGGCGGGCACTTCGGTGCTGGACCATTGACGCATGGGCTCGGCCATGCGCTCGCGGTACTGCTGCCAATTGGCCGTGACGGCTTCGGCATAGCTCGACCACGACTGACGGGTTGCTTCGTCCTGAAAGGATCGGGTGGGGCTTTGGCCCGCAAGCGCTCGACCGATTTCATTCCAGGATGCTGTCGCCTCCGGAGCAGTATTGCTGACACCCGGAGCCAAGGCCCCTGTCGAGGGTTGATTGCCGGCACGATCCTGGGCATGCGCCTGAAGACCCGGTGCGAGGGCGAATGCTGCGGCTGCCAGGCCGAGCAGGCGACGCCGCCGCAAAACGGATAAGCCGATGTTACGGGTGAGGGTCTTGGCTTGGACGGGATTTGAATGGGTCATCGATTTGGACTTCAAGGGAACAGGGCTGTGAGCTGTTGGTTCAGGCGCTCGTGATCAGCCAGTCAAAGAGGGTGCCCCCGGCGGTTTGCGTGCAGGAGGTCTTGAGGCTCAGACGATGATTATGGGCAGCCAGGGCGCCCTGCATCAGCCCATCAAAGCTCTCGGCAACGCTCGGGTGCAGTCGAGGCAGGTCATCCATCAGGCGCCAACCGGTCTGGCGCAAGCCAATACCGTCCGATGCCATGCTGGTCCGATCACAGGTATCGCCCTGTGCGAGCACCAGGCGGTGGATGAAATCGGCAAAGCCCTGGGGGCTGTCATCTTCAAGGCTCAGCCCCAGAGCCTCGCGGGTCTCATGGTAATGCTGCATGCCGACCAGGCGCAGCGTGAGGTGCAAAAAAGGATGAGCCTGCTGAGCGCCCCACAGATCAATGGCAGCAGGCAGGCAGGTCCGCAGGTATTCCATCGCGTAGTTGCGGTGCGCTTTGTCCAGACGCGCCTGTGGCCAGGTGAGCGTGGTGAGGCGGGGGGTCTGCGTTGGATCAAAGGCAGGTGCATGCTCACCGCGCGCAAAGCGCAGGCGCTCATGGGGTGCCAGGTCCCGGTCATATTCGATGTAATAGCCTTCCAGGCCCGGATCGCCATCCGTGGTCTGTCCGGTGCAGACAAACCCCAGCCGCGGATTTCCAAGCGACACGCCGTTCTGGGCATGCCAGCCCGTCATCATGGCGCGTGAAACTTCGGTTGGAATGCCGCACAGCGCGGTGCCCGACCAGACCCAGCGTGGCGGTGGATATCGAACCCAGGCCTTGCGATCACTCTCAGGCATGTACTGGACCGAAACCCCACCGATGGCGTTGGACAGGTAGTGGTATTGAGCCGCCGCGACGGCGTGCGGCAACCCCGCCAGCCCGAGCTTTTTCAAGCCCGGCAGAAAGCGTTCCTGACGCTGACGACTGAAGACCTCGTGGACCAGTTCGGCCGCACGGGCAACGCCCTGGCGCATCGTGGCGCTCAGAATGATGCCGGTGAAGCTGCTGTGGTACCAGTGCGCAACGGCCTGCCAGTGGGCCCGCTGGGCTGCACTGGGTTCAGTTGATGGATGGCCGGTCTGTGCATCGGCCTGGGCAACGACGTCGGTCGGATCCGGCATGCCGCGATGGTAACTTGATCGCCTGGCCTAACCGATTCCAAGGACGATAAAACACCATGCCAACCGTCATTGATGAGCAATTCGACCCGGCACGCCATCATCTGTGTGAGCAGCGCTGGTTCGATGACTTTCAGCTTGGGGAGCGTTTCCTGCTGCCCTCACGCACCATGACGGAGGCGCTTTTTGCCGCCTTTCAGACGGCCAGCGGGGATAACCATCCGATCCATTACGACGTCGAATACTGTCGTGCCCGCGGCATGCCGCACCTTCTGGCCCATGGGTTTCAGGTCTTGATTCAGACCGCAGCGGGAGCCGGGCATTTCCCCCATGTGGTGGGAGAGTCCCTCAAGGCCTTTCTGGACCAGAGCAGCCGATTCGTCGGCCCGGTCTATGCAGGCGACACGCTGTATCCAGCGCTGGAGGTCTCGGCTCTGGAGCCCGGCCGAACGACCGGGGTCCTGACCATGACATCCATCGTGCACAACCAGCGTCGCGAGCGAGTGCTCGAAGGAACCCAGCGTTACCTTTTGCGACGCAAGCTGTGAGCAGCGACGGTCATTCTTCCTGGGCCATGGCTTCGAAGGCCAGTCGCCCTTCAACCCGACGGCCGTCGCGACCGAAGATCGAGTGTGCAATGCCCTGAGCCGTGGTGCGATACCAGCGCTGCATGCGCTGCGCAGCCTCCAGGGCATCGGTCGGGTTCAGGATTGCGGACAGTGTGCTCGGCACCTCGGTGGTCTCGATCAGCCCGAGGTCGAAATCGGTATCGAGGAGGTCCTGGGTGTTCTGGATGTTCTGGGTGTCGAAGGCCATGATCGAAGCTCCTTGTGCGAGGCATGCGAGATGCATGCATGGAGTTACTTTAGCGACCCATTATGGGTTTGAAAGGGTCGCAGCCACGATCGGCGCCTGACGGTGTTTGGACTCCGACGAAAGGCGGTTTTCGTGTGAGAAAACCACCCTTTCGCCATCAGGATCAGCGCTCCACAAGGGCACGGGCAATGATTCCCGCCTGAATTTCGGCGGCTCCCTCGAACACATTCAGGATGCGGGCGTCCACGAGCACACGGCTGATGCGGTACTCCATGGCGTATCCATTGCCGCCGTGGATCTGTGCGGCGTTATCGGCTGCAGCCCAGGCCACACGGGCGGCGAGCAGTTTGGACATGCCTGCCTCGAGGTCGCATCTGCGGTCGGCGTCCTTCTGGCGGGCCGCAAACAGCGTGAGTTGGCGGGCGATCATGATTTCGACCGCCATCCAGGCCAGTTTGTCCGCCACCCTCGGAAAGCCCAGAATCGGTCGACCAAACTGATGGCGATCGCAGGCATACGCCAGTCCGAGTTCGAGAGCGCTCTGCGCCACGCCGACCGCCCGTGCTGCTGTCTGGATACGCGCGCTCTCGAAGGTGCGCATCAATTGCTTGAAGCCGTTGCCCCGCTCCCCGCCCAGCAGCGCCGTGTCGGGAATCTCGTAGCCCTCAAAGGCGATCTCGTATTCCTTCATGCCCCGGTAGCCCAGGACCTCGATTTCGCCACCACTCATGCCCTGTGCAGGAAAGGGATTCGCATCAGTTCCGCGGGGTTTGGGCACCAGGAACATCGAGAGTCCCTTGTAGCCTGGTGCGTCCTTGTCGCTGCGGGCGAGCAGGGTCATGAGATCGCTGCGCGCACCATGAGTGGTCCAGGTCTTGTTGCCCGTGATGCGCCAGACCGGCTTGCCATCGGCGCCTGCAGCAGGCTCTGCCCGCGTGCGCAGCGACGCAAGGTCAGATCCCGTATCGGGCTCTGTAAAGGAGGCGGTCGGAATGATCTGGCCCGAGACCAGCCCCGGCAAGAGACGGTGCTTCTGTTCTTCAGTACCGTTCAGCAGAATCAGCTCGCAGGCAATCTCGGTGCGGGTGCCCAGCGATCCCAGGCCAATCCAGCTGCGAGAGAGCTCTTCGGTCACCACGCACATGGCCTGCTTGCCCATGCCGGCCCCGCCCCATGATTCCGGGACGGTCAGACCGAACACGCCCAGCGCGCCCAGCTCCTCGATGATCGAATCCGGGATGAGCTCATTGCGCAGGTGCCAGCCGTGGGCTGCTTCGGCATGGTCATCCGACCAGCGACCGAATTGCACCCGGATTTCGTCAAGGGCCGGGTCATCGTGTCCGGCATTGCCGAAGGCGCGCGCGCCGCGCCCCTCGGCCAGCAGGGCTGCGATTCGGGTTCGTACCGCGGGGCTGAATCCCTCTGCAATCAGTCGGCGCACGGCTGTGTTCTTGCTGAAGGCGGCGAGCGAAGCCCCGCTTGCATCAATCAGGCCGACCCTGAATACCTCTCCCTGACTCATGGGCAGGCCACCTTCGAGCTGGGCCAGGTATTCGGAAAACGCGGCCTGCAGCATCAGCGATTCGAGCTCACCCAGAACACCCGATGCCCCCAGTCGCCGTGCCCATCCGAGCATTTCGTGCAGCGCACGGACATAGGTGGTGCTCCAGGCAAAACCATGCGCCCGGGCCTGCTCCTGGTTCAGGGCGTCACTGCCCTGTGCTGCGAGCAGGGCCCGCAGCTGCGTCTGCAAAGATCCCAGCAAATCATCTGCCGCAGCCAACGCCTGGACGCACAGGCCATCAAGATCGGCCAGGGCAGCAGGATGGGTCGGGGCAGGAAGGCTCAACGATTCGGGCTTGTTCATGGAAGGTCCTCAGGATGCGAATCAGGAGAAATGTCAGGACGCTGGGCCGCCGATGGCGCGAGCGGCTCGAAGGCCGGCCAGCTGTTCAGGGGACTGCCCGAGTACTCGGCTCAGGACCGAGTCGGTATCCGCACCGATCATCGATGCAGCGGCCACGGGCGTTTGCTCGCTTGAACTGAACGATAAGGGGCTTGCTGTGGTCAGAAACCGGCCATAGCCGGGATGGTCGATACGCTTGAACATCGGATTGGATTCGGAGACCCGCGCATCTTCTTGCAACATCTGCGAAAAGGTTCGATAGGGTCCCCAAAGTATGGCTTTGTCGCTGAGCGCATCACTGACCTCGGCCAGTGTGCGCCGAGCGAACCAGGGGCGCAGAACCGCAGAGATGAGCTCGCGTGCGTTCCATCGTGCCATTTCGGAGTCCAGGGTATAGCCCAGCGCGCTGGCCGCGGCTTGCAGTCCTTCGTTCACGCCGGTTGCCCTGAGCAAAGCTTGCCACTGACGATCGCTGATGGCGACCACCATGGCATGGCGTGCGTCTTTGGTCAGGAAGGCATCGCCGTAGGCGCCGTACAGAAAATTGCCATCGGCTTCACGCTGGTTGGTATTGACCTCGACATCGGCCACGTAACCCAGGTTGGCCGTCGCTGCGAAGGCCACATCGGCCAACGTGAGCGAGACTTTCTGGCCTTCGCCCGTCAGTCGTCGATGGCGTTCGGCAGCCAGGATGGCCGTGGCCAGCGTCATCCCGGCGAGCAGGTCCCAGGCGGGAAGCACATGATTGACCGGGCGATCTCCGGGGCCGGTGACCAGCGGAAAGCCAGCGGCGCAATTGACGGTGTAATCCACCGCATTGGCACCGTCCGGCGAGCCGGTGAGCTGGATGGTGATCAGGTCGGCACGAAGTTCGACGAGCGACTCATGCGAGAGCTCTCCGTCGACGCCCAGATTGGTGAGGAAGATGCCTGCGCCATCGCCCGGTGCCGTGATCAGCTCACGCATCAGGCGTCGGCCCTCTGGTGAGCGCGGGTTGATTTCAACCGAATGCTTGCCATGATTGAGCGAGGCCCAGTAAAGGCTGCGCCCCTGTTCATTCACGGGTAGGCGCTGCGCGTCGATGTTGCCCCCGATGGGATCGATCCGGATCACTTCCGCGCCTAGCTGGGCGAGCGCCAGGCCACACGAGGGCGCTGCAACGAACGCCGAGAACTCGATGATACGAAGTCCGCTGAGCGGGGGCCTGCCCGGTGCGGCAGCGGTATGCCGGGGCGCAGATTGGGTGGGAAATTCAGCAGTGTTGGCCATCGCAGAGGGGTCGCTGTCGGGTTGATGTAGGCGCTCGGGCGACAATTCCATCACAAAGCGTTCTTCGGACATCGCCTACGATCGCAGGTTCAATGCCGAATTCGACTCGGCCCGCTCCGATGGAACCCTTTGAACTGCCCGTGAACTCCGTGAACCGGCTTCCGACCGAACCGTCGGTCGTCGGTCTTGGCGCGCGTGAATGGCTGGCCAAAAGCCTCGAAGCCGTTCTGATCAGCGGGCTGGAGCTTGTTCGGCAGGCGATTGCAGCTACCGCCTCAGAGAGTCACCGGAGCGACGATACCCCTTCGCGCGAGCGGGCCAGGCAGTTCGAGGCTGCGGTTGCGTCCAGGATTCAGGCGGCCATTGCCCGTTGGTATGAAGGGTCTTTCCTGCTGCTCGAAGCCGCTCATCGGGGCGGTGGGTCCACGGACATTGAAACCATTGAAGCCCGTCTGGGTGTTGACTCCGGACGAGGCGTGAGCATCCTGGCCGATGAGTTGTTCCATGAACTGAACTCAGGCGCCTTGCCCATGCCTGCAGTCGATCCGGCGCTCGACGGCGGCGCGGGTCTTCGCTGGTATTGCCTGTGCGCGATTGGTGCGCTTGAACTCGAGTTGAACGTCCGTGGCTTTCAGCCGATCCTCAGAAGCGTGGTGCTCGAGGCATGGCCTGGGCTCATCAGGGAGTCGTTGCGGTTGCTTGCGGGTGATGCGACGCCCGAGCGCCGCAGCGGTGAGGTCAATGCTGCAGCCGGTTCGCCGATGGCGACGACGGGACTTGCGGCACTGGATGGTGCCTTTGATCAGGTGAGGTTTCCAGGTCCATTGCCCGTGGCGCTCGAGCCGTTGGTGATGCGGCTGAGAATGCCCTTTGCCATTCTCGCCTCGCTGGATGCAGGATTTCTGCAAGACGAGGAGCGCTCGTTGCGGCGTCTGCTTGAGGCCTTGTGCGATGCCGCTCGACTGGCCCCGCAGCAACTGGCGCCTCACTCGCCCCTGTTGAAGCAGCTTGAAGTTGCTGTGCGGGCCATCGAAGTCATGGCCCAGCAGGCGCAGACCCGAGCCCGCGTGCTGCACGGACAACTCGAGCGTGAAGTGAAGCGGGCCTCCCAGGGCGTGAGTACGGTCCTGTCGCGGCTGGAGCGAGAACGAGACCAACTCAGGCTCGCCGCGGCAGACAACAACCGGCGTGACCTGCGCCGAAGGCCTTCCCGAGAACGCGAATTGCAGGTTACTGATGCGGTGCGAGGCCTTTTGCGACGCAAGATCGAGAACCGTCCGCTACCCGACACGGTGACGGACTTTCTCCATGAAGTCTGGGTCAGACATCTGCGCACCGCCGTGTTGCGCGACGGTGAGCGCAGTCCGCAGTTTCACCGGGCGCTGGGCGTTGTAGATGATCTGGTCTGGACGCTCGACACGACCCAGAAGGATACGAGCCGTTCCCAACTGATCAAACGTATTCCCGACATCGTTCAGACGTTCAGCGTGGGCGCGCAATCCGTGGGATTGAGCGAAGGTGAAATTCAGCCGTTCATGGACGAGCTGTTCATGGCGCATCTGCGTGGCATGCAGCGCTCTTCGTCGCGGGCGAGCGAGATCGAATCACTGCCTCGGCTGCAGCCCACACCGGCGCCGGCGATCCCGCTGGTTCGCATTCTGCGCGAGATTGCAGTCGATGATTGCCCGCTGGATGCCCGTGCGATCGCAGCTTCTGAAGAGGATATCGATCGCGTGCAGCCCGGCTGCTGGTTGCAACTTCACTCGGGCACCCAGCACAGTCGATTGAAGGTCGCCTGGATCAATGGCGATCGTTCCGTGGTGCTGCTCGTGAGAGAGGGTGATCGCAAAGCGGTGTCCTTGCGGGGACGTGATCTTCAGGAGCGCCTGCTGCGGCGCTCTGCGATGCTGCTGGTCTGATCAGCTGTGCGCAAAGGTCACAATATGGTCGGCAGTGAAGCGAATTCCGATCGGATCGCCGATCCGGTGATCATGGTGACTGGGTACCAGCGCCAGTAGCTTCTGACCGCTGGGCAGCTCCAGCGTGTAAAGAAACTGCGCCCCTCGGAAAGCCCTTCGAAGGACGCGCGCCTGGACCGGACTGGCATCATCGTGCTCGACATCGTCAGGGCGCAACAACACCTGCAATCGGCCCTCGGCATCCGCGCAGTGTCGGGCCTGCTGAGCATCAGCTGGATCGTGAATGGGCAGGCTGCCGAGCTCAAACGCAATCGAAAGCTGATCGCCCTGTTGTCCAAGGCGACCATCCATGAAAACGCCGAGACCGACAAAATCGGCAACACTGCGGCTGCTCGGCTGGTGATAAAGACGCCAGGCGTCGTCCCATTGCGCGATGCGGCCTGCCTCCATCACCCCGATCGAGTCGGCCATTGCAAAGGCCTCGTACTGATCATGGGTGACCAGCAGGGCGGTGGTCCCCTGTGCCTTGAGCAGATCGCGCAGATCGAGTGCCAGCTGTTCACGCAGGTCTGGATCGAGATTCGAAAACGGCTCATCGAGCAGCAGCACCGATGGCGCGGGCGCCAGAGCCCTCGCCAGGGCAGCGCGCTGCTGCTGGCCTCCTGAAAGTTCATGTGGGAATCGATCGGCCCAGGGGCTGAGGCCGACCATCTCGAGCAACTGAGCCACCCTGTGCTCGCGTGCCGACTGACTTTCCGTGCGCAGACCAAAGCCCACATTGCGGGCGATCGTCAGGTGCGGAAACAGTGCGTAATCCTGGAAGACCACGCCAACCCCGCGATGCTCCGGAGCAGTCGACCGACCGGGTTCGGCCATGATGCGCCCGCCAATGACAATCTGGCCCTTCGAAGGCTGCACAAACCCGGCAATTGCCCGCAGTGCGGTCGTCTTGCCGCATCCTGAAGCACCGAGCAGGCTGCCAATCTCGCCTGGGGCGAGCTCGAAACCCAGTCCGTTCAAAACATCGAGGGGGCCGTCAGGAGCGGCCAGCCGTACCGACAGGTCCCTGACCTCGAGCGCAAGAGAGGGCCGCAAGGCGTTGATGGATCGGTCGGAGGGCAAAGTCGGTAGGCTCAGCGTGAAGACAAAGGTCAGGCGGTGGCATCGGCGCGCAGGGCGCAAACCGGGCGGGCGCGACGCAAGCCGCTGGATCAACCCGATCCCGCTACAGGGCACAATGCACACCCAGTGTTTTGTCAGGCGCCCGGCATCGCAACCACGCAATGAGTCGCGATCTTAATCCCAACCCAGACCACCGATCCCTTTCCATGCCTGCTCAGAAGGCTGGAACTCTCAGCCTGTCGAGCCACGGGCAGCAGGGCAGGGGGCCGGGGCTTGCCCTTTTTGCCGTTCTGGTCGCCTTGATTGTGGTCGCCCCGGTACTTGCTCTCCTTGGGCTAGCCCTGGGTCCTGCCGCCCCATCAGCCCCTGAGGCCTCGACGCCTGGCAGCACCTTGCTTCATCTACTCACCACCGTTTTGCCTGGCTATGCGGTGCAGTCGTTGCTGTTGGTGGTTCTGGTCGTTCTGTTTGCGCTCGTGATGGGCGTGGGTGCTGCCTGGCTCGTGGCGGCGTTCGAGTTTCCTGGGCGCCGTTTGCTGGAGGTGGCCCTGATCCTGCCGCTTGCGATGCCCGCCTTCGTGATGGCCTATGCCTACACGGATGCACTCGACACGAGTGGGCCCCTGCAGAGCGCGTTGCGGGGATGGACCGGCTGGCAGGTCGGTGATTACTGGTTCCCGCAGGTACGAACACTTCCAGGCGCTGCGGTGTTTCTGGCGCTCGCGCTTTATCCGTACATCTACATGCTGGCCCGCAGTGCGTTTGCCGATCGCAACCCCAGCATGGCTGATGCGGCACGCTCTCTGGGTCTTTCGCCCCTCGAGGTCTGGTGGCAGGTCACCTGGCCGGTTGCACGGCCATCGGTTGCGGCCGGGGTGGCTCTGGTCTCCATGGAGACACTGGCCGACTTTGGAACGGTCAGTTTTTTTGCAGTCGACACCTTCAGCGCGGGTATTTACAGAGCCTGGCAGTCCATGGGGGATCGCGTCACAGCTGCGCAGCTCGCACTGGTCCTGCTGCTGGTCGTGATCGCTCTGGTCAGGCTTGAGCATCATCAGCGAGGGCGTATGGCCTTTCACTCCCGGGGGCTCAGACCTGCTCCCAGGACCCCACTGCGAGGCGCGGCTGCAGTCCTGGGTGCAGCGGCCTGCCTGTTGCCCGTACTGTTGGGCTTTGTCGTTCCTTGCGCCTTGTTGCTGCGCAGTTGGTGGCTCGAGGGCGCAACCGTTGATCCCCGACTGACGCAATGGCTCAGCAACACAGCCATGCTGTCCACGATGGCCGTTCTGATCACGGTGCCCTGTGCCTTGGCGGTGGCTTATGCGATTCGCCTGTCGGGCGCACCGGGCTTGACCCTGGCTGCCCGTCTGTCGGGATCGGGTTACGCAATCCCCGGAGTGGTCATGGGCGTCGGGCTGCTCGCCGTCATGAATGCCTGGGATCGCGGGCCAGGCGATTTCATGGGTGTTGCCCTGGGCGGAACCGCGATCGCGGTGATCTATGCCTACTGCGCCCGCTTTTTTGCGGTGGCCCAGCAAGGGCTCGAGGCGGCGATTCAGCGCATCAGTCCATCCATGGATGCCAGCGCGCGCTCGCTGGGCTGTTCACCGATGCAAGTGCTGATCCGCGTTCACTGGCCCTTGCTGCGCGTGAGTCTGGCCACAGCGGCCTTGCTCGTGTTTGTTGATTGTCTGAAGGAACTGCCCGCGACGCTTGTCCTCAGACCGTTCAACATGGACACGCTGGCCGTGGTGGCCTACCAGTTCGCCTCGGATGAGCGGCTCTCGCAGGCTGCCCTGCCGTCGTTGCTGATCGTGGTCGCAAGCCTGCTTCCCGTGCTGCTGCTCGCCCGCACGTTCGCCCAGTGGCAAGGGATGAGGTATGATTCCGGTTCTGCAGGCGCGTAGCTCAGCTGGTTAGAGCACCACCTTGACATGGTGGGGGTCGTTGGTTCGAGTCCAATCGCGCCTACCAAGGGCTTGATCCTTTGGATCATTTGACGCTTTTCCCCTTGGCAGTGAAGCAGGCCTTACAGCGAGCTGACGCGGCGATGAGCTCCTTTGCTTAACCGGTGCCTGTCGTAATCCCCTCGCTTCCTTCCGGCACCCGCTTGTTTGGCTTGACCGGCGGTGCAGTGAAGCGACCGCGGGAGTCTTGCTGCACCGAATCCATATTGCGCAGCGGACGCTAGAGCGGACTGACAGTCGCGCGCCGGCCGACCGACCCGTTCGCCTGTACCTTCTAGCGACACCATGGGGTGATCCGCCGAGTGATCGCGACAATCGAAAAACGCGCACCGAGCTGGCCCGCGGTCATCAGCTTAGACTCGGTTATCCTAGGAGGGCGATCACCGAAGCGGCTCAGTCGGGTCCGGGTATGGTGCGGTATGCTCTACAGAGGTGCGGGTCAGGCTCTAGTCGCGCCAAAACGGTGCGTGTTTATTTGAGCCGCCCACTGCATCTTGCGCGCGCCCTTGAGATCGAATGGCACGGGATTTGCATGGGCAGGCCTTTCCCTGAATGAAACCCCGCCTTGCCCGGAGATCCTGCGATGGCCGACATCAAAAAGACCGACCTTTCCCGCCGCACTACACTGCGCACTGCCGCCGCGGCCGCTGGTGCCGCCGTGCTGTCGGCCCCGTTCGTGGCGCGCGCGCAGACGCGTGAACTCGTGATTGGTGGCGCCGCCAGCCACAAGCCCTGGATGGACTCGACGGTCATCCCCGCCTTCGAAAAAAAGTACAACTGCAAGATCGTCTACGAAGGCACGCGTTCGCTGGTCAACCTCGAGAAGATGCAGCGCAACAAGGACAGGCAGTACCTGTCCGTGGTGCAGATGGACGACCCGGTGATGATCCTGGCGGTCAAAGAGGGGTTGCTCGAGAAGCTCACGCCGCAGAAGGTGCCGAACATGACGATGATTCGCCCGGATGCGGTGAACATGGACGGTATGTGGGCCAACTATGTCCAGCCCTGGCAGGGCGTCGCCTACAACACCAAGGCCTTGCCCAACGGCATCCAGTCGTGGGCGCAGCTCTGGGAGCCGCGCTTCAAGGGCCGCGTGATCCTGCCCTCGCTGCAGAACACCGAAGGCATCGCGAACCTGTTCCTCGCCTCGTCGCTCGAGACGGGCAAACCGCCTGCGCAGTCGCAGTACGACGTAGACCCGGGTTTCCGCAAACTGGTCGCGCTCAAGCCGAACCTGCTCACCGTCTACACCCAGATGCCGCAGGCGTTCAACCTGCTCGAGCAGGGCGAGGCCTGGGTGATCGCGGGCGCGCTCTCGTCCTTTGCACTGCAGCGCAAGGAGTCCGGCGCGCCGATCGACCTGGCCGCGCCCAAGGAAGGCATCTGGGCAAGCCCGTCGGGCATCTGCGTGGTCAAGGGCGCCCCGCAGCAAGAACTGGCCTTCGCCTATGTCAACGAGATGCTGGGCGCCGAATACCAGTCGGCGATCGCCGGTCCGACCTTCTCGCTGCCCACTAACCGCAATGCGAAAGCGCCGGCCAACCTGCCGAAGGGCACCGCGATCCACGCCACCGACTGGGGCAATGTCGCTACCAACCGGAACGCCTGGATCCAGCGCTGGGATCGCGACATGGCGATCTGATCGCCGCCGCCCTGATCCGGCGCATTCTTCGAACCGGACGCTGCCCGCAGCGCGGCGTCCCTCTCTTTTCAGGC
>JBKCEY010000116.1:0-2357 GCA_046304115.1 Burkholderiales bacterium | reverse complement strand
CAGGTAGTAGAACTCATCGACGCTTTGCCCGATGACATGCTTGCGCATGGCTTCAAGGAGGGTGAGGTACTCCTTGATCGAGACCGGCAGCTTGGCGGTGCGCAGGTGCAGGAAGAAGTCGATCAGCATGGCGGTCTCGGGCTTGAATGAAAGGATTGCGGGGCAGGGATCAGGGTGCAGTCAGGCGGGTCTGACGGAAGGTCAGATGATTGCGCACGGCGGGCCATTCATCATCGGTAATCGAAAACACGACCGTGTCACGAAAGCTGCCGTCAGCCAGCTGCTGATGCTTGCGCAACACGCCATCCTGTTTGGCGCCGAGCCGTGCGATGGCTTCGCGCGATCGGTGGTTGAACCAGTGCGTTCGGAACTCCACCGCGATGCACCGCAGCGCTTCAAAGGCATGGGACAGCAGCAGACGCTTGCATTCGGTATTCAGGCCGCTGCGCTGTACCGAGGCGGCATAGAACGTGGTGCCGATTTCAAGGCGTCGCTGGGTGGGCTCGATGTTCATGTAGCGCGTGCTGCCCACGATCCGTCCGTCTCGGCGGCGGCGCACAGCAAAGGGAACGGCCTTGCCGGTCTGCTGCGCCTGCAGGCTGGCCTCGATCCAGGCGGGCACCTGCTCGGGTGAGGGCACGATGGTGTACCAGAGCCGATGCAGCTCGCCATCCTGAATCGCCTCGCTCAGCCCCGGGGCATGGGCTGTGGCCAGCGGTTCAAGTCTGACCTGCTCACCCTCGAGGGTGAGCGCTTCAGGAGGCCAGGCGGCTAAGGCAGGTGAGCTCAAGATGCGCTTGGGGCGATGCGAGGGCGGGTCCCGTGCGGGTCTGATGTTGCGGGGGCTTCAATGCGTCGCCCAGGGCGACGCACCGAGAGGCCTCAGCGGTTGTGGCGCGCCATGAAGATCAGCCGCTCGAACAGATGAATGTCCTGCTCGTTCTTGAGCAGCGCGCCATGCAGCGGCGGAATGGCGGCCTTGCCGTCCTTGGACTGCAGCGCCTCGGCCGGGATGTCTTCGGCCACCAGCAGCTTGAGCCAGTCGAGCAGCTCGGAGGTGGAAGGCTTTTTCTTGATGCCAGGCAGCTCGCGGATCTGGAAGAAGCTCTCCATGGCCTCCTTGAGCAGATCCTTCTTGATGTTCGGCTGATGCACATCGACGATGGCCTGCATCGTGTCCTTGTCGGGGAACTTGATGTAGTGAAAGAAGCACCGGCGCAGGAAGGCGTCGGGCAGTTCTTTTTCGTTGTTCGAGGTGATCATCACCACCGGACGGTGCTTGGCCTTGATCAGCTGCCGTGTCTCGTAGCAGTAGAACTCCATGCGATCGATTTCACGCAGCAGGTCGTTCGGGAATTCGATATCGGCCTTGTCGATCTCGTCGATCAGGAGCACCACCGGCTTGTCGGCCTCAAAGGCCTGCCACAGCACGCCCTTGACGATGTAGTTGTTGATGTCCTTGACTTTTTCTTCGCCAAGCTGGGAGTCACGAAGGCGCGACACCGCGTCGTATTCGTACAGGCCCTGCTGGGCTTTGGTGGTCGACTTGATGTGCCACTGCAAAAGGGGCATCCCCAGACCGCTGGCGACTTCTTCAGCCAGCATGGTCTTGCCGGTGCCGGGCTCGCCTTTGATCAGCAACGGGCGCTGCAGGGTGATGGCCGCATTGACCGCGAGCTTGAGGTCATCGGTGGCAACGTAGGTGGAAGTGCCTTCGAAACGCATGAATGAGTCTGCCTTGTCGTTGTAGGATGAGATCGAGTATACGGAAAAGCGCCCGCTCGGGTAGAATTCGGCCCGGTTGCTTCAACGATCACTATTCCAATGAAAACATTCAGCGCAATCCTGGGAGTGGGGCTTGCATCGGTGGTGGCTCTGGGCGCGTCCCAGGCAGCCCATGCGCAGGTCACTGGCAAGGCCGAAGAGGGCCTCAAGAAGGCATCGCAGTGCATCGGTTGCCATGAGATTCCGGGCTACCGAGCCTCGTTCCCGACGGTCTATCGGGTGCCGATGATCGTGGGCCAGTCGGCCAAGTACATCGAAGCCTCGTTGCAGGCCTACAAGAAGGGCGATCGCAGTCACCCCACCATGCGGGGCATTGCGGGCAGCCTGAGTGATCAGGACATGGCCGATCTGGCCGCGCTGTACGGCAGCAAGTGATCGGGAGCGGTTTCATGAAGAAGATGTCTTTTGGTGCGATGGCGGTTGCTGCCGCCTTTGTTCTCGCGTCGGGCTCTACGCTCGCCGCCGATCGTGCGGCTGGCGAAGCCAAGGCCCAGGCCCAATGCGCGGCCTGCCATGGCAAGGATGGCAATACGCCCATCGATCCGTCCTACCCCAAGCTTGCGGGGCAGTAT
>JBKCEY010000115.1:0-5527 GCA_046304115.1 Burkholderiales bacterium | reverse complement strand
GGTTCGGTTGTAGCGGCAAAACAGGCGTTCACCGACATGCTCGAAAAACGCACCGATGTAATAGGGCTTTTTGTGCGGAGGATTTTCGCCACGCCGATCAAGGTACCAGGGGCCGGTCATGACATCCATCAGATCGGGCCGGCGCTCCAGTACAGCGTTGTAGATTGCCGCGCTGCTCACCAGTCGAGACAAACCGCCCCGCTTGGCGGTCTGCAGACACATCAGGCCAACGATGTCACCCAGGTCATTGTGAAAGGGCAGGCGAAGGCGCGTCTGGTATCCACGCACATTCGGGTCGGCATGAAAGTCAACGCCCAGATCGGTGATATGACCCAACACATCGCCCTGCGCGTTCTGCGCCATGGGCTCACCCAGATGTCGACCTATGCCCCAGTAGATCAGGGCTGAATCCGATGCCGCCAGGCCAGCGATATCAAGCCCTCTGATCAGGCAGAAACCACGTCCCTGCATCAGTTCGAGGCGTAGCGCAGCCAGCACGGGGCCCAGCGTGGGCAGCGGAAAGTCATCTTGCGACAACGCTGGAATCTCTGCGCCTCGTGAGCGGGCCTGGGCCAGTGCCTGCTTCAACTCTCGATTCTGGTCCTGTGTCAGGAAGAGCTTCCAGTCCGAGCGATCGCGCAGATCGACTGCCCGCCAGGCACTGGGATGCTGATAGGGCTGGGCGGTCAACGCGGTAGGTCTGCTCATGGGGTGTCTCCTTGTCTTCGAATGGCAATCAATGCACCAGATCGTTGCGGCGTGCCGAGAGATCGAAAATCGGTGCCTGTGGATTTTGCGCCCAAGCGCGGGTGTCCGCATAGCGTTCCTGCCACGAGACCGGTAACGGATGCACCAAACCGGTATCGAGCCAGAGTCGAAGCAGGTAGCGGCGGCGCTCGGACTTGTCCCAGTCGACATAGGCCGTGCGCGAATGCAGCACGGTGTAGTTGCTGATGAACTGCATATCGCCCTTCATCAGTTCCATGGTGAGACTCATGTCCGGGTCTTCGCACAGGGCATCCACAAGATCGAGGACTTCAATCTGTTGGGTGGTCAACCGTGGCAATTCCTCAAAGCGCATGCTCGACTCGATGTAGGTGCGGTTATAGCGGCAAAAGAGCCGCCCGCCCACAGGCTCGAACAGGGGCCCGAAGTACCAGGGTTTGCGACCGGGCGCAGCCTCGCCCCTGCGATCCATGGGGAAGGGCTCGTACATGGTGTCGATGAGGTCGGGACGACGTTCGAGGATGACGTTGTGGATGGCTGTGCTGCTCACGATGCGCGATTCGCCCCCGCTGCGCGCCGTCGACAGGCACATCAACCCGACGATGTCCTGAGTATCGTTGTGGAAGGGAAGCATCAGGCGGCTCTGATACCCCCGAGCATTGGGATTGGTGAGAAAGTTCTGACCGATATCCGTGACATGACCGAGCATGTCACCCTGCGCATTCTGAGCGCAGCCTCGACCCATGTGGGATCCGATCCCCCAGTACACCAGTGCGGCGTCGGATGCTGGCAGTTCCTCAAGCCGAAAACCCCGAACCAGCACGAATCCACGACCATTGACGATCTCGTCTCGCAGGGCCCGAACCCGTGCAGCCAGTCGCGGCAACGGAAAGTCGGCTGATGTGAGCATGGGGATGCCCATTCCTCGCGCCTTGGCGTACGCGAGCGCTGTGAGCAACTCGGCGTTGTCCTGATCATCGAGTCGAACGATCCAGTCCTCGTGTGCTCTCATCTGGGCGGCAGTCCAGGCGCTTGGGTGTTGGTAAAGGGTTCGGTGCGGTTTTGAGGCGAGGGTCATGAGGCAGTCCGGTGAAGTTCAATCGGTCACGGTGAGACTACTGCTTTCGGTCGTTTTGCTCTGTATCCAAAGATGTTGACTGAGTGTTCGATGTGTCAAGCGCCGGCAGTGACAGTTGTGCGCAGAAAAGGCAGAAGCTGCTCAACCACCCATTGCGGCGCTTCTTCGGGCAGGCCATGGCCCACGTTCGGGCACAGTGGCTTGCCGCGCAAATTGGGTAGCATCTCCGGCAGGGCATCGTATTGCCCACGCATGCGTTCAATCGATGGGTCTGACGCACCTCCCAGGAACAGGGCGGGCTGCGACGGACGGCACCCCGCCAGGAAGGCACCCAGCGCCCAATCAGAGTCTTTGCTGCGATAAGGCGCCAGTGCCCCATGAAAGCCGGTGCGGGTGTACTGAGCAACGTAGTGATCAAAGTCGGCCTGAGTCAGGAATGTCGGGCAGTGCTGGGGGTCGAACACCGAATCCAGAAATCCCTGACCGGGCTCCAACATGGGTTGCCAGCGTTCCTGCCCCTGCGCCCGGCCTGAGATCGAGTGCATGATGGCCCTGAGGCTTCGTGCAATATCGGCGTCGAGTTCTGCAGTAGCTTGCGGACGACCGAAATAAGACTGGTAAAAAGTCTTGCCAGTGGTCTCGAGCATCTGCGCCCAGAGCGCGGTGGGGCGAATCGGAGCGCGAAGCGCCGGCGGCGTACTGAGCAAGGCCAGCGCCGTGAATCGATCGGGGCGCATCTGGGCTGCTGCAAAGCTGAGCGTCGAACCGACATCGTGACCCACCAGCGTGACCTGGGGCAAAGCCAGCTGATCGAGCAAGGCGATCAGATCGCCGACCCGACCGAGTTGTGTCGAACGCAGGGGATCCTCTGACAGCTCGCTACCTCCAACCCCAGGCAGATCCGGGACGATCACGCGATAGCCCGCCTCGAGCAGGGCGGGCACGATCAGCCTGAACTGAAAGCCGGTGTAAGGAAACCCATGCAGCAACAGCAGAGCCGGGCCTTCACCGGCCACCCTGACATGCCAGCGTAATCCGTCGATCACAACATTGATAGGCTGGTCAGAGATCATTCAGGAGTCACCCGCCGAAGCGCCCGTCTTCCGTCCAGGGTTAACCGGTCGGCCCGATTGTTTTGCGACGGTTGGCATTGCAGGGAGCGCATCGAGCCAGGGCAAGGCTTCATCGGTCCAGATCTGGACGGAGGGTGCCAGTTCACGGCGCTGACGGGCCGTGCCGAGTCTCAGGGAATATTCCTGTGGGTCGGTGGGCGAGCAGCCGTAGAGCGATGTACCGCAGTCGGGGCAGAAGGTGAGCGCGCGGGGGCGGCCGCTCTCCGAGATCTTGGTGTACGACTTCAGTGATCCGGACAGCAATCGAAAATGCTCGCGAGGCACCAGCACGCCAAAGCGAAAGGCACTTGCGCTCTGGATCTGGCATTGATTGCAATGACAGATCCGGATCTTGGTTGGGTCAATGATGGCCTCGTATCGGACCGCGCCGCACAGGCAACCACCGTCAATCTCGATCATGCCTGGGACTCCATGAGTTCACGAACCACTTTGGCTCGGTCGAGTGTGGGGCGCACCGACTCTGACCAGGCCGCCACGCGGTGAAGCAACCGATCCGACCCGGCATCGCCAGATACGCCGTAGTGCGAGGTGCCGAAGTTGTCCCAGATGGCAACATCGCCACGCTTCCAGGACCACCGCACCTGAATTTCCGGTGTTTGGGCAATGTCATTGGCCAGTCGCATCAACAACTCGCCCTGCGTACTGTTGCAGTCTCGTATCCGACGATTCCATGCATTGCCAACGAAAAGGCACAGACGGCCCGTGTAGGGATGCTGAATCACTGCAGGATGGGTTGCGCGTTCACGATTCGCTGCGATTCGTTCGACCCGATCTCCGGACTCCACCTGACCATGGCGTAACAAACCGTAGAGCGTGTCGTGATCGACATCGAGGTTGAGAAAGAGCAGCTTGAGTGCATAAGGCAGGCGATCAAAGGCCGCGCCCATGCTGGCCCACAGGGTGTCGGCGCCAAAGGGAACATGCTCGGCCTGCAGGACCGCTGCAATGTTGGGGTGATACCGCCCGGTCACATCGTGATGCCAGACATCGGTGGTTGTGAGGCGCCCTGCATGGGGCGGTTTTTGAATCACCAGGACTTCCGGATGCCCTTGGCCTGAAAGGGTTCGTCCGTTGGGATGACGCTCGAGTTGATCGCCGAACCAGCGCCCGACCGTACGATGTTCCTCAATGCTCAGGTGCTGTCTGGGTGCAAACAGCACACCATGACGCCACAGTGCCGTTCGGAGCGCCTGAATGCCGGCATCGTCGAGTTCCGTCAGACGCGGCCCTTCAATTCGTGCACCGACATGCGGTGACAAAGGTACGGCCCGAAACGCACCGTAGTCGATCGGTTCGTCCGAAAGGTCTGCTTTGAAGTCTTTCAGAAGCACCGCGCCGTCATCCTCGAAATTGCTTTCTGCAGTCGATCCTCCCACCGTCGAGCGATGAGGTCGATTGAAATTTTGATGAGCCCACATAACCAAATGGTTATGATCTCCAGCGACTCTGGAGGAGCCGGTCTTGAGTATTCGAAGTTTTTTGACGCGGGAGGTGCGCATGCGCCACCTGAGGCTTTTGATCGCGATTGACGACGCAGGCCGCCTGACCCGTGCAGCCCAGATGCTGCACATCACGCAGCCCGCGCTATCCAAGGCGCTTGCGGAAATCGAGAGGGCCCTGGGCACGCCCTTGTTCGACCGATCGCCTCAGGGCCTGGTTGCCACAAGGGCTGGTACAACGCTCATCCGCGCAGCGCGTTCCGCGTTGGGTGAGCTGGATCGTGCATCGCTCGAGTTGCATCGGCCGCCCACCGAAGCACGTCGGACGATGACAGTGGGCAGCATGCCGTCCGGCACTTATTCCTTGTTGGCTGAGGCCTTCGCACGGTTTCGTTCCGAGTCTGTTGCGAGCGGGCTGCACGATGCGGTGACCTTCAATGTCGTCGATGGTCAAACACCGGCACTGCTGACGCAACTGGTCGCAGGGCGGCTGGATCTGGTCCTTGGGTCCATGGGTGCTTCGGCGCTGCCCGCGGAGATTGAAGCCACTGCGCTCTACGACGATCGCATGCGCCTTGTCGTAGCACCGGGTCATGCTCTGTCCAGAACGCGCACCTCCGATTGGGAGCGCGCCTGCGAATTTCCCTGGGTGCTTCAGCCCGCAGGCCATCCAACGCGGATTGCCTTTGATCGCGCGGTCAGGCGAAGCGGCTTGACCGCTCCGCCTGTGGTCTATGAAGCCTTGCCCTCAGACTCGGCGGTTGGGCTCATTCGCGCCCTGGGCGCTGTCGGCCTGTTGCCCGGTCGATTGGCGCAAGGCCTGGCCGCACAAGGACTTGTGAAGGTTTTGCCGGGTGCCGCGTCTGACAGGCTCGCTGTGTCCTTGCCCGTGGCCGTGTTCGTGCGCCGTTCATCGCTTGGCGACACTGCAGTTAAAGCGCTGCTGCAATGCCTTCGGGCCGTGGTTTGAGGCTGTACCAATGTTCCGCAAGCTCGCGAACTGTTCCCACCTCAGGACGCTGGCAAATTGCGCAGCCAGTCAGTCAGCAGGCGATTCACGGTTTCGGGGGCCTCCTGTTGTGTCCAGTGGCCGATGCCGGGCAATAGATGAGCGCCCCTCAGGCCTGGCAAATGCGGTTTCATGCGCTCGA
>JBKCEY010000114.1:0-20194 GCA_046304115.1 Burkholderiales bacterium | reverse complement strand
ATGGGTCACGAGATCTACTGGGGCTTTGACATGACCGATGCCGTGATCGCGCGTCTGAAGGGAGACCCGGTTTTTGACTCGCCCCTCATGCAGCGCGCGGGTGAACTGCCCGATGGCGTGCAGCGGCTGGCACGCACTGGCACTGGCTCTGGCTCTGGCATAACATGACCCCGGGGTTGCCTTCAGACACTGCACGCGAGGGCGCCAGGCGGCTGCCCGCAGGCGTGAACTTCATCGAGCGCGACTGGCTGTCATCGAACGGCGTGCTCTTTCTGGGTGAAGGCCCG
This sequence comes from Burkholderiales bacterium, assembly GCA_046304115.1. Classification (GTDB taxonomy): domain Bacteria; phylum Pseudomonadota; class Gammaproteobacteria; order Burkholderiales; family Burkholderiaceae_E; genus UBA4615. The sequence goes on along the minus strand of JBKCEY010000114.1, from coordinate 19,907 downwards.
AGCACGCTGATCGACAGTGGCTATCACAAGCATCGCCATCTCGTGCGTGATGTGGTCGCGCATCATCTCGCGGGCCGTCCGCTCGAGCAGCTGATCTGCACTCACCTGCACTCCGATCACTGCGGGGGCAATGCCGAATTGCAGCGCGCCTGGCCGTGCCGAACCTGGATTCCGGCAGGCTGCGCGCAGGCGGTTCATCACTGGGATGAAGATGCCCTCACCTTCAGGGATACAGGCCAGCAGTGCGAGCGTTTCGGTTTTGATGCCGTACTCGAGCAGGGTCAGGTGCTGAGGCTTGCCGGTCTTGATTGGCAGGTGATCAGTGCGGCCGGACATGACCCCGACATGCTGGTGCTTTACTGCGATCAGAACAGGCTGCTGATCAGCTCGGATGCCCTCTGGGAAAACGGCTTTGGCATTCTGTTTCCGGAGCTCGATGGCGAGCCCGCCGTGCAGGCCCAGCGCGACATCCTGAACCGGCTGGGCGGCCTGGCGGTCGACCTTGTGCTTCCAGGTCACGGGCCGATGTTCAGCGACTTCCGCGGCGCGCTGCAGAGAGCCCAAAGCCGGCTCGATTATTTTGAGCGCGACCCTGCGGGTCATGCCCGCTATGCGGTCAAGGCGCTCGTTAAATTCCGACTGCTCGAGCGTGAGCGCATCCGCGAACAGGATGCGATCGACGAAGTCGGCCAGGTACCGCTGCTCGCCCGCGCCAACGCCCGCCATCTGCGCATGAGTGCAGCCGATCTCGGCCGGTGGGCCATTGAAGCGCTGGTGCAGGCCGGTGCTGCGCGCCGCGAAGGCGATACCGTCGTCAACTCCTGAAGCGCCTTGCCCTGACTTTTGCCGACTCCCTCATCATGACCCACCTGATCCTTCGCGACAGCACCGAAGCCGACCTGCCTGCCATCACGGCGATCTATGCCCATCATGTGCAGCACGGCACCGGCAGCTTCGAGCTCGAGCCGCCCAGCCTCGCCGAGATGACCCACCGGCGTGCCGACGTGCTGCGCAATGGCTTTGCCTATCTGGTGGCCGAGGATCAGGGCGCAGTGGTGGGCTATGCGTATGTGAACTACTTTCGAACCCGACCGGCCTATCGGAACACCGTCGAGAACTCGATCTATGTCCGCGATGACCAGCGCGGCCGGGGCGTGGGGCGCCAGCTGTTGCATTTGCTGCTCGATCGCTGTGAGGCCGCGGGCGTGCGCCAGGTGCTCGCCGTGATCGGTGACAGTGCCAACACCGGTTCGATCGCCCTGCATGCCTCATGCGGCTTTCGGTTCGCGGGTACCTTGCGATCCACCGGCTGGAAGTTCGAGCGCTGGCTCGATACCGTGATCATGCAAAAGGACCTGGGTGCCAGCGACCGCGCTGCGCCGAGTCGCCCTTGAGCCTCGATTTGCCCTTGAGCCTCGATTCGCCCTTCAGCCTGAAATCGCCCTTGAGCCTGGAGTCCTGACCATGACCGACGACCGCCGCTTCGATACCGATTTCGCGACCGACTATGCCGATGCTCGGGCGATGTTTCTTGCACACGCCACCGAGCGCGGCGCCCGGCTGCACACCGTGGCACATCCGACAGAGCGTGGGCGACTGGGCGAGACCCTGGCGATCGACACCGCCGCGTTCGGCCCACCGGATGCGCGTGAAGTACTGTTGATTCAGGGAGCCACACACGGCATGGAGGGTCTGTGCGGCAGTGGCATCGTGTGTGCGCTGCTGCGTGCGGGGTTCGATCGCATCGAGCGCGCTGCACAGAACGGCATCAAGGTGGTGCTGCTGCATGCACTGAATCCCTACGGGTTTTCGTGGTGCCGCAGGGTCAACGAGGACAACGTCGATCTGAATCGCAACTTCCGCGATTTTTCAAAGCCGCCCGCCGATGACCCCGACTACGCCCTGGCTCATCCCATGCTCTTCCCTGACACCTGGCCACCGGACGCAGCCCATCAGGCCCAGCTGCAGGCCCTGATTGCGCAACGCGGCGCAGCCTGGTGGCAGTACGCGGTCTCGCACGGCCAGCAACTGCAGGCCGATGGCGTTTTCTTTGCTGGCCATGCCCCCACCTGGAGCAACAAGGTGCTGCGCGAGACGCTGCGCCGGGAGGTCCGAGGCGCAGCCGGTCTGCACTGGATCGACCTGCACACAGGGCTCGGCCCGAGCGGCCATGGCGAGAAGATCTATGGCGGGCTGGACGATGCCGATTGCGTGAGGCGGGCCCGCGAGTGCTGGGGCCCGGATGTCACCTCAACCTTTGAGGGCAGTTCCACCTCGGCGATGGTCTTTGGCACGGTCGGGCAGGCAGCCTGGGATGAATGTCCCGATACGGTCTACAGCGGCATCGCACTGGAGTACGGCACCGTGCCCTTCTCCGAGGTACTGGCCGCCCTGCAGTTCGATCACTGGGTACATGCCCGAGCACCACACGACCCAACCCTCAAGGCCCGGGCCCGCGAGGCGATGCAGGCGGCCTTTGCGGTCGATACCCCGCTGTGGCGACGGCAGGTCACCGAGCAGGGCTGGCGCGCGATCGATCAGGCCATCGACCACATCCTCAATCCGTCAAGCCAGTCGCAGTGACTCGGCGCCTCGCAATCGACCGATCCGCACGCTTCGATCGTGTCAGCACGTGTCTCTGTTGTGTCTCTGTTATTTGCCTGCTCCGGTCAGCTTGCGAATCACATCCACGCCCAGGCCCTTGTTGACGAACTGGGTGGTGTAGACCTTGGTGAGGTCGACTTCGCCGTCCTTGAGCAGACCGGCCTTGACCATCTTGTCGTGGAAGTCCTTGACCTTGGTCGGGTTGATTGCGCCGATGCCCTGAGTGCGGGCATCGCCTGAATCCACCAGACCCAGTTCGCGCATCTTCAGCACGGTATTGTCGAGTTCGTCCTGGGTGGTTTCGGGATTGAGCTTGCGGATCATGGCATCGGCGGCCTTGCGATCGCCATACAGATAGTTCGCCCAGCCGAGGATCGAGGCCTCCACGAAGCGGCGCACCAGCTCCGGGTTTTTCTGGACCATCTCGCTGCGTGCCTCGATGGTGGTGGAGTAGGTGGACCAGCCCTGGTCGGCCAGCAGGTAAAGGGTGGGCGCAGTACCGGTCTGTTTCTGGATGGAATAAGGCTCAGCCACCGCGTAGCCCTGCTGCACCATGCGCTTGTCGGCCAGGAAGGGGGCGCTGTTGAAGTTGTAGGGGCGCAGCTGTTCGTCACGAAAGCCCTCGGTCTTGAGCCATTGCCACCAGCTGTACTGCGAGTCACGCGACACCAGGATGGTGGGCGCTTTCTTGAGGTCATTCCAGGTGGGGTACTGACCGGGGTGGGTGATGAAGACCTGCGGATCCTTCTGGAAGATGGCAGCCACCACCACGGTGGGCACCTTGTTGCGGACGTTGTCAAAGCTTTGCAGCAGGTTGCCCGTCATCAGAAAGTCGACGCGTCCTGCGGGCAGCAGGGGTCGGTTGTTGACCTGCGGGCCTCCCTCGCGGATATCGACCTCCAGCCCATACCGGCGATAGGTGCCATCGAGCTGCGCCTGATAAAACCCGCCGTGGGCCCCCTGGGCCTTCCAGTTGGTGGCAAAGACCACCTTGTCGGCAGCCTGGGCAGCCGGGCTGACCAGCGCCAGCGGCGCGATGCAGGACAGCACGGCCAGCGATGCGATCGAGCGGGCCGATGCAACGGCCCGTGGCAGTGCACCTGGAAGGGCCATCAGGGCTGCCCGCAAGGCCGCGCGGCGGGTGGTCCCGATCATTCGTGACATCGACAGGCAGTTCATCATTCAGGGCTCCAGGGTTTCGCTGTCGTGCCAGCGCCCGAGCAGCCAGCGTGACAGCAGATCAAACAGCACATAGATCGCGATGCCGAGCAGGCTCACCAGCATGAGCGCCGCAAACATCTTGGGAATTTCAATGCGAAAGCTGGCCTCAAGGATGCGTGAGGCCAGCCCGGTCTGCTTGCCGGCTGCGCCGGCCGCAAACTCCGCACCGACTGCGCCAATCAGCGCCAGGCCGCCGGCAATCTTCAGGCCAGACAGAAAGTAGGGCAAGGCACTGGGCACGAGCAGCAGGCGCAGTCGCTGCCAGGGGCTTGCACCGTGCAGCTCGAAGAGCTCGCGCAGATGAGGATCGGCGCTGCGCAGTCCGATCACGGTGCTGGCCAGAATCGGAAAGAAGGCCACGATGAACGTGCACAGCACCAGTGCAGCGGTGGTGGAGTCGACGTAGATCAGGATGAGGGGCGCCACCGCAAGAATCGGCGTGACCTGCAGCACGATCGCAATCGGGAAAAGCGCCTGCTCCACCCGCCGCGACAGGGCAAACAGGACCGCCAGCGCCACGCCACCCAGCACGGCCAGTGCAAGCGCCGCAGCCGTGACCTGCAGGGTGTAGACGAGCGACTGCATCAAGGAAGCCCCATCCGCCCACAGTGTGGCCAGCACCCGCGAGGGCGCTGGAAGGATGTAATGGGGCACCTCGCGCCAGACCACCAGCCCCTCCCACAGGAGCAGCACCCCGACCACAACCAGCACCGGTGCAAGCCAACCCGGCAGTCGGCTCATGAGGGCATGCCTTCACGCAGGGCGGCCGAGGCCTGCCGACACAGCGCCGCAAAGCCGGCGCTGCCGCGAAAGGCCTCATCGCGAACCGGCTCCTCGATCGTCACCGACTCGATCACGCGGCCCGGTCGGCTCGAGAACACGGCAATCCTGCTGGACAGAAACACCGCCTCATAGACACTGTGGGTCACGAACATCACGGTCAGACCCTGCTCGCGCTGGATGCGCAGCAGATCCTCATCGAGTCGGGTACGGGTGATCTCGTCCAGCGCCGCGAAGGGCTCATCAAGCAGCAACAGGCGCGGCCGGATGACCAGTGCCCTGGCAATCGAGACCCGCATGCGCATACCGCCCGACAACTCACGCGGGTAGGCGCGGGCCACATCGGCCAACCCGACCCAGTCGAGCACCTGCATCACGGCATCATGGGCCTGCGTGGCGTTGTGGCCCGCCAGCCGCAGGGGTAGCCAGACATTGTCGAACACACTGGCCCAGGGCATGAGCGTGGGCTCCTGAAACACGAAGCCGGTACGCAGATCCTGCTGGCGCTGCACCTGCCCGGAGGTGGGCTTGAGCAGGCCCGCCGCCAGACGCAGGGCCGTGCTCTTGCCGCAGCCCGAAGGCCCGAGCAGGGTCAGAAACTCGCCAGGCGCCACCGACAGCTGGAGTTCGCTCAGCGCCAGCGTGCCGCGCCCCTGGCCGAATCGGAACTGCACATCGTCCAGGGTGACAACGTAAGGCCCATCGCCCCGAGGCAGGACCTGCTGCCGGAGATGTGCCGGTTCGGTGCGCTCAGGGATGTCGGCCATCTGCCGATGGTAACCAAGCTCGGCATTGGCAGGCCCCAAGGCCCCAGGATGGATCTAGAGCCGACGCGCCGGACGGCGCACGTACAGGGTTGCGGCCTCGGTCCGGTTGCGCACGCCGAGTCGTTGCAGCATTTCTCGAACATGAGCCTTGGTGGTGTTGAGGCTGATGCCGTGACGGGATGCGATCTCCTGATTGGACAGTCCATCGGCAATGGCCTGCCAGATCTGCTGCTGCCGCGGGGACAGTTCGGCTCGGCTTCGGCCCGCCATGACTTCGGGCATCGACTCGCCCAGCGACCGGACCAGGGCATCGCCCACAGCATCCATCAGCACCAGTGGGAGCTCGGTCTTGCCCACCACGGCGGCAGCCCCACTCGAGATGGCATTGCGACGCAGGGGTTCGCTCTCCAGGGCGGTGTAGACCACCACCGGCACCTCGGGACGAAGCGCGCACAACTCGGTCAGCCCCTCGAGCCCGGCGGTATCGGGCAGACGCAGATCGAGGATGGTGGCCGCCAGGGTTGGCTCGACCTGATACACGGCACGGGCCTGACGCAGGGTGCCAGCCTGCAGCGGCCTCAAACCGGTAAAGCGCTGCTCCACCAGAGCGCCGAGCGCCAGAGGCACCACGGGATGGTCGTCAACGATCAGGATGGCCGCACTCATAAGGATGAGATTAATCCGATCGACGGACTTCCGAGACGTTTCTGACAAGCTCTGTTGCGTAACCTCTGGCTGAATTAATTCTTAAGGATTAGATCGCATGGCATCCACGCAACACTAGGCCGGTCAGATCACCGATGCCGTGCAGCCATCCATGGGCACGATCGCACCCGAGACATAGCTCGCCCAGTCGGAGGCCAGAAACAGTGCCACCTGGGCCACCTCATCGGGCTCGCCCATGCGACCCATGGGAATGCGGGCCAACTCATCGGCCAACACCTCGTCCCGGCTGCGGCCACTGGCCCGGGCACTGACAGACAGGCCTTCTTCCACCCGATCGGTACGGGTCATGCCGGGGTTGATGCCATTGACCCGTACACCCTGGGCCGCACAGGCTTTGGCGTAACCCACGGTTGCAAGCATCAGCGCCGCATTGGCCGAGCCGCCCGGAATGTGCATGGGCGAGGCTGCGCGCCCGCCCTGGCCGATGATGTTGACCACGGCGCCCCGGCCGCGGGCCGCCATGGCGCGCACCACCGGCTCGAGCAGATGGATGGTGCTGAAGTACTTGGCATCCATGCCCTGATGGAAGGCCGCTGCACTGAGGTCGGCAGGCGCATAGCGACGCGCGGCGCCGGCCGAGTTCACCAGGACATCGATCGGCCCCACCTCGGCTTCTACCCGGGCGGCCAGCGACTGGGCCTGGTGGGCATCCGACAGGTCGGCCGTCATGCCTTGCACAGACAGCCCCTGGGCGACCAGATCGCGCACCGCCTCGTCGAGTCGCTTGGCATCACGCGCCACGGCCACGACACGGGCCCCTGCCTGCGCGAAGACCCTGGCACAGGACAGACCGATACCCTTGCTGGCGCCCGTCACGAGGGCAATGCGTTGGTCAAGACGAACATCCATGCTGAGCTCCTGAAAATTGACCCGGAAGGATAGCCGCTCGAGCCACCCTCCCCTGCTGTTTCACCTCGCTGGGCTCGGACTTCCCGCATGGGTTGCCGCGCTGGCACAATCGGTGGCCTTGCAGCCATGACTGCACCGCAGCGCCACAGCGCGGATCGGCCCCGGGCCAGTCAGCCCCGAGCCGATTCGCAAGGACGCACAGCCAGGGCATTCAGCCCGAACGAGAGGGAGACATGAATCGACGCGGATTTACTCAAACGTTGGGGGCGTTGAGCGCAGGACTCGGTTCAGGCCTGTCTGGATGGACGACTTTCGCTCAGGCGCAGGAAACCTGGCCCACCCGCCCGATCCGCATCGTGGTGGGCTTTGCGCCGGGCAGCGGCAACGACCTGATCGCGCGCCAGCTCGCGCCCAAGCTGGCCGAGGCGCTGGGCCAGTCGGTCATCGTCGAGAACAAGGCCGGCGCAGGCGGCATGCTGGGCACCGACGCCGTAGCCAAGGCCCCTGCCGATGGGTACACCCTGGGGCTAGGCACGAGTTCGCAGCTGGTCATGAATCCGGCGCTCTCGCCCAAGCTCCCGTTTGATGTCGATCGTGATCTGGCCATGATCGGCCTGATCTCCAGGACCGACATGGTGATGGCGGCGCGCCAGGAAGGCCCCGCCGATCTGCGAGGCCTGATCGACAAGGCGCGCGCCAACCCCGGCAAAGTCACCTACGGCTCGGCGGGCAACGGCTCGATCAGCCATATCGTGGCCGAGGCGTTCGCACGAGCCGCCGGCATTTCAGTGCTGCACGTGCCCTACAAAGGCAACGGGCCGGCCATGAACGATCTGGCCGCCGGGCAGGTGGATTTCGTCTTCGACGGCTTTCAGACCTCCGGTCCCCTGATGCGCAGCGGCAAGGTACGCATCCTCGCCGTCAGCGGCTCACGCAGGCATGCGCAGTACCCGGAAGTCCCCACGTTTGCCGACGGAGGTCTTGCCGACTACGAGGCCTATACCTGGAATGGCCTGTTCGCCCCGGCCAGCGTGCCACGCCCTGTGATCGAGCGACTCAATCGGGAGCTCAACAAGGCCATGCTGGCGGCGGACATCAAGGCCCGGCTCGACTCATCGGGCGCGGTCATGATCGGCGGTGGCACACCCGAGCAGGCCCAGAGTTTTGCTGCAGCCCAGCGCGCACGCTGGATACCGGCCGTCAAGGCCATGGGAATCACATCATGAGCACAACCACCACCACGACGTCGACCACACCCGGTACGGCATCAACCCCTGCAGCGGACACCGACTGGGCGGCCCTGTCGGCCGAACTCGAGCGCCTGCTCAAGCTGCGGGCCATGCCCTTTGGCATGAAGCGATTTGCCACGGCTGCCGAAATGGAAGCCATCCCGCGCATCCGTCGACCCAAGTCCATCCACACAGCGGATCAGATCGTGGCGCAGGCGGCTCGCCTGGGCTGGACCGTAGGCATCACCGGTGACGATCTGGTGGGCGGGCAGTGCAAGGCCGTAGTCGGTCTGGGTCCGGCCGATGACGCCTGGCGCACCGGTGCCTCGATGGTGGGCGTGTGGTACGCCACCCCGGCCGATGCCCATGCGCATCAGTGCGCCATGAACACGCCGCCACCGGCTGCCGCACTGGCCGTCTCGCCCTTGTCCTCGGGCCGCCTGAACCCGCCCGACATCGCACTCTTTTACGCCACACCAGGCGCCATGATGTACTTCATCAATGGCCTGCAATGGCAAGGCTACAAGCGATTTGACTGGAGCGTGGTGGGCGAATCGTCCTGCGCCGACTCCTGGGGCCGGGCGCTGAAGACCGGCGAGCCGAGCCTGTCGATTCCGTGCTTTGCCGAGCGTCGCTATGGTGGTGTGCTGGATGACGAAATGCTGATGGCGCTGCCGCCGGGCCTGCTGGCCAAGGCCATCGAGGGCATGCATGCCCTGGCCAAGAACGGCTTTCGCTATCCCTTCCCGCAGTACGGCATCCAGCAGGATGTACGCGACGGCATGGCCGTGAGCTATCCCGATCGCAAGAAATGATCGCGCTCTGAAAAACGCTCTGAAAAATAATCAGCTCTCTGAAAGTATTCGGCTCTCTTTTTTGCAGGACTGCCTTCATGTCTGAACTGGACTCCTTCCTCGCCGCTCGCGACGGCCTGCTCGCGCGCCGCACGGATCTCGCGGCCGCCACTGAGAACTTTCAGTGGCCCGCGCTCAAGCACTTCAACTGGGCGATCGATTATTTCGATGCCATTGCTCGAAACAACGACAAACCCGCGCTGCACATCGTTGAAGAGACCGGCGAGCAGGCGAGGCTCTCGTATTCGGAGCTCTCGAAGCGCTCCTCGCAGGTGGCCAACTTCCTGCGCGGGCTGGGGGCCAAACCGGGTGATCGCATCCTGCTGATGCTGGGCAATGAGGTGCCGCTGTGGGAGACCATGCTCGCAGCCATCAAGATCGGTGCCGTGGTCATTCCGGCAACCACTTTGCTGTCGGGTGCCGATCTGGCAGATCGGCTGGAGCGAGGCCGAGTGAAGTGGATCATCACCAATGCCACCGGCAGCGCGCGCGTGATCGAGCTCGGCGCAGCCGCCACACCGGGCGTGGGCCTGGTGCTTGCGGGCCAGGGCGGGCGCGATGCTGGCGGCCGACCGCCCGCCGGCTGGATCGACTATGCCGATAGTGCAAAAGCAGCGGTTGCGTTCGTGCCGGGCGAGCCGCTCGCTGTCACCGAGCCGCTGCTCGAATACTTCACCTCGGGCACCACCTCCAAGCCCAAGCTCGTTCGCCACTCACGCCAGAGCTATCCGGTGGGACACCTGTCCACGCTCTACTGGCTGGGGCTGCAGCCCGGTGACGTGCACTGGACGATCAGCTCGCCCGGCTGGGCCAAGCATGCCTGGAGCTGCTTTTTTGCACCGCTGAACGCCCAAGCCTGCGTCTTCATCTACAACTACAGCCGCTTCAATGGTCCGGCGATTCTCGATGTGCTGGTCAAGCATGGCGTGAACACCCTGTGCGCTCCGCCAACGGTCTGGCGCATGCTGATCCTCGAAGACTTTGCCCGGTGGCCGATCAAGCTGCGCGAGGTGATCTCGGCCGGCGAGCCCCTCAATCCGGAAGTGATCGAACAGATTCGTGCCGGGTGGGGCCTGACCATTCGCGACGGCTACGGCCAGACCGAGAGCACGGCCCAGATCGGCAATCCGCCGGGTCAGCCGCTCAAGCCCGGCTCCATGGGCCGCCCTCTGCCCGGTTATCCCATCGTGCTGCTCGATGCCGACGGGCAGCCCGCCGATGAAGGCGAGATCTGTATCGATCTCTCACGCCGCCCAGTGGCGCTGATGGATGGCTATGCCGACGACCCTGACAAGACGGCCGAGGCCATGCGTGACGGCTACTACCACACCGGTGACGTGGGCCAACGCGACGCCGAGGGCTACATCACCTATGTCGGCCGAGCCGATGATGTCTTCAAGGCCTCGGGCTATCGCATCAGTCCGTTCGAACTCGAAAGCGCCCTGATCGAGCATCCGGCTGTGGTCGAGGCCGCGGTGGTGCCTTCGCCCGACGCAGTGCGCGGCTTCGTGCCTAAGGCCTATGTCATCGTGGCACCAGGCCACGCACCCGATGCGGCCACGGCCAAAGCGATCTTCACTTTCCTCAAGGATCGCGTATCGCCCTACAAGATGATCCGTCGGATCGAGTTCTCTGATCTGCCCAAGACCATCAGCGGCAAGATCCGCCGGGTGGAGCTGCGCGGCCAGGAAGCCAAGCGTCCTGCCAGTGGATCGCGCACCCCCTCCGAATTCCTTGAAGAAGCCCTGCGCGGCTGAAACCCTGCGAGCCCTCATGACTGCATCCACCGACCTGACCGTTACCTCCACCGGGCTGGATTTCTCCGGCCTGCACGCCGCCATGCGCAAGACCGTCGAGGCCGATCTGCTGGTCGGCGTCTCGAGCGCTGTCCTGCAGGGGCGAACCCTGGTCGATCTGCATTGCACGGGTCTGGCCGATCGCGAACGCAACGAGGCCTTGCGCCCCGATCACCTGTTTCGCATCTTCTCCAACACCAAGCTCTTCACGTCGTGCGCCGTCATGCTGCTCTGGGAGGAGGGCAAGCTCGGTCTGGATGATCCGATCGAGCGCTTCATTCCGCAATTGGGTCAACGTCAGGTGCTGCGCGCCGGGGCAACGGCCATCGATCAGGTCGAGCCGGCACGCAGCTCGATCACGGTGCGGCATCTGCTGAGCCACAGCTCGGGCCTGAGTTACGGCCTGCTCGATCCTGGCACCGTGATGTTCAAGGCCTACACCGGGGCCAAGGTACTCAATGCGGCCACGCCCCTGTCGGCCATGATGGATGTGCTGGCCGATCTGCCCTTGTCGTTTCACCCGGGAACCGCCTGGGAGTATTCGGTGGCCACCGATGTGCTCTCGCGACTGGTGGAGGTGGTGAGCGGCAAGCGCTTCGATGAATTTCTGGCCGAGCGTATCTATGCGCCTCTGGGCATGACGGACACCGGGTTTGTGGTGCCTGCAGCCGAGCAGCCGCGCCTGGCCGGTTACTACGCGGGCTCGAGCCTGACCGACCCGCTCAAGCCTGGCCTGACTGCCACGCCCGATGCACCCTATCCCGGCGCCTATCGGCAGCCCATGCCGCGGCTCTCGGGCGGCGGGGGTCTGGTGTCATCACTGCCCGACATGATTGCGCTCATGCGCGGCCTGATCCCGGGCGAAGCCGGCGAAGCGCCCACCCTGCTCAAGCCCGCCACGCTCGAGCTGATGATGCGCAGCCATCTGCCCGAAGGCACCTTCATCCGGTTTCCGACCGTAGGCGAGGCCAAGGGCAAGGCCTTCGGACTGGGCGGTGCGGTCACCCTCACCTGCTCGTCCATCGATCCACCCGGGTCTGAAGGCGAATTCCAGTGGGGTGGCATCGCCGGCACGCACTGGTGGATCAACCCGCGCAAGCGCCTGGCCGGACTGGTCATGGCGCAACGGCAGATGGCCTTCTGGCATCCGTTCTCGTTTGCCATGAAGCGGGCGGTCTACGCGGCGGCGGGCTGAGGCCCTGTGCACTGCTGAACGCCAGTGCAGGCGCGGCTCACGCGGCTCGGGCGCTCGCCCGCTCAAATACGCTCAAATCCGCTCAGGCCAGCGCAGCCATCGCCTGAGCGAAGGCCTCCAAATCCATCAAGCGGTGACGCACGATGTCTTCGACCACGGCCAAGCTGACGCGCTCGTAGCCGTACACGATGACATTGCGAAAACCCGCCAGCTGGGCCAGAGATGCCGCGAGGGTGTTGTCGATCAGGCCGGCCTGCTGCAGCAGCACGAACAGCTCGCGGTTAGTCTGTGGCTCTCCGAGTCCACGGTCAGACACCACGTGCGAGGCCAGATCGATCGCCGCCTGACAGGCCAGCTGCAGGGTATGCACCACAAAGCGCTCTTCGCGCAGGTCGGAATGAATCTGATCGGGCCGCGCGACTTCGCGCAACTCGCGCAGACAAGAACGAATGAAAGCGACCTTCTTGAGGAGCAGATCGCGATCAACCATGGTCGACTGCCGAAGCACCCGATCGAGACTTGGCACCACGAATCTGATCCAGCAGGGGCTTGAGATCCCACCAGCGGTTGCGGGTCAGCACCTCAAAGCGCACCCTCGCGGCCTTGTCGGCATCCACGATCAACACGCCATCGCGCAGCACGCGGTGCATGAGATCCACCGGCGCATGATTGGCAATCACCACCTGCACCGGCAAACCCGTGGCCTCGGTGAGTTCATCGGCCAGCAAAAAACCGCTGGCCTCGAGCGTGCGCGGTGGATCGGCGCTGTAGAGCAGGGCTACATCAACATCACTGTGCGCACCCGCTTGCCGGCGGGCCTGACTGCCGAACAACCAGGCACAGGCCAGGCCCGGCTCGATTGCCAGGCGTGGCCGCAAGCGCTCGAGCAGTTCGGTGAGGTCCATTGGCATACCCTACGCCGATTCGCTCAGTAGGTGTACACCCCACGGCCGGTCTTGCGACCCAGGCGACCCGCCGCCACCATTTCCTTGAGCAGGGGCGCGGGCCGGTACTTGGAGTCATTGAACTCGGCCATGTAGGTGTTCATGACGGCGAGGCACACATCCAGCCCGATCATGTCGGCCAGCGCCAGGGGCCCGATCGGCTGATTGCAGCCCAGCTTCATGCCGGCATCGATGTCGTCGGGTGAGGCAATGCCTTCGGCGAGCACGAAGAAGGACTCGTTGATCATCGGCACGAGGATGCGGTTGACCACGAAACCCGGCGAATTGCGCACGCTGATCGGGGCCTTGCCCAACCGCGTGGCAAAGGCATGAACCGCATCATGCGTGGCATCGCTGGTCTGCAAACCCCGCACCACCTCCACCAGCGCCATGACGGGTGCCGGATTGAAGAAGTGCATGGCCACGAAACGGTCCGGGCGCTGCGTGGCCGCGGCCAGCATGGTGATCGAGATCGACGAGGTGTTGGTCGCAATGATCGCGGACTCATCGAGCAGGCCATCAACCTGCTTGAGGATCTTGACCTTGATGTCCGGATTTTCGGTGGCAGCCTCGATCACGAGCGGCAGGCCGCGCAGATCGTCATAACTCGTGGAGCTACGGATGCGCGCGAGGGCGCCGTCGGCTTCGCCTTGCGAGAGCTTGTCCTTCTTGACCAGGCGATCAAGGTTGCTGCGCACGGTGGCCAGGCCTTTATCCAGAGCGGCCTGCGCCACATCGAGCAGCACGACCTGCACGCCGCCGAGCGCGCAGACCTGCGCAATGCCATTGCCCATGGTGCCGGCTCCGATGATGCCGACGCGATCGATATTCAACTGAGTTCCCCTGAAAAAAAGTCGCTGAAAAAATGGTTGAGTCTGAAAAGCACCGGATGCGTTCGGGTGCCGTCGCAGGGGCCCCTGAGTGGTTCTGCTCGTTCAGACAGATCGGGCCACGAAACCATAGGCCAGGTTGGTCCGCAGGCTGCCTTCCCGGTCATAGGCCTCGCGAGCCACTGCAAACCGGTCGGTGGCCAGTGCCTGCCGCTGGCGCGGATCGTAACCGTACAGGCGCGCGTTGTTCTCGCCGAAGATCGCCCGCTTCACAAGACCATCGGCCTCGCCCAGCGGAGCAAATCCATGCTTGCGGCGAAGATCTTCGGGAATCTCCAGCCGTCGCAGCGCCTCGATCTGCCATTGCGGCGCACCCGTCCAGATTGCGTCGGTACCCCAGCAGACATGATCGGCGCCCAGCCCGCGAATGAGCTGGCCCATCAGCACCGCAGCCAGCCTGGGCTCGGCAATGGTGGTCTGCGCAAAGAGCTGGCCGACATCGGCATACACATTGCTCACCCCGGCTTGCGCGGGAATCTCGGCCAGATCGGTTACCCAGTCGATACGGCCCGTGGCTTCGAACTGTTGCCAGGCATCGGCCGCGCGCCCGCCCCCCGCAAAGCGATAGCCCCCGTGGTAGATGATGAAGTTCAGCTGCGGCCAGTCGCGCGCGGCACGCGCCACATCCGACACATCGGCATGGCGCAGCAGATGCGGAAAGCGCTGCTCCACCGAAGGCGCAAACAGGCCCTTGTGAATGCAGACATTCTTCAGCCCGGCCTTGAGGAATTTTTCGTAGGCCGGATAGACGAGCTTTTCGTCATCCAGCCGCCACGGATGCTTGCTGAGATTCTTGTGGGTGTTATCGCCAATGGTGTAGCCCTTGAAGGAGTCGGGCTTGAGCACCTCGATGGCACGATCGATCTGCTCCATCCAGCCGGGATAGCCGGGCGTGAAGATCGCATGGGCAAAGGCACGCCGGGCGCCGGCTGCATCGTTGATGCGCTTGCGGGCCTGGACTTTCATCTCGTTGGTGAGGAACCAGTCGGCCTCGATCTCGGAAGGTGCCCCGCTGATCAGCGCCACCTTGGTGTCACTGTCGAGGAAGATCTCCTTCATGTAGTTGGCGAACTTGAGATCCTCGATTCTCTGAGGTTTGCCCGCCAGCATCGGATTCCAGCCCGACTTGCCCACCGCCTCGCGGGCCCGCACAAAGCCCTCCAGGCGCGTGTCATCGCGCAGAAAATGCGTATGCATGTCCATGATGAACTGGTCTTTCAGGCCCTGCGCACGGGCCTGCGCAAGCTCAGGCGTGGCCGCCTCGGCGCGCGAGACACCAAACACCGGACCAAAGGTGTCGTTCATGGCTACAAAGGCAGCTGCCATGCCACTGGCCGTTCTGAAGAACTGCCGGCGGGTAAGACCCTGATGGCGCGCGAGCTCGGTGCCGAGCGCCATCAGACGGCGTTCGAGCTCGCGCTGCTTCGGGGTTTGCGGCACGGCCATGAACTCGTCACTCGAGACCGCCTGCACCGGAATCGGCAGGCGCGGCAACGCGCGCTCGGCCGGTGTCAGTCGGCTCATCTCCTCTTCGGTCAGCCAGCCCATGGTTACTCCTTCATCGTGTGCTCGTACTTCAGGCGCAACTCGCGTTTGAGAATCTTTCCACTGGGATTCTTGGGCAGACCCTCGACCAGGATCACCTTCTTGGGCACCTTGAAGTGCGCCATGTTCGCCTTGCAAAACGCAATCACCGCGGCCTCATCGAGTGCGGCATCCGGCTTGGGCACGATGCAGGCCGTCACGGCCTCGATCCAGTACGGATGGGGCAATCCGATCACAGCCACTTCCGACACCCCCTCGATGCGGTAGAGCATCTCCTCGACTTCGCGCGAGGCGACATTCTCACCCCCGGTCTTGATCATGTCCTTCTTTCGGTCCACCACGCTGATATAGCCCTCGGCATCGATGGTGGCCAGATCCCCACTGTGAAACCAGCCCCCCTCAAACGCCGCGGCTGTGCGCTCGGGATCGTTGTAGTAGCCCGAAAGCAGCTGGGGGGATCGATGCACGATCTCGCCGATTTCGCCCGGCTTGATGTCGTTCATGGCGTCATCGACCACGCGCGTCTCGACATTGAGCACCGGCCGGCCTGCCGAACCCAGCTTGGTGAGCTGCTCATGCGGGCGCAGCACGGTCGCCAGCGGCGCGATTTCAGTCTGGCCATAGAAGTTCCACAGTCGCACGTCGGGCAGGCGTCGGGCCATCTCCTTGAGCACCTCCACCGGCATGATCGAGGCGCCGTAATAGCCCTTGCGCAAGGCCGAGAGATCGGTGCCATCAAACTGCGGCGAGCGCATGAGCGCAATCCAGATCGAGGGCGGGGCAAAGAATGAATTGATGCGGTGCTGCGCAAGCAGCTTGAGCAGGTGATCGGGCACGGGCTTGCCGGTGATGATGTTCTCGGCACCCATGTAAATGGCAGGCCCCAGGAATACATCGAGCTGGGCGCAGTGATAGAGCGGCAGGGCATGCAGCATCACATCGCTCTCGGCGATCTCGCCCTCGATCACGCAGCTCACATACTCCCAGCACACCGCCTCATGGGTGAGCATGGCCCCCTTGGGCAAGGACTCCGTGCCGCTGGTGTAGATGATCTGGGCCAGCATGCGGGCATCGAGGTCCACCTGCGGCGCATGGGTCTCATCGGCCAGCAGTCCCGCGAAGGTCTTCATGCCAACCGGCGGCTCGGCCGGGTCTTCGCCTTCGAGCCAGACGGTGTGGGCAATGGCGGTGTCACGCGCTGCGGCCTGCGCGCCGAGCTCAACCATGTCGGGCCCCACCGCAAGCAGCCGGGCCTGCGAGTGCCGCAGGATGTAGGCCACTTCATCGGCATTGAGCATGAAGTTGATTGGCACGATGACCGCACCCAGACGGGCCAACGCAAACCGCAGGGCGGCAAAGGCATGCGAGTTGCGCGAGAGCACGGCCACCTTGTCGCCAACAGCCACCGGCGCGCCGGCCCGACCCTGAGCCAGACCCTGAGCCAGGCGATTGACGAGGGTGTCGAACTCGGCATACGTCCAGTGCACGGCGCCACAGCGAATCGCGGATTTACCCGGCAGGCGGGCCGCCGTGCGGCGAAGCAGATCGCCCAGGGTGTGGCTGCGCAGGGCACAAGGCATGGCCGCCGTCGGGACGCCAGCCCCGGATGCGGTGGCGTTGAGCGGTGGGGTGGCAGGCATGGCGGGCTGAGGGTTGTGACTCATCAAAGGCTCCTGGCGTCGGACGCGGGGTCTTGGGGCTTGACTGACAGGAACGACACGGGTCGCAGGCTGCGCTAGCATCGACCCATGAAATCCCTCCAAGACGCCCTCGATTTTGCCATTGCCCATGAAATCAACTGGGCCCGCGACCCCGCAGCCGATTCGGTTCACTGGGGCATCCACCTGAATGACCCTGCGCCCTGGAATGTGCTGCGCGGTCCGGTTCATGCCCGCGGGCCTGCCAGTGGCGTGGTGCTGCAGGGCGGTCGCACGATTGCCGAGTGGGGCGAGCCCGACCGGGCCGACCTCACCTTCAGCATCGCCAAAACCTATCTCGCCCTGCTGGCGGGCATTGCGCACGACCGGGGCCTGATGCCCGATCCCGAGGAGCCGGTGCGCCTTCGCGTGCCCGGTATCGGCTTCGACAGCCCCCACAACGCACCGATCACCTGGCTGCAGTTGCTGCAGCAAACCAGCGAATGGGAGGGGCAATGCTTCGGGCTGCCCGAGCAGGTCGATCGCTATCGCACCGTGATCTATGGCGGCGAGCCCGCCCAGGGCGCCAAGGGCGAGGCCCGACCCCTGCGCACCCCGGGCAGCTTCTGGGAATACAACGATGTGCGGATCAACCAGCTCGCTCTGGCCCTGCTGCATCTGTTTGGCGAGCCCTTGCCCGAGGTCTTTGATGCAGCCGTGATGAAACCCCTGGGCTGCACCAGTGCCTGGCGCTGGGTGGGTTATGACGATGCCTGGACCGAGATCACCGACCGGCATACAGGCACCCGGCGGCGGGTGCAGTCAGTGCCGGGCGGCACGCACTGGGGTGGCGGGGTCTCGATCTCGGCCCGGGATCAGGCGCGCATCGCGCGCATGATGCTCGCGGGCGGCCAGCATGTGGATGCGCAGGGGCAGACAACGCGCATCGTGTCTGAGGGCTGGGTGCAGCGCATGCAGACGCCCTGCCCGATCGCGCCCTTCTATGGACTGCTCACCTGGCTCAACGATGGCCCCAAGCAGGTGTATCCGGCGGCGAGCCGGCGCAGCAGCTTCATGATCGGTGCGGGCGGCCAGTGCGCCTGGATGGATCCCGACCGGGATCTGGTGGTGGTGTCGCGCTGGCTCACGCCCGAGCACACCAACGAGTTCTTCAGGCGGGTGGTGCTAGCGCTCGACTGATCGAATCGAGCACTGCCTGGTCATGCCGGGCGGGACGCCCGCGCCGGCAACGCTTCGCCTGACCTGCCAACTTCAGGCACCCGCGGGCCGCGGCGACCTGAACAGGCGCAGGCCTCGCAAGGGGCCCGCGCCGCTGCTGCGCCACAACAGGTAGGCCGCAATGCAGCCATTGACCAGATTGAAGGCGATGCCGTTCAGGAACGCCGCCTTGTAGGAGCCGGTGAAGTCGTAGATCAGGCCGGACATCCAGCCGCCCAGGGCCATGCCGAGCATGGTGGCCGACACCACGATCGCCACCCGGGTTCCGGTCTGCCAGGGGGCAAAGTACTCGCGAATGACGAGCGCGTATGAAGGCACGATGCCGCCCTGGAACAAGCCAAAAAGCGCCGAGACGAGATAAAGCGACACCAGCCCGTCGAAGGGCAGAAAGAGGATCAGGGCCACGCACTGCAAAAGGGAGCCCAGCATGAGCGTGCGCAGGCCTCGGATGCGATCGGCAATCCAGCCCGACACCAGTCGGCTGATGATGCCGCAGGCCAGCATGAGTGCCAGCATCTCGGCGCCACGCGCTGCGCCATAGCCCAGATCGGCGCAATAGGCCACGATATGAACCTGCGGCATGGCCATGGCCACGCAGCAACCAATGCCCGCCAGCACCAGCAACGCGGTCACCTGATTGGGCGTATGACCGAAGGGCCGCGCATAGGGCGAATCGCTCGCAACGGGTGTCGACTGACCTGCCGATACGGCGCTTGCGCCCGGTGCACTCACGCCCGCAGGGCTGCCCGCTGCAGGGGCCAGACCCAGGGACAGGGCTGGCGGTCTGCGGCGCAGCAAGAAGGCCAGGGGCAGCATGGTCACCAGACACATCACACCCAGACCGACATAGGTGGATCTCCAGCCATAGAGCTCGATGAACTGCTGGGCCACAGGCGGCCAGATGGCACCCCCCAGGTAGTTGCCGCTGGCGCAGATCGCCACTGCAATGCCCCGGCGACGTTCGAACCACAAGGTGGTGTCGGACATGAGCGGCGAGAAGGTGCACGACACCCCGAGCAGGCCAATCAGCAGGCCATGAACCCCCACCAGAACCGCATGGCTGGTGGCCATTCCAGCGGCAACAAAACCTGCGCCCAGTCCGATCGCACCCAGCACCACAGGCACTGTGATGCCGAACCGATCGGACAACCGGCCCATCAGAATGCCCCCGGCACCGAAGCCCAGCATCATCGCGGTATAGGGCATCGACGCACTGGAGCGATCGATGCCGAAATCCGCCTGCTGAGGTGGCAGCCCCACACCCAGCACCCACATGCCGGCCGATCCGATGGTCATGATCACGACCACCACAAACAAGCGCCACCAGGCGTAGCGCGAATCCGGGCCGTAAGGATCAGCGGGCGTGACCGGCAGCGGCAATGCAGGGGGCATCACTGGCCGCCGTGACAGTGCTTGTACTTGCGGCCGCTGCCGCAGGGACAGGGGTCGTTGCGCCCGACCTGCTGCGCCGCATCGCGGCGCACGGGCCGGGGTGCCAGAGCCTTGCGCCGCGCCGGCGCGAAGAAGGCAAAGACATCCTGCACGCCATCGAGCATGTCGTGAATGACCGTGGGACGCTCATCGTCGGCAATCGGGGGCCAGTCTTCATCCAGACCGAAGTCGGCATCGTC
>JBKCEY010000113.1:0-31271 GCA_046304115.1 Burkholderiales bacterium | reverse complement strand
ATTGAGGACGTACTCGTCACCCTCGCGACGGATGGAGAGCTGGATGTTTGTGGCGTCCGATGAAGCCACCGCCGGCTCGGTCATCAGGAAGGCACTGCGGATTTCGCCGCGCAGCAGGGGGTCGAGCCACTGGCGCTTGATCTCCTCGGAGGCATAGCGCTCGAGGGTTTCCATGTTGCCGGTGTCAGGTGCCGAGCAGTTGAAGACCTCGGCCGCGAAGTGCGTGCGACCCATGATCTCGCACATGGGCGCGTATTCGAGGTTGGTCAGACCTTCCGGCACGCGATCCGAGAAGGGCAAAAAGAGATTCCAGAGCCCCGCCTTGCGGGCGAGTGGCTTGAGCTCCTCCACCACCTTGGTGGGCACCCAGGCATTACCGGCGCGACGGTTGGTCTCGACTTCTTCGTGGAAGCGTTCTTCGTTCGGATAGATGTGCTGGTCCATGAAAGCCAGCAGGCGCTGGCGCATCTCCTTGACCTTGGGGCTGTATTCGAAATCCATGCGGGTCTCCGTGAGTGAAGGGTGATCAGAAGCGGAAATGAGACGGGAACGAGGCGGTTCGGGCGAATGCAGAGAATGAGTGGAGTCAGGTCGCCAACAGGCTGAGTCGAGTCAGGTCGCCAACGGGCGACTCAGGCCCCGACCTTGCGGGCAAACGACCATGCGAGTTCGGCGAGTGGTCGTACCCGCTGGCCCTGCTCAAGCGCCTGGGGACTTGAAGCCGTGCCATCGAGGGCTCGCTTGACGATGCCCTGAAGAATCGCCGCCAGGCGAAAACAGTTGTAGGCGAGATAGAAATCCCAGTGTCCGATCGCGTCGCGACCGGTGCGTTCGCAGTAGCGCCGGATGTAGGCGGATTCGTCGGGAATGCCCAGGGCAGACAGGTCAAGCCCGGCAATACCCCGGAACTGGGCGGGCGGAATGTGCCAGCTCATGCAGTGGTAGGAGAAGTCGGCCAGGGGATGGCCCAGGGTCGAGAGCTCCCAGTCGAGAACCGCCAGCACGCGCGGCTCGGTGGGATGGAAGATCATGTTGTCGAGGCGGTAGTCGCCATGGACGATCGTTGTCTCATCACCCTGAGGAATGTTGGCGGGCAGCCACTCGATGAGTTGATTCATCTCTGGAACCGGATCGGTTTCAGACAGCTGGTACTGCTTGGACCAGCGTCCGATCTGACGCGCAAAATAATTGCCCGGCTTGCCAAAGTCCGACAGGCCAACCGCTTTCAGGTCGACACGGTGCAAGGCGGCCATGACGCGGTTCATTTCATCGTAGATCGCCGCACGTTGTGTGCGCTCCATACCTGGCAGCGACTGCTCCCAGAGCACCCGGCCTTCGACGCAGTCCATGATGTAGAACGCCCGCCCGATCACTGACTCGTCCTCACACAGCCCGAACATGCGGGCCACGGGCACGTCGGTATCTGCCAGCGCGCTTTGGACCTTGAACTCGCGCTCGATGGCATGAGCGGAGGGCAGCAGCCGAGCCACCGGACCCGGCTTGGAGCGCATGACGTAGCGCCGCGTGGGCGTGCTCAGCCTGAAGGTGGGGTTGGATTGACCGCCCTTGAACTGCTCAACCGTCAGCGGGCCTTCGAAGCCCTCGACATGGGCCCGCATCCAGTGTTCGAGGGCATGCACATCGAATTTCTGGCGTTCGGAAACGGGTGTGGTTCCGACGTTCTGATCGACCAGTTCGCTGCTCATGGATCTCCCCGTGCGATTCTTTTTTCAATGGGTCGATTGTAACTGCTGCCTGCGGGATGTCCGGGCCAGGGCGCCGCTGATCCGGCTCAGGCCTTGTTGGGCTCAGACGGGCAGCTGCTCGAGTTGTTCGCTGACCTCCAGCCAGGCCTCTTCGAGCTGACCGTGCTCGGCATCGAGCCCCGCCCGTTCTCGAGCCAGCTCCGCGCCCGCCTGAGGGTCGCGAAAGCTGTCGGGGTTGGCGAGCCGAAGATCCAGCTCCTTCAGACGCTGGCTGATGCGAGAGAGCTTTTGCTCGATCTCTTTGAGGCGCTGCTCCAGCGGCTTGCGCAGGACCGCCCGCTGGGCCCTGGCCTGTGCGGCCGCACGGCGCTCATCCTTGCGCGAGACCGAAGTTTCGGTCAATCCGGAGGCAGGCCGAGCGTCTTCTGTGGGCCCACCCGAGCCGGCTGCGCCTGGCGTGGGTTCGTGTTGTGACGAACCGTGATCGGACTGCAGCAGCCATTGGGCGTAGTCCTCGAGATCGCCCTCGAAGAGATCCATGCGCCCGTCGCCGACCCGCACGAACTGATCGACCGTGGCCCTCAACAGATAGCGGTCATGCGAAACCAGCAACAGGGCGCCGTCGAATTCAGCCAGGGCCTCGGCCAGAGCGTCCCGGGTGCTGCCATCCAGATGGTTGGTGGGCTCGTCGAGCACCAGCAGCTGTGGCTTGCCCCAGATCAGCATGGCCAACGCCAGTCGGGCGCGCTCGCCGCCCGACATGGGGCCAACCGCGCGGGTGGCGTCATCACCCCGAAAGCCGAATCGGCCCAGCCAGTCTCTCAGGGCCTGCTCGCGCTCGGTGGGGGCAAGCCGTTGCATGTGATGCAGGGGACTCGCCTCGGCGATCAGGCCATCGACCTGCTGCTGGGCGAAGTAACCCACTCGAACCGATCGGGATCGGTTCAGCTCGCCACCCAGTTCGGGTAACTCGCCCACGAGGGTCCGGATCAGGGTGGTCTTGCCCGCACCATTGCGGCCGAGTACGCCGATGCGCGAGCCGCGACCGACGGTGAGGCTCGCACCGTGCACGATGGTGGAGTCGCCGTATCCGGCGTCGATCGCCTGTGCCCTGACGAGTGGATCCGGGCAATCGCCAACCGATGCACAAGAAAAGTCAACCGATCGCTTCGCTCTCAGCGGGGCCAGGCGTTCGATCCGCTCAAGTGCCTTGAGCCGTGACTGGGCCTGACGCGCCTTGGTGGCCTTGGCCCGAAAGCGCTCGACAAAGCCCTGGAGATGGGCGATGCGGGTGGCTTGCGCAACCACGGCCCTTTCACGTTGAGCAGCCCGTTCGGCTCGCGCCTGTTCGCAGGCCGAGTAACCCCCGCTGTAGCGGGTCAGGGTTTCGGCTTCCAGATGCAGAGTGGCCTGAGCAACGCGGTCCAGGAAATCACGGTCGTGCGAGACCAGAATCTGGGTGCAGGGCATGCGCGACAGCCGTCGCTCCAGCCACAGCACCGCGTCGAGGTCGAGGTGATTGGTCGGCTCATCGAGCAGCAGCAGGTCGGCGGGTGCCATCAGGGCACGCGCAAGATTGAGCCGCATCTTCCAGCCCCCCGACAGATGCGTGACCGGTGCATCGGACTGCTGCTGCGAAAATCCCAGCCCATGCAGCAGCTCGCGGGCGCGCGCGGGTGCGCTCGGGCCTTCGAGTGCGAGCCAGTCATCATGGGCCTGCGCAATCGCCATGCCGTCATTGATGGCCTGGGCCTGAGCCAGCTGATCTGCCGCTGTCATGAGGGCGCTGTCGGCCTGCATGACATAGGACCAGGCGGGTGCATCGCTGGCCGGCAAGGACTGCAGGAGCCTGACCACCCGCCAGCGTGCGGGCAGATCGATGGCACCCGCCTCCGGAATGAGATCGCCGTCAAGGGCTGCGAGCAAACTCGACTTGCCGCTGCCGTTGTCGCCCACCCGCGCAATCCGCTCGCCGGGTGCGACCTGTACATCGACATCGCGCATCAGCGCCCGGCCTGCGCGGGCCAGGGTCAGACCCCGAAGCCGGATCACAGGGATTCCAGGGCGTCGCGGCTGATCAGGGCAATCTGGCGATCCGCGTCATCGGTTGACAGCCAGGCGCATTCGAGCCGCGGGAAGGCCTTCTCGAAATGATCGACTTCATGACCGATCTCCAGGAGGATCATGCCCTGCGCATTCAGATTTGAAGGCGCAGCCTTGAGAATCCGGCGTACCAGGTCCATGCCATCGGTACCGCCTGCCAGAGCGCTGTGCGGTTCGTGCCGGTACTCCGCAGGCAACTCGCCCATCGACCCGCTGTTGACATAGGGCGGATTGCACACGATCAGATCGAAGCGTTCGCCCTTGAGCGGCTCCAGAAGGTCGCCCTGGATCAGGCGGACCCGCGCCTGAAGTCCATGCAGTGTGAGGTTCTCATGGCCCAGAGCCAGTGCATCGCCGCTCAGGTCGGCCCCCACCACCTCGGCATGCGGATAGGCCAGTGCGGCAAAGATGGCCAGGCTGGCCCCTCCGGTACACAGATCGAGTACGCGACTCACCCGGTCCGCATCAAGCCAGGGCGCGAGCGCATCGGTTTCGAGCAGCTCGGCAATGGGTGAACGTGGCACCAGGGCGCGTGGATCACTCAGGAACTTCAGGCCCCGCAACCAGGCTTCGCCCGTGATGTAGGCCAGCGGCTGACGCTCGTCGCAGCGGCGGGCAATGAGTTGAAGCAGACCCTCGATTTCGACATCCGAAAGGGCTGCGTCCAGAAAATCATCCAGTCGATCGATGGGCAGATGCAGCCCCCAGAGCACAAGCCAGGCGGCTTCATCGACCGCACTCGAGGTGCCGTGTCCGAAGAAGGCATCAGCCGCCCCCATTCGGCTGACCGCATGGCGCCAGACATCGCGTACCGATCGAAGATGCGCCCGGATGGCCTTGTCATCGGGCTGAGGACGGCGCAGGGCTTTCACGCCAGAAGGCTCTCGAGGGTGCGCCGGTAAATGCTGGCCAAGGGCGTCAGGCAGTCGAGGGGAATGCTCTCGTTGCTCTTGTGAATGGTGGCATTGGGCGGGCCGAACTCGATCACTTCATCGCAGACCGCCGCCAGAAAACGGCCGTCCGAGGTGCCCCCCGTGGTGGAGAGTTCGGTGGTCAGACCCAGTTCGGCCTGAATCGCCGTACTGATGGCGTCTGTCAGCCGACCTCGTGGGGTGAGAAAGGGCAGCCCCGAGAGTTTCCAGTCGATTGTGTAGTCGAGCTTGTGGGCATCCAGCAGAGCCTGCACGCGCGCCTTGAGACCATCGACCGTGGATTCGGTCGAGAACCGGAAATTGAAATCCACGACGGCCTCACCCGGAATCACATTGCTGGCCCCGGTACCCGCATTGAAGTTGGCCACCTGCCACGAGGTGGCGGGAAAGTAGGCATTGCCCTCATCCCAGCGCTCGGCCACCAGCGCGGCCAGGGCGGGAGCCAGTTCGTGAATGGGATTGCGGGCCAGATGCGGATAGGCAATATGCCCTTGAATGCCCTTGACGGTCAGGCGTGCGTTGAGCGATCCACGCCGGCCATTTTTGATCATGTCGCCCAGACGGGCCTGGGAGGTTGGTTCACCCACGATGCAGTGCTGAATGCGGATGCCTCGCTCCTCGAGAACCCGCACAACGCGGACCGTCCCATCGACAGCGGGTCCTTCTTCATCGGAAGTGAGCAGCACACCGATTCGACCGGCAAAGCCTGGGCGAGCACTCAGAAACGCTTCGATCGCAACCACCATGGCAGCCAGGGACGACTTCATGTCGGCGACACCGCGCCCGATGAGCTGCCCCTCGCGCTCGGTGGGTTCGAAGGGATCGGCATGCCACCACTGCCGTGGACCGGCGGGTACAACATCGGTGTGGCCAGCAAAGACAAAGAGCGGACCGGGATGCCCGCCGTCGCGAACCGCCCAGAGATTGTCGACGTCGCCAAAGCGCAGGGATTCGCACACAAATCCCGATTGGGCCAGGCGCTTTGCGATCAGATCCTGGCAGCCGGCATCTTCAGGGCTGACCGAGCGCATGCGAACCAGGGTTTCGGTCAGAGATCGAACCGGGCATTGCACGGATGGCAGTGGAACAGCACTCATGAGTTCGGATCCGTTGGCGCCTGATCAGGCGCTGTCGCATTGAAGATGCCGGAATACAGGGCCTCGGAGAACCCCACCAGAATCCGGTTATCGAGTTCAAGCACCGGGCGTTTGATCAAGAGCGGATGGCTGAGCATGAGTTCGGTGGCGCTGGCTGCATCCACGACCCCGGCCCTTTCATTGGCCGCAAGCTGGCGCCAGGTCAGGCCGCGCCGGTTGAGCAGGGCATCCCAGGGCAGGTGACTCATCCACAGGGCCCGCCGTGCAGGCTCAAGACCGTCACGACGAAAGTCATGCCAGTGCACCGGCACCGACCGGGCGCGCAGCCACTGTCGCGCCTTGCGAACCTGATCACAGGTCTCGATACCGTACAGCCGAACGCCTGAGGGCATCACCGTTGGGATCATCCAAGATTGAGCATGAAACCCGGGCCTCGATTCTGACCCGCACCCTGCGCAGAACCGCTGGCGGCGGTGTTTTCGAGCATCCAGAGCAGGTTGGTCGGCGAGTCCGATTGGGCCAGGGCGTCGTCGGTTGAGGTCTTGCCCTCGCGCACCAGTTGCATCAGGGCTGTCTCGAAGGTTTGCGAACCGGCAGCAAGGCTCTTTTCCATGGCTTCGCGAATCTCGCTGATCCGACCCTGCTCGATCAGTTCACTGATGAGCGTGGTGTTGAGCAGCACCTCGGCCGCTGCGATGCGACCGCCCGAGACCGAGCGCACGAGTCGCTGCGACACCACGCAGCGCAGCGTTGCAGCAAGATCAGAAAGCATCACCCGTCGGTTTTCGGGAGAGTAGAAGCCGACGATACGGGTGAGGGCATGAACCGCGGTGTTGGCATGCAGAGTTGCAAGCACCAGATGGCCCGATTGAGCATAGGCGATGGCTGCACTCATGGTGTCGGGGTCACGAATCTCGCCGATCATCAGGCAATCAGGCGCCTGACGCAGGGCGTTGCGAAGCGCGATATCGAGCGACTCGGCATCGGTGCCGATCTGGCGCTGGTTGACCAGGGATCGACGATGCCGGAAGGTGTATTCGATCGGGTCCTCGAGGGTGAGGATATGTCCCGACGTCTGCTGACTGCGGTAGTCGATCATCGAGGCGAGCGTGGTCGACTTGCCCGAACCGGTCGAGCCCACCACCAGGATCAGACCTCGCTTTTCCATCACGAGTTCGGTCAGCACGCTGGGCAGATTCAGGGAGCCGATCTCGGGGATGTTGCCCGGGATGTACCGGATCACGGCCGAGGGCGTGCCACGCTGACGAAACACCGAGAATCGGAAGCTGCCGACACCCTTCAGACCATAGCCCACATTGAGTTCGTTGCGGTCTTCGAACTCCGACCACTGACGGTCAGAGAGCACCTCGCGCAGCAGCCTCTCGACCGAACCCGGGTCGAGGATCTGCTGATTGACCGAGACCAGCGTGCCATTGATCTTGATCTGAACCGGAGCGCCTGCCGACACGAAAAGATCCGACGCCTGCTTTTCGGACATGAGGGTCAGCAGACGTTCCATCGCCATGGTCTTGCTCCTGCGGGGCTGGCTTGAGGTGGGGCCTGATCGCCTCAGATGCCTCTGAGCAATTCGTTGATGGCGGTCTTGGCCCGCGTCTGGGCATCGACCTTCTTCACGATCACGGCGCAGTACAGGCTCACGCGCCCGTCACCTGAAGGCATGCTGCCCGGTACGACAACCGATCCGGCGGGCACCCGGCCATAGATGATCTCGCCGGTTTCGCGGTCGTAGATACGGGTGCTCTGGCCAATGAATACGCCCATCGAGAGCACCGAATTTTCTTCGACGATCACGCCCTCGACCACCTCGGAGCGGGCTCCGATGAAACAGTTGTCCTCGATGATGGTGGGATTGGCCTGCAGCGGCTCCAGCACGCCACCGATGCCGACCCCGCCGGAGAGGTGAACGTTCTTGCCGATCTGGGCACATGAACCGACCGTGGCCCAGGTGTCGACCATGGTGCCTTCATCCACATAGGCGCCGATGTTGGTGTAGGACGGCATCAGCACGACATTGCGCGCAATGAAACTGCCCCGTCGAGCCACGGCGGGCGGAACCACCCGAAACCCTGCGGCCGCGAACCGTGCAGCATCCCATCCGTCGAACTTGGTCGGAACCTTGTCGTAGAACTGCAAGGCACCCGCCGGCATGGGTTGGTTGTCTTCCAGCCGAAAGGACAGCAGAACCGCTTTCTTGATCCATTGGTGAACCACCCAGCTGCCCTGGAACTTTTCGGCGACCCGGACGCGGCCGGAGTCGAGTTCATTGATGACATGACCAACCGCTTCGCGGATTTCGGCAGGGGCTTTGGCCGGAGTCAGTTCGGCGCGCTGTTCCCAGGCGGATTCGATCAGGGTCTGGAGAGTGCTCATGGGGAGAAGGGGGCTGGAGGGTTGGCCGAAGGCGGGTTGCCTGGAGGCTGGTGATCAGGACAGGACAGCGTCTCAAAGGTGTTGAGATCTTACCTTAACAAGAATAAAAACTTGATTTATTTCAATTATCTGATTGGTTTTTCTGAACTGAATTCGAGAAGATCAACTCTGGGCTGAGGTTTCCAGCCCGTCTTGCGATGTTCAGCCACGACGGTGGTGAAGATGCCACCGCGGACATACCAGCGGGCTGTCAGGCGCATGAACCGCGGACGAATCGCCTTGACCATGTCGCCGAGGATCCGGTTGGTGACGGCCTCATGAAAGGCCCCTTCGTCCCGGAAAGACCACAGGTAGAGCTTGAGCCCCTTGAGTTCGATGTTCTTGCGGTCCGGGATGTAATCGAGGACCAGCGTGGCGAAGTCGGGTTGGCCGGTGAGGGGGCACAGGCAGGTGAACTCCGGGGCCTCGATATGGATGTGGTAGTCGCGCTCGGGCGCCGGATTGGGGAAGGTGTCTAGCGTCTTGGCAGGTGTGCTGGGCATATCGGAGGCAAGGAGGGAGCCAGTCGTTGCGGGCGGGTGGGCTAAGATTCTATCGGAGGGGTCCCGACCCCGCTGAATCACCCCTGAATTTCCTACCTGTGGCAAACCCGTCGGGTTGGGTCACCTGCGATCGCCGTGCGCCTCAAACAGATCAAGCTTGCTGGGTTCAAGTCATTCGTCGACCCAACCTCCTTTGAAGTGCCCAGCCAACTGGTGGGCGTTGTGGGGCCCAACGGCTGCGGCAAGTCCAACATCATGGACGCGGTGCGATGGGTTCTGGGCGAGTCGAAGGCGTCGGAGTTGCGCGGCGAGTCGATGCAGGACGTCATCTTCAATGGATCGTCCGAGCGCAAGCAGGCGGGGCGGGCCAGCGTGGAGCTGGTGTTCGACAACGCCCAGTCCCGTCTGGCCGGTGCCTGGGCTCAATACGCCGAGATTTCGGTCAAACGGGTCCTGACCCGCGATGGCCAGTCCAACTATCTCATCAACAATCAGACTGTTCGACGCAAGGACGTACACGACCTGTTCCTTGGAACGGGTCTCGGCCCGCGAGCCTACGCCATGATCGGGCAGGGGACGGTGTCTCGCATCATCGAGGCCCGCCCCGAGGAGCTTCGGGTCTTTCTGGAAGAGGCGGCGGGTGTCACCAAATACAAGGAGCGACGCCGCGAGACCGAGAATCGGTTGTCGGATACCCGCGAGAACCTGACCCGAGTGGAGGACATCCTTCGCGAACTGACCGGGCAGATCGAAAAGCTCGAACGTCAGGCACAGGTGGCTCGTGAATATCGTGAGCTCGAAGCGCTGCGGGAACAGCGTCAGCATGCGCTCTGGTGGGTCAGGCGCGATGAGGCGCTGGCTGAGCAAACCCGACTCGCTGTGCAGGCGGGTGAGGTTGAAACCCGTCTGCAGGGTGTTTTGGCGGCGCAGCGAAGCCTGGAGACTGATCTGGAGTCCACCCGTCAGGCTCATTTTGACGCGGGCGATGAAGTGCATGCTCTGCAGGGCGCCTATTACGAGCGAGCGGCCGAGGTCAGCCGACTCGAGAGCGAAATCCAGTTCGTGGTGCAATCCCAGGCGGCCCTGAACGCTCAACAGGCCGCAGCCTCTGCCCGCGCCGAGCAGGCCCGTCAGAGCCAGCTGGCCTGTGAACAGGAGCTCGAATCGATCGAGGTTCGACGGGTGCAGGCCGAAGAAGACCTTGCAGCGATGCAGGCCCGTCTTGAAGCCAGCAGCATGGGAGTTCCAGAGCTTGAGGAGCAGATCCAGGCCCATCGTGACCGGCTCGAGCAGGCCCGCCGTGGGGCCCAGGATGTTCAGTCGCGCATTCAGGTGCTTGCGGCAGGTCAGCGCGCTCATGAAGATGCGCTGACAGAGCTCGAAGACCGGGCTGAACGACTGCGACAGGCGCTCGGTCAGAGTGAACCGCCGCCAGAGGCTGAACTCGAGCAGGCCCGTATCCGTCTGGCTCAGGCCGACGAGTCCGAATCAATGTGCGGCGAGGCGCAGGCCCAGGCGGAACTGCGCCAGACGCAAGCCGAAGCCCAGCGAGCACCGGCTCAGGATGCGCTGCGTGAGTCGGCCTCCCGGCTGGCCCAGGTCAATGCACGCGCCGATACCCTGAAGCAAATCCCGGAGCGCATTCGCAGTGAAGGGCGCCTGGCTCCGTGGCTGGAGCAGCACGGTCTGGCCGGTTTGCGGCCCTTGTGGCAGCGGCTGACGATCGAGGCGGGATGGGAGACGGCGATCGAGGCGGTGCTTCGCGAGCGCCTGCAATCCCTCGAGGTGAGCCAACTCGAACGAATCACCGGACTGCTGCAGGAGCAGCCTCCGGGGCGCATGAGCTTTCACAGCCTGACACCCGCCAGTGGGCCGATGGATCCTGCGCTCGCTCCGCAAGGGCTTCAGTCCCTGCGTGACCGGGTCAGCAGCGCGGATGCGGCCGTCGACCACGTCCTGAGCGACTGGCTGCACGGGATCTGGTGCGTGGATGATGTCGCGCAGGCCCTGGCGCGCCGCCCGGCGTTGCGCCCGGGAGATCGATTCGTTGTGCCCCAGGGGCATCTGATCAGCAGCGCCACGGTGGTGGTGCATGCGCCCGACAACGAGCAGGATGGTGTGCTGTCCCGGCAAAAGGAGCTCACCAATCTGGAACGTGAGTCACGCGCGCTGGAGCTGATGGTTGATGAGGCGCGTGCAACCGCAGTACGCATCGAAGCCGAGATCGGCTCGGCCAGGGCCGCTCTGGCAACGACCCGTGAGAACCTGTCTGCCGCCATGCGCGAGGCTTCTGCAGCTCGCATTCATGCGGGGCGACTGGAGCAGAAAGTCGATCAGGCACTGGCCGATCGCGAAAGGCTGCGAAACGACCTGACGCAGGTCGAGACCCGGATCACCGAGCGCCGCTCCAGCCTCGATGAACTGGCTGCACAGTTCGAGGCCCTGGATGAAGCTCTGGCGGTTGCTCAGGATGCCGAGGAGGCTGCTCGCGACGAGGTTGAACAGGTGCAATCCGCGCTGGATGCGGCCCGCGATCAGCAACGCGACGCCGAGCGTGCCGAGCGGGAGGCGGACTTCGCACTTCGAACGCTCAATGACCGACAGAGCCTGCTGAGTGCCCAGGCCTTGCAGGCGGGCGCACAACTCGAGCAGGCCCGCATCGAGATCGCATCCCTGAAGGCCCGCCTCGACGAACTGTCCGATGAGGCGGCGCGCGCCGGTCTTCAGAATGCACTGGCCGATCGGGTTCGTGCAGAGGAAGAACTGTCCCAGGGCCGAGCCCGTCTGGATGCCCTGGGAGCCCGACTGCGCGAACTCGAGGAGCAGCGCCTGGTGCGAGAGCGCGAGCAACAGCCGCTGCGTGATCGCCTGGCTGAGCTGCAATTGGCCATGCAGGCTGCGCGACTCGGGGCTGAGCAGTTTGAGGAGCAGTTGCAGCAGGCCGAGGTTGACCTTCAGGCGCTCGCCGCGGCCTTTGAGACGGTCCCGAAGGCAAGCTGGCTGCAAGGTGAGGTCACGCGACTGACCAATGCCGTTGCCGCGCTCGGTGCGGTCAACCTGGCCGCGCTGGATGAACTCGCCCATTCCCGCGAGCGCCATGACTTTCTGGCCTCTCAGTCAGCGGATCTCAACGAGGCGATTGAGACCCTCGAAGATGCGATTCGCAAGATCGATCGCGAAACCCGAACCCTGTTGCAGGACACATTCCAGACGGTCAATGGTCATTTCGGCACGCTCTTTCCGGAGTTGTTCGGAGGCGGCGAGGCCCGATTGGTGCTGACCGGAGACGAGATCCTGGACAGCGGAGTCACGGTGGTGGCCCAGCCTCCAGGCAAGCGCAATGCATCGATCAACCTGCTGTCTGGCGGTGAGAAGGCGTTGACCGCAATCGCGCTGGTGTTTGCCCTCTTTCAGCTCAACCCGGCCCCATTTTGCCTGCTGGATGAGGTGGATGCGCCGCTTGATGAAGCCAATACGGATCGCTACTGCGCGATGGTTCGACGCATGTCCGGTCAGACCCAGTTCCTGTTCATCACCCACAGCAAGGTCACGATGGAACTGGCCCAGCAATTGATCGGCGTCACCATGCAGGAGCGGGGAGTGTCGCGGATTGTGGCAGTCGACATCGACTCCGCCGCACGATTTGCGGAGGCGGCATGAACATCAGTCAATGGCTCGGCGATACCTCCTCCCTCTGGCTGAGCCTGGGCGCCCTCATCACGATCGCCGTCCTGGTCGTGCTGATGTTCAACGCGTTTCAGGGCCGAGCCCGGCGTGGATCGATGGGTGTCCAGGACGCCCCGGCTCAGCAACCGGTTGATCCATCCTCCGATTCAGTCACCTCGCAGGTGCGCAACAGACCGTCGCTGGAAGACCGTATCGAGCCCAGTTTTCTGACCGGCTCAAATGGCGAGCCACACACTGATCCCGTGCGCGGTCGCACTGTCACTGAGGGGGTCGACCCCTCGTTTGACCTGCGCTTTCCACCCGACATCGAGCCTGATGACGGACTCCCCGCGGGTGCAGCATCCGATCAGTCAAGTCACGCTGCGTTTGCTGCGGCGGGTCAGGGCTCTTCTTCGGGTGCTTCGGATCGTGAGAGTCCGAGCGATACGCCGGGCTCTGGTGTTTCAGGCACTGCGGGAGCAGCAACGGCCAGGTCAGGCGTCACGGCCCAGCGACGCATCCTGGAAGGGGGGAGCCTGCCGACGGCGGCCGACTGGGGTGTGCTCGATGATCGGATCGATTGCATGGCCGTGCTGCAGATGGCACCTGCGGTGGATTGCATCGCACTGCGTTCGGGGGCCCAGACCCTGTCCAGAATCGGCTCCAAGTCGGTGATCGCCGAGGTGCAGCTGGCCGATGGCGGCTGGTGCGATGTCCGTGCAGCCGAGGGGCTGGCCGCTCGCATGAGGCTGGGTATTTTGCTGGCCAACCGCCAGGGGCCGTTGAGTGCCAGTGAATTTGCCGAGTTTGCCGAAAAACTCAGACGTTTGGCGGGCAAGGTGGGGGTGCCGGATCTTCGGCTGCCCGAAACCATGGGTGTGCTCGAGCGTGCCCGTCAGGTCGATGACTTCTGTGCGCGTCTCGATACCCTGATCGGCGTCAATGTTCTCTCGGGCAAGGGCATTGCCCCAGCCCGGGTGGTCGAAATTGCCGAGAGCCTGCAGATGATTCCGCGCGGTCATCAGCGTTATGCCCGCATGTCGCAATCGGGTGACGTGCTGTTCATGCTGGCACAGGCCGAAAGGCCCGAGATGCTCACCTTTGTGCTGGATGTGCCGCGCGCTCCGGCTGCAGAGCAGCCCTGGTCACGCATGGTCGAAGCGGCTCGGCGCTGCGCCGAGCTGCTCGATGCCCAGATCGTCGACGATGCGATGGCGCCGCTCAGCGATGCGGCCGCTCAGGCGGTTTCCCGACAGCTTCAGTCGCACTATGCCCAGCTCGCAGGGGCAGGCCTGGACGCAGGCTCTCCGGCGGCATTGCGCGTCTTCAACTGATCGGCCATGGTGGATCCGGCAGTCGAGTCCCGTATCCGCGTCCTGCGTGAAGTGCTCGAGGAGCACAACCATGCCTATTACGTGCTGGACGCACCGACGGTTTCGGACGCCGAGTACGACAGCCTGTTCAGGGAGTTGCAGAGTCTCGAACTCGAGCATCCCGAGCATGCATCCCCCGATTCGCCGACGCAGCGGGTCGGCGGGCGAGTGGCCGAAGGCTTCAGGCAGGTCGAGCATGCGGTGCCCATGCTCTCCCTGCTCAATGCATTTAACGATGAGGATGTGGCCGGATTTGATCGCCGCATTCGTGAATCCCTCGCATCCTCAGGTGTGGATGAAACAGCGCTTCTTTACTGCTGCGAGCTCAAATTCGACGGGCTGGCGGTGAGCCTGCGCTATGAAGCCGGGCGCCTTGTTCAGGGTGCAACCCGAGGCGATGGCAGCACGGGTGAGGATGTCACCACCAACCTGCGAACCATCCGCGCCATTCCGCTGCACCTGCGAGGTCTGTCGGATCGTCCGGAATTCATCGCATCCAGCCACGCCGTGCGCATTCCCGCGGTGCTGGAAGTGCGTGGCGAAGTCCTGATGTTTCGGGAGGACTTCGACCGGATCAATCGCGAGCAGCAGGCGCGCGGTGAAAAACTGTTTGTCAATCCCCGAAATGCAGCGGCGGGTGCACTGCGCCAACTGGATCCCGGCCTGACCGCGCAGCGCCGCCTGCGATTCATGGCCTACGGACTGGGTGAGGTCCGGTTTGAGGCAGAGGGCGGCAGTGTCCCCGATTCGCACCTCGACATGCTGCAGTGGCTCGCTGATCTGGGCTTTCCCGTTGGACCGATCCGTGAACGTCACGCAGGGCCATCGGGTTTGATTGATTTTTATCAGCGCGTGGGTCAGCAGCGCGCATCGTTGCCCTATGACATCGATGGCGTGGTCTACAAGGTCGATCAGCGCCAATGGCATGAGCGAATCGGATATGTGGCGCGCGCCCCGCGTTTTGCGGTAGCGCACAAGTTTCCGGCCGAGGAAGTGAGTACTGAACTGCTCGATATTGATGTGCAGGTGGGCCGCACCGGGGCGCTTACCCCGGTTGCCCGGCTGCGACCGGTGTTTGTGGGCGGCGTGACGGTGACCAATGCCACCTTGCACAATCAGGATGAGCTTGAGCGCAAGGACCTGCATATTGGCGATACCGTGATTGTGCGTCGTGCCGGCGATGTCATTCCGGAAGTGGTGCGCGCCCTGCCTGAGCGGCGCCCCGCGGGTGCGCGTCGTTTCGTGATGCCCTTGAGCTGTCCGAGATGCGGCTCCGCCGTGGTTCGCGAGCCGGGTGAAGCGGCCGCGCGGTGCGTGGGCGGGTTGTTCTGTCAGGCCCAGCGGAGCCAGGCCCTGATCCATTTCGCGCAGCGCCGAGCCATGGACATCGAGGGGCTCGGCGACAAGCTGGTCGAGCAACTGGTGCACAGCGATCGCGTGCGAAGTCCGGCGGATCTTTACGGACTGACGCTCGAGCAGCTCGCCGCGTTCGATCGCATGGGTGAAAAGTCGGCTCGCAATCTGCTGCAGGCCATCGAGCGGTCTCGCCAGTGCAGGCTCGAGCGCTTCATCTTTGCGCTCGGTATCCGGCATGTTGGCGAAGAGGTGGCCCGCGTGCTGGCTCGATATTTTGGTTCGCTGCAGGCGCTGATGCAGGCCGACTGGCCTGCGCTGACCCTTGAGAAGGCCGAGATTCAAAAGCGAAACGCCCGGGCACGAACCCGTGGGGAGGCTTTGCAGCCGGTGCCGCTGGAAGGGATCGGAATCGAGATCATGCAATCGTTGCAGGCCTTTCTGGCCGAGGCGCACAACCTCGAGGTGATCCAGCGCCTCCTTGCGGCTGGCGTGGAGCCGGCCGGCTCATCAGGCTCAGCGGCCACGGATGGCCTGCGGGCGGGTGTCGACGCCGACCCCGATCCCGACCCGGTTGTGCTGCCGCTCGGAGGCAAGACATTCGTCGTGACCGGCACCCTGACCGGCATGAGTCGGACAGAGGTCGAAGACTGGATCCGACAGCACGGCGGGGCGGCGTCTGGTTCGGTCTCGAGACGGACAGATTTCCTGGTGGCGGGCGACAATGCGGGCAGCAAGCTCGAGCGTGCCCGTGAACTGGGCGTGCCCGTGATTGATTTGCCAACCCTCCTGTCGATGGGACGTTCAGCATGAGTACCAGAGCGATTCGAAAGGCTGTCTTTCCAGTGGCTGGACTGGGAACCCGGTTCCTGCCGGCGACCAAGGCTTCGCCCAAGGAGATGCTGCCCGTGGTCGACAAGCCCTTGATCCAGTACGCGGTCGAGGAAGCGGCCGATGCCGGCATCACCGAGATGATCTTCATCACCGGTCGTGGCAAGCGCAGCATCGAGGATCACTTCGACAAGGCCTACGAGCTTGAGGCGGAGTTGCAGGCCCGCGGCAAACAGGCCCTGCTCGAGGCCGTCAAGGAAGCGGTGCCGCGAGGCATCAACTGCGTCTACATCCGGCAGGCCGAGCCTCTGGGCCTGGGCCATGCGGTGCTGTGTGCACGCTCGGTTGTCGGCGATGAGCCCTTTGCGGTCGTGCTGGCCGATGACCTCATGCAGGCCGCAGTCTCGGGGGAGGGCGTGCTGGCGCAAATGGTCGGCCAGTACGACATGCATCGCGCCAGCGTCTTGGCCGTGCAGCAGGTGGATCGATCCGAGACCTCGTCCTACGGCATCGTGTCGAGCTCACCCTGGGGTGAGCGGACCGAGCGGATCAATGGCATTGTCGAAAAGCCCAGGCCCGAAGTCGCCCCTTCGACCCTGGCCGTTGTGGGCCGCTATGTGCTCTCGCCGCTGGTGTTCAAGCATCTGGAGCAGATTCAACCCGGAGCGGGCGGCGAGTTGCAACTCACCGACGCACTGGCCCGCCTGATCCGCGATGAGCCTGTGCTGGCCTACCGCTTTGAAGGGACCCGCTATGACTGCGGCTCCAAGATCGGCTACCTGCAGGCCACGGTCGAGCTCGGGCTGCGCCATCCTGAGGTCGGCCCGCAGTTCGGCGAGTTCCTGCGTGCGCTGCGGACGGCCGAAAGCCATCGAGAGGCTGGCCTGGGCAGCACCAGCACCGCAGCCGGTGAGTCTGGCTCGAAGCCGATCGCGACATGAAGGCCATCATCGGCGGCAGTGGTCTGCGGCTGATCCCCTCCCTGCGCCTGACGCGCCGTGAGGTGGTGCGAACGCCTTATGGCGACCCGTCCTGCGCTGTGTCGTTTGGTGTTCTGGGTGAGAGCGAAGTCGTGTTTCTCGCTCGCCATGGCTATGGACATACGCTGGCGCCTCACCAGATCAACTACCGCGCCAACCTCTGGGCGCTCCAGGATGTCGGTGCCGACGCCATCCTGAGTGTGGCAACGGTCGGGGGTATCCGAGAGGATCTGCTCCCCGGCGCCCTGGTGCTGCCTGATCAGCTGATTGACTACACGACCGGCCGTGCATCGACCTTCTTTGAGGGACCGGATAACCCGGTCACCCATGTCGACTTCACCCATCCCTACGATCTGACGCTGCGTCAGCAGGTCCTGTCCTGTGCGCTTGGGGCGGGTGAATCCGTGGTGATGGGCGGTACCTATGGGTGTACGCAAGGCCCCAGGCTCGAGACCGCTGCCGAGATTCGTCGCATGCATCGTGATGGCTGTGATCTGGTGGGCATGACCGGCATGCCGGAGGCTGTTCTGGCCCGAGAGCTTGGCCTGCCTTATGCCACGCTGGCCGTCGTGGCCAATGCAGCGGCGGGAGTCGGTCGCAGTCAGGACGCGATCTCCATGCAGGACATCGAAATCACCCTGGGTCAGGCAATGAGCCGGGTCTGCGGCATCTTGCAGGCTTGGGTTGCCGGTCGGGCCTGATGGATGCATGGATCCGCGCCGTTGATACAGCGCGCGGATTCAAAGTGCCTGCAAAAGAGCGCTTTCAAGTTGCAGCTGCGTGCGGGCCTGGGACAGTCCTGGTCCATCGATCAGAAAGCTGTCTTCGACCCGGTCGCCCAGGGTCATGATGCGGGCTGCCTGCAGGTTGATGCCGTGCTGAGCCAGCACCCGGGCGATCGAGTACAGCAGCCCCGTGCGGTCATTGGCCATGATGGAGAGCAGGTAATGGCGCCCGCGTTCATCGGGACGCAGCTCCACCCGCGGACTGATCGGAAACGAGCGCGAGCGGCGCGATGCGCGCCCGCGAACCGGCGGTTCAAGCGGCGGACGCTCGGCCAGCCGCTGCGCCAGTTCGGTCTCGACCAGCTGCAGGATGTCGCGGTAACGGCCATCGCCCTCGGTATGGCTGGGATCAACCACCAGAAAGCTGTCGAGCGCGCGCCCGTCGCGGGTGGTATGAACCCGCGCATCGAGTACCGACAGGTTCTTGCGATCAAAATACCCGCAGATGCGTGCAAACAGATCGGGTTGATCAGGTAGATAGGCCACGACCTGAAAGCCTCCGCCAAAGGGTGACATGCG
This sequence comes from Burkholderiales bacterium, assembly GCA_046304115.1. GTDB lineage: Bacteria > Pseudomonadota > Gammaproteobacteria > Burkholderiales > Burkholderiaceae_E > UBA4615. The sequence goes on along the minus strand of JBKCEY010000113.1, from coordinate 12,993 downwards.
GGTGCGGACCACGGGTTGCTCCGCATCGGCCCGGCGGTAGAGCACCCGGGTCTGCCAGGCTATATCCTGCGGATCGGTGCGCAAAAAGTAGGCGATGTCGAGGCGATCCCAGAAGGCCTGATAGCTTGCGGGATCGATGCCTGCAAAGTTGAGCAGCCGCAGCGCCTCCTGCTTGCGACTGTCCAGCAGGCTGTGGGGAGGATCGGCCGGGTGGACCTGATCCTGCTGCGATTGACTCTGTCGGCGCAGCAACCGCAGGGTTGCCCTGAACAGATCCTCGAGCAGCTTGCCCTTCCAGGCATTCCAGACCTTGGGCGATGTGCCCCGGATATCCGACACCGTGAGCAGATAAAGAGCGGTGAGATGTCGCTCGGTCCTGACGGTGCGGGCAAAGTTTGCTATGACCTCGGGATCTGAGAGGTCCTGCTTCTGGGCGACCTGCGACATGGTGAGGTGCTGGGCCACCAGAAAGCCGACCAGTTCGGCATCGGATTGCGCAAAGCCATGCTCACGGCAAAACCGCAGTGCATCGACCCGCCCCAAGGTGGAATGGTCCCCGCCGCGTCCCTTGGCAATGTCGTGAAAGAGCGCGGCAGTGACCAGCAGCCAGGGCTTGTCAAACGCGGCGATCAGTTCACTGCAGAACGGATACTCATGGGCATGCTCGGCCTGCATGAAGCGGCGCAGGTTGCGCACCACGGTGAGGATGTGCTGGTCGACCGTGTAGATGTGAAACAGGTCGTGCTGCATGCGGCCAACGATGCGGCGAAAGGCCGGCAGGTAGCGCCCCAGAACCGACCATTGATTCATGCGCCGAAGCTGCTGGGTCAAGCCTCGAGGTTGCTGCAGCAGACGCACGAAGGTGGCTCTGTTTTGTGGGTCCTTGCGAAAGGCGGCATTCATGTGCCGCCGGGCATGCCAGATGGCCCGCAGGCTGCGGTTGGTGATGCCCTGGAGTTCGGAGTGCTCGCAAACCCGCAGGAAGGCTCTCAGGATGGCGCTCGGGTCCCGCTCAAACAGCGCATCATCGCGAGCCTCGAGCAGCCCGCCGCGATTGATGAACTCGGTGTCCAGGGGTTCGCCCGCGCTTGCGTTCTCAGGAAAAAGCGCAGCTTCGACCGCCTGCAGGATGAGGGTGGTGAGTTGGGTGACCGATTTGGCGGTGCGGTAGTAACCCTGCATGAACTGCTCCGACGCCTGTCTCGCATCGGCTGAGTCAATGCCGCTGACCTGGGCAACCTGAGCCTGCAGATCAAAGACCAGTCGGTCTTCCCGACGCCGCGACACCAGATGCAGTCGTGCCCGGATGGTCTGAAGCCGCCGCAGATTGGCGCCCAGCAGGCGGGCCTCTGCAGCACTGATCAATCCGTTGCGCGCCAGTTGGGGCCAACTCGAACCCAGCCCTGCGGCGCGGCAGACCCAGAGAATGGACTGCAGGTCGCGCAGCCCGCCCGGGCTTTCCTTGACGTTGGGCTCCAGGCTGTAGGGCGAGTCCTCAAAGCGCGCATGACGCTGGCGCATCTCGAAGACCTTGGCATGAAAGAAGGCCCGCGCATCGAAATGACCTGAGAGCGTATTGACGAGCGCCTGATGCAGCTCACGATCACCGCACAGGAATCGGCGCTCCAGCAGACTGGTCTGGACGGTCACATCGGCGCTCGACTCCTCGATGCATTGCTCGACCGAGCGCACGCTCTGGCCGATTTCGAGCCCCAGATCCCAGCACCCGCCGATGAAGGTTTCGATGCGCGCATTCAGCGATTCGCTGACCTGCCCGGGTACGAGCACCAGCAGATCGATGTCGGAGCCAGGCAGCAACTCACTGCGCCCGTAGCCCCCGACTGCAACCAGACTGGCGTCCTGTGAGAGACCAGACTGCGCCCAGAGATCGCGAATGACGCGGTCGGTGAGTCGGGTCAGACCATCGTGCAACTGGCCGACGGCGCCCGTGACGCGGAACCGCTCATGCAGCGCCTCGCGCTCAGTCCGCAGGTGCTTGCGAAGTTCGGCGGTCGCGGACACAGGGTCTGCGGCCTGAGAAGAGGAGGCCAGACTCACGGATACCGTCGAGCCCGGCTCACGCCGCCAGTGGACGAGACCGGGGTCGCGCAGGCATGCCTGGCGAGACGGTCAGGACGTCGAACCCCTCGGCAGTGACCAGTATGGTGTGCTCCCACTGCGCCGACAGGCTGTGGTCCTTGGTCACGATCGTCCAGCCATCGGCGAGCTCTTTGACTTCCCTGCGCCCGGCATTGACCATGGGTTCGATCGTGAAGATCATTCCCGCCTGCAGGATCATTCCGGTACCCGGCCGGCCGTAGTGCAGAACCTGCGGGTCTTCATGGAAGCGCTGGCCGATGCCGTGACCGCAGAATTCGCGCACGATGGAAAATCCCGCTCCCTCGGCATGAGTCTGAATGGCATGCCCGATGTCGCCCAGCGTGGCACCCGGGCGGACCTGCTCGATGCCGAGCCACATGCATTCGTAGGCAACCTCGCTCAGGCGCCGTGCGGCAACCGAGGGCTCACCCACGTGAAACATCCGGCTGGTGTCGCCATGGAAGCCGTCCTTGATGACCGTGATGTCGATGTTCAGTACATCGCCCGATTTGAGGATGCGGTCGCCCGGAATGCCATGACACACCTGGTGATTGACCGATGTACAGATCGACTTGGGGTAGGGGCGGTAGCCGGGCGGTGCGTAATTGAGGGGGGCCGGAATGGTTCCCTGCACCTGGGTCATGTAGTCGTGGCAGAGGCGGTCGAGCTGGCCGGTGGTGATGCCGGGGCGGACATGGGGTGCAATGAAGTCGAGGACTTCGGCGGCCAGCCGGCCCGCGATTCGCATCGCTTCGATTTCTGCTTCGGTCTTGATCACGGGGGACATCAAACTTGCCGGTAACTCGTTGTTCAAGCTATGATTATAGGCTTGCCTGATTGGCAAGTCCCATCCTCGCGCACGCGTTTGAGTCGCAACCACAGGGTGCGTGCCTCATTGAAGGATTCCTCGGCCGTTTTCTGGCCGGTGTCTTCAGAGGCGCGTTCGGTGGCGTCGGCGGTGCGCAAAACCTCAACCCAAACGGAGTAAACCATGGCAACCATGCGTCAAATGCTCGAAGCGGGCGTCCATTTCGGACACCAGACCCGTTTCTGGAATCCCAAGATGGCCCCCTTCATCTTCGGCCATCGCAACAAGATTCACATCATCAACCTCGAAAAGACCCTGGTCATGTACCAGGACGCGATGAAGTACCTGCGCCAGCTCGCCTCCAACCGGGGCACCGTGCTGTTTGTCGGCACCAAGCGTCAGGCCCGCGAGATTGTTGCGGCTGAAGCTCAGCGCGCCGGCATGCCCTATGTCGATGAGCGCTGGCTCGGCGGCATGCTGACCAACTTCAAGACCGTGAAGACCTCCATCAAGCGCCTGCGCGACATGGAAGGTACGCTGGCCGAAGGTGGCCTGGAGCGCATGTCCAAGAAAGAGGCGCTGCTGTTCTCGCGCGAGATGGAAAAGCTCAGCAAGTCGATTGGTGGCATCAAGGACATGAACGGCCTGCCCGATGCGATCTTCGTGATCGATGTGGGCTATCACAAGATCGCCATTACCGAAGCCGCCAAGCTGGGTATTCCGGTGATTGGCGTGGTCGATACCAACCATTCGCCCGATGGCATCAATTACGTCATCCCGGGCAACGACGATTCGGGCAAGGCCATTCAGCTCTACGCCGAAGGTGCTGCAGACGCGGTTCTGGCCGGCAAGTCGGCTGCACTTGATGAGGTGGTCAAGGGCGTCGAGGGCGAAGAGTTCGTCGAAGTCGAATCCGAAGCATCCTGAAGGAGAGGCCACAATGGCTGAAATTACCGCAGCAATGGTCAAGGAGCTGCGCGAAAAGACCGACGCTCCCATGATGGAGTGCAAGAAGGCCCTGACTGAAGCGCAGGGCGATCTGGCCAAGGCCGAAGAAATTCTGCGCGTCAAGCTGGGCAACAAGGCCAACAAGGCGGCCGCCCGCGTGACTGCCGAAGGCGTGGTGGGTGTTCACCTGTCTGCCGATGGCAAGGTGGGCGCCATGGTCGAGCTCAATTGCGAGACTGACTTCGTGGCCAAGAACGACGATTTCCTGTCATTTGCCCGTGAACTGGCGGGTCTGGTGGCCAGCCAGGCGCCTGCCGATGTCGATGCGCTGTCTGCGCTGACGCATGACGGTCAGAGCATCGAGGAGCGTCGCAAGGCCCTGATCGGCAAGATCGGCGAGAACATGACGATTCGTCGCTTCGTGCGGGTCGCTGCCGGTGGCAAGGTTTCGAGCTATGTGCACGGCGGCTCGAAGATCGGCGTGATCGTTGATGTTGAAGGCGGTGACGAGACGCTGGCCAAGGATCTGGCCATGCAGATCGCCGCATCCAAGCCCAAGGCACTCGACAGCACGGGTGTGCCGGCCGATTTCATCGAAAAGGAGCGCTCGATCGCTGCCCAGAAGGCTGCCGAGTCGGGCAAACCTGCCGAGATCGTTGCCAAGATGGTCGAAGGCGCTGTGCAAAAGGCGCTCAAGGAAGTCACCCTGCTCGGTCAGCCTTTTGTCAAGGACGACAAGCAGACCATCGAGCAGCTGCTCAAGGCTCGAGGCGCAAAGGTTCACAGCTTTACGTTGTATGTTGTCGGTGAAGGTATCGAGAAAAAGCAGAGCGACTTCGCGGCCGAGGTGGCCGAAGCTGCTGCTGCCGCGGCTCGCGCCTGAAGCCCGCAGCCGGGGCAGCTTCAGCCCCGGCCTGCGTTTTCCACCCGATCACGCAAGGCGAGGTATGCATGTCGATTGAAGGCCGTCCCTACAAACGCGTGCTGTTGAAGCTGTCCGGTGAAGCCCTGATGGGCGACGATGAGTTCGGTATTCATCGGGAAACCCTCCAGGGGATGGTTTTCCAGATTGCCGAGGCGCTTTCGCTGGGTACCGAACTCGCGATCGTGATCGGCGGCGGGAACATCTTCCGCGGGGTTGCCCTGGGGGCCCACGGGATGGATCGGGCAACTGCCGATTACATGGGCATGCTCGCCACGGTCATGAATTCGCTGGCCTTGCAGGATGCCCTGCGCCTGGCCGACATTCCCGCCCGGGTTCAGTCGGCGCTCAAGATCGAACAGGTGGTTGAACCCTACATCCGCCCCAAGGCGCTGCGCTACCTCGAAGAAGGCAAGGTCGTCATTTTTGCTGCAGGTACGGGCAACCCTTTTTTCACCACCGATACGGCTGCTGCGCTGCGCGGTGCCGAGATTGGTGCCGAGGTGGTCCTCAAGGCCACCAAGGTCGATGGCGTCTATAGCGCCGATCCCATGAAGGACCCCACGGCCACGCGCTATCGCAGCATCAGTTTTGACGAAGCGATCGGCCGCGATCTCAAGGTCATGGATGCGACGGCCTTTGCGCTGTGTAGAGACCGGAGATTGCCGGTCAAGGTGTTTTCAATCTTCAAGGAAGGCGCGCTTCGCCGGGTGCTTCTGGGCGAAGACGAAGGCACCCTTGTTCATGTCTGAGTCCTGTTGGCTCTAGATCCGAGCCGCCACGACCGCATCGCCGGAGATCACACCCATGCCCGCCACGATTCCAGAAATCCGCAAATCCACCGAACAGAAGATGGAGAAATCCATCGAGGCGCTCAAGACCGCACTGGCGCGCGTGCGAACCGGCAGAGCCCATATCGGCCTGCTGGACCATGTCAATGTCGACTATTACGGCAGCATGGTGCCGATCAGTCAGGTGGCCAACGTCACCCTGGTCGATGCCCGAACCATTGGCGTGTCGCCTTGGGAAAAAAAGATGGCCTCAGTGATCGACAAGGCCATTCGCGAGTCTGACCTCGGCCTGAATCCGACCATGGTGGGCGAACTGATTCGAGTCCCGATGCCCCCACTTTCCGAGGAGCGTCGCAAGGAACTCATCAAGATCGTCAAGAGTGAGGGTGAGGATGCGAAGGTGGCGGTGCGCAATCTTCGCCGCGATGCCAACACCCAGTTCAAGGATCTGATCAAGGCCAAAGCCGCCTCTGAAGATGATGAGCGGCGGGCCCAGGATGACATCCAGAAACTGACCGACCGATTCGTGGGCGAGATTGACAAGCTGCTTCAGGGCAAGGAGCAGGAATTGCTGACCGTCTGACCGCGTGCCGAGCCTGACCGCCTGAATGAGCCATGTGAGTTCAACCCAGATCGTGCCCGATACCGGGACGGTTCCGCGCCATGTGGCCATCATCATGGATGGCAATGGCCGCTGGGCTCGGGCTCGTCTGCTGCCTCGGGTTGCGGGTCACAGTCGGGGCGTGGACGCCGTGCGCGACATCGTGGAGGCCTGCGTTCGCAGGGGCGTGAGCTACCTGACGCTGTTTGCCTTCAGCTCTGAAAACTGGCGTCGTCCGGCCGATGAGGTCTCGGTGCTGATGGGTCTTTTCGTGCGTGTTCTGGAGCGCGAAGTGCGCCGCCTGCATGCCAACGGGATCCGTCTGATGGTGGTTGGCGATCTGGCTGCATTTGAGCCCCGCCTTCAGCAGCTGATCTCGCATGCGATGGCGCTCACCGCCGACAATCAGCGCCTGACCCTCACGATTTGCGCCAACTACGGTGGGCGGTGGGACATTCTCCAGGCCATGCGCCGGATGTTCGAAGGGTCGGCTGAGTTGAGAGCCAACCCTGCAAGGGCTACCGAGGCCGATCTCGCGCCTTATCTCGCCATGAATTTCGCGCCCGAGCCCGATCTCTTCATCCGGACCGGAGGCGAGCAGCGGATCAGCAATTTTCTGCTCTGGCAACTGGCCTACGCCGAGCTGTACTTCACCGAGACCTTCTGGCCCGATTTCAATGGTGCCGAGCTCGATCGGGCGTTTGAATCCTACCGGGCCCGAGAGCGGCGATTCGGGCGCACCAGCGCCCAGGTCCAGCAGGATCAGAACGATTCTGCGTCGCCCGCGGCAACACCCTTGCGACCCGATCAGCCCCAGGCCTGAGCACCATGCTGCTCACCCGCATCGTCACTGCCATTGTGTTGCTCGCGGTGCTGTTGCCGGCGATGTTTCTGGCGCCCGCCTGGGTCTGGGGTCTGTTGTCCTTGCTGTTCGTTGTTCAGGGTGCGCGGGAGTGGGGGCGCTTGCTGGGCTCCTCGAGAGGCGGTGTGTTGCTTGCGGCGGGTCTGGCTGTGTTCGGGCTCGCGTGGGTGGTCTTGAGGACCCTCGAGACGATCGCGATCGAGCCCTGGGTTTCAACACTGCTGTGCGGTATCGCTGTGCTGTCATGGTTGCTGTTCATGCCTGCAGTGCTGCGGGCGGTCAGACCGATGGGCCCCCGCTGGTGGCTGGCTGCCATCAGCTTGGCCGCCTGCTGGCTGGCGCTGTTCGAGTTGCGTGAACAGTCGCCTTTTTTGTTGCTGTCGGCCATGGTGCCTGTCTGGATCGCGGACATCGGGGCTTATGCGGGCGGGCGACTGATCGGTCGGCACAAGCTCGCGCCCCGGGTGAGCCCAGGCAAGACCTGGGAAGGCGCCCTGACCGGTCTGGGGGCGGTCTGCGGACTGGCTGTACTGGCGCTCCTCTTTTTGCCCGCGGGCTGGCCAGTCTGGAGTTCCTCGCTCCTGAGTGCCCTGGGGTTGTTTGCAGGCCTGCTCGTACTGGCCGGTTTTGTCGGACTCAGCATTACCGGCGATCTCTTTGAGAGCGCTCTCAAACGGGCCGCTGGCGTCAAGGACAGCAGTCAGGTCCTGCCGGGACATGGCGGGGTGCTTGATCGCATTGATGCCTTGATTCCGACCATGCCGCTCGCCTTGCTGCTGCAGCGGCTGCTGCCATAATGAGGGCATGACCCCAGTCGCCGCATGACCCCAGTCGCCATGACTTGCCTGAAAAGCGCTTCGAGATCCGCCCGATGAGCGCCAAGCGTCTGGTCATTCTGGGTTCGACCGGTTCGATCGGCATGAGCACGCTCGATGTGGTGCTGCGTCATCCCGATCGTTATTCGGTTGAGGCCCTGGTTGCCCACCGTAACCATGAGCGCATGCACGAGCAGTGCCTTGCCGTTCGCCCGCGCTATGCGGTGATGACCGATCCGGTGGCGGCACAGGCCCTCAGCCGTGCATTGCGAGCTTCGGGCAGTGCCACGCAGGTTCTGCAAGGCAGTGCCGAGGCTGCTCGCGTCTGTGCAAGCACTTCGGTTGATGCCGTCATGGCGGCCATTGTTGGTGCGGCCGGTCTTGAGCCGACCCTGGCGGCTGCGGCGGCGGGCAAATGCATTCTGCTGGCCAATAAAGAGGCCATCGTCATGGCCGGGCCGGTTTTTCTGCGGGCTGTGAGCGCGGGGGGGGCACGCATCCTGCCCATCGACAGCGAGCACAACGCCGTGTTTCAGTGCATGCCGCCTGATGGACACACTCGCGGCGTTCGGCGGGTTGTCCTGACCGCCTCGGGCGGGCCTTTCAGAACCTGGTCAGCTCAGCAGATGGCCGATGTCACACCGGCCCAGGCTGTGGCCCATCCCAACTGGAGCATGGGTCGCAAGATCTCGGTCGATTCGGCCACCATGATGAACAAGGGGCTTGAGCTGATTGAGGCGCACTTCCTGTTCGGGGTGCCTGAGCCTCAGCTCGATGTTCTGGTCCATCCGCAGAGCATCATTCACTCCATGGTCGAATATGTCGACGGATCCACGCTGGCCCAACTGGGCAATCCCGACATGCGCACACCGATCGCCCATGCACTGGCCTGGCCGGAGCGGATCGACAGTGGCGTGAGTCTGCTCGATCTGACCGCTCAAGGCCGACTGGAGTTCGAGCCGCCCGATCCGGTTCGATTTCCGTGCCTGCGCCTGGCACGCGAAGCCCTGCGTGCGGGCGAGGCCGCGCCGTGCGTGCTGAACGCCGCCAACGAAATCGCGGTCGAGGCCTTTCTCAACGATCGCATCGGATTCATGCAGATCGCCGAGATCAACGAGCGGGTCCTTTGCGCTCTCGGAACCGACACGGCCCCGGGGCAGGTCGAAGAGGTGCTTGCTCTAGACGCCCGTGCCCGTGAGCGCGCCCATCACGAAGTCTCCCTCAGGAGTCGTTCATGACAACTCTGCTTGCGTTTCTGTGTGCACTGGCCATCCTCATCTTTGTCCACGAGATGGGGCACTACCTGGTCGCGCGCTGGTTCGATGTCAAGGTGCTTCGGTTTTCGATCGGTTTCGGGCCCTCTCTCATCCGGTTCACCGTGGGCCCCGACCGTACCGAATGGACCATTGCGCCGATTCCGCTGGGGGGTTTCGTGCGGATGCTCGATGAGCGTGAGGGGCTCGATCATCCCTTGCCCGAGTCCGAACTGCGACGAGCCTTCAATCGACAGTCGTTGGGGCGACGGTCCCTGATTGTTCTGGCCGGTCCTGTAGCCAACTTCCTTCTGGCCATCATCCTCTATGCCGCCCTGGGATGGGCTGGCACGCAGGAGCCTGCCGCCGTTCTCGCTCAGCCGACTCCCGCAACACCGTCGGCACAGGCCGGCTTCGTGGCGGGCGATCAGGTCACCGAGGTCGACGGCCGGCCGGTCAAGTCGCTCAACGATTTTCGACTCAAGATGGTCGATGCGGTCGTCGATCGGCGTGCGGCCTCGGTCGTCGTGATGAGACAGGGGCAGCCGGTGCAGCTGTCTCTGCCCACGGCTTCACTGAGTCACGATGAGCTCGAACGTGATTTTCTGCGCACGCTCGGGCTTGAGGTGGCGGCGAGTGCCGTTGTGGTGGGCTCGGTCCTGCCCGATGGCAGCGCCGCAAAGTCGGGTGTGCTGGCTGGAGACCAGATCCTCTCGGTCGATGGGCAGTCCATCACGCGGGCAGGCCAGGTGATTGACCACCTGCGTCCGCGCGCGGGGCAGGAGGTGCGTCTTGAAGTCAATCGGGATCGCGTCGTGCAACAGATTGTGGTCATCCCGGTCGCTCAGGTTTCGGATCGCCCTGAGGATGCCGGTAGAACCGTCGGACGGATCGGTGCGACCCTGCGAGGGCCGGTTGCCATGGTTGAAGTCAGCCACGGATTTTTGGGTGGGTTGACGCATGGCGTGACCCGTACCTGGGAGATGTCGTGGTTCTCGCTGCGCATGCTGGGCAAGATGCTGGTGGGCGATCTCTCCTGGCGCAATCTCAGTGGGCCCGTGTCGATTGCCGACTATGCCGGGCAGTCGGCCCGCATCGGTTTGCTGGCCTACGTGGGTTTCCTGGCGCTGATCAGCGTGAGTCTGGGTGTACTGAACCTGCTGCCTGTGCCGGTGCTCGATGGGGGGCATTTGGTATATTACGGACTCGAGGCGATCAAGGGTCGCCCGCTGTCCGAGCGCTTCATGCAGGTGACCCAGCGCATCGGCGTTGCGATGGTTGCGGGTCTCATGGTGCTCGCCTTGTTCAACGACATGACCCGCCTGATCGGCGGGTGATCCCGCGCCGGCGTGCTCCTGGATTACTGATCCCGCCGGTTCTGTTCCGCAATCCTTCGCCTGCGATTCGCCCCATGGCCGTTCTGCGTTGCCCGTTTGCAAAACTCCTACTGACCCTCGTCCTGGGTCTGTGGGGCCCTCTTGCATCGGCCTTCGAGCCCTTCACGGTTCGTGATATCCGGGTGGTCGGTCTGCAACGGGTGGATGCCGGAACGGTCTTTGGCTACCTGCCGGTGCGCATTGGCGAGACCCTGACCCCCGAGGCTTCCTCCAGAGCGGTCAGAACCTTGTTCGCAACGGGTCTGTTCAACGATGTCAGGCTCGAGGTTGAGGGTGATGTGCTCGTGGTGGCTCTCGATGAGCGACCCGCGATTGCGTCTGTCGACATCAGCGGTGCCAAAGCCCTGCCCAACGAAGCCCTGCTCAAGGGCCTCTCCGAGATGGGGCTTGCGCAGGCCCGGATTTTCGACCGGGCCCTGCTCGAGCGAGCCGAACAGGAGATCCGCCGCCAGTACCTCGCACGGGGTCTGTACGCAGCCCGGGTGACCCCGACCGTGACGCCCCTCGAGCGCAATCGCGTGGCCCTGAGTTTTGACATTCAGGAAGGCGAGACCGCGCGGATCAACGAAATCCGCATCGTGGGTTCGAAGGCCTTTTCCGAAGAGGCTCTGCTCAAGGAAATGTCCTTGAGTACCCCCAACTGGCTGTCCTGGTACAGCAAGTCAGACCAGTATTCGCGCGAAAAGCTCGCGGCCGACCTCGAATCGCTTCGCTCGTTCTATCTCGACCGTGGCTATCTCGAAATGTCGATCGATTCCACCCAGGTTGCGATCGACGCAGATCGTGAGCGCGTCACGATTTCGATCAATATCACCGAGGGTGAGCGTTACAGGGTCACGTCGATCAGGCTCGCCGGCACGACCCTGGGTCGCGATGCCGAGCTCCTGAACCTGTTGCAGCTCAAGGAAGGCGAGATTTATTCGGGCCGCAAGCTCAGTGAATCCACCAAAGCCATGTCCGAACTGTTTGGCGGATTGGGCTATGCCTTTGCCAATGTCAATCCGGTGCCTGAAACCGATCGCGAGAAGAGAACGGTCGCTTTCACCCTGTCCATCGACCCGGGGCGTCGCGTGTATGTCAGGCGGATCAACATCTCCGGCAACACGCGCACCCGGGATGAGGTCATTCGCCGTGAACTGCGTCAGTTCGAGAGCGCCTGGTACGACGGCGACCGCATCCGTCTGTCCCGAGAGCGGCTGGGGCGTCTGGGCTATCTGGAGAATGTGACCGTCGACACCATCCCCGTGCCGGATGCGCCGGATCAGGTCGACCTCAGTTTCAATGTATCCGAGCGCCCCTCAGGCAGTTTCATGGTCGGTGTGGGTGTCTCCAGTGTCGACAAGCTGGTCTTCACGGCCAACGTCAACCAGCAGAACTTTCTGGGTACTGGCAGCACGCTGGGACTGGGGCTCAATACCGGCAAGACCCAGCGCACGATCGAGTTGCGCAACGTCGATCCGTATTTCACGGCTGACGGCGTGTCGCGCAGCATCGACGTCATTTACAGAACGCTCAACGCACAGGAACTGGGGCTTGGTGATTACCAGTTGAAGACCCTGTCGGCGGCGCTTCGGTTCGGCATTCCGTACACCGAGGTGGATCGCATCAGTTTTGGTGGGGTGCTCGAGCAGAATTCACTGGTCCTGGGGCCGGCCGCGCCTGTTCGTTTCGTGGACTATGTCAATACCTTCGGAGCCAGCACCCAGGCGCTGCTGGGCACCGTGGGCTGGAATCGCGACGGACGTGACAGCCCCATCACGCCGACCAAGGGTCTTTATACCGGCGTAACGCTTGAGGCAACGGTGCCGGTGCTGGATCTGCGATTCATCCGTACCGATGTGGTGGCGCAGTGGTATCTGCCCATTACCCGCGATTACACCCTGGGGCTGAATGCTCAGTTCTCCAAGGGATGGGCCTTCGGTGGCAAGGAGTACCCCCTCTTCAAGCGGTACTACGCAGGCGGCATCGGCTCGGTTCGCGGGTTTGAGACTTCGAGCCTGGGCCCGCGCGATTCCAATGACTTTCCGACCGGTGGCACCGGCAAGTTTGTGGCCTCGGCCGAATTCCTCTTTCCGATCCCGGGTCTGGGCAAGGACCAATCCGCGCGCCTGTTCACGTTCGTGGATGTCGGCAATGTCTTCGAGGACCGGCCCGAGTTTTCAGAACTGCGGGCATCGGCCGGACTGGGCCTGAACTGGTTCTCTCCGATTGGGCCGCTCAAACTCAGCATGGGCTTTCCGATTCGCAAAGAACCGACTGATCGCACCCAGCGATTCCAGTTCCAGATCGGCACAGGGTTCTGATGAACGTCGCGGTCTTGCTCAACCCCAAGCGGCGTGTCCTGGCGCTGGTCCTGGGCGGTCTCATGGGTGTGATTTCAATCTCCTGGGTTGCAATCAGTCCGGCGCAGGCTCAAGAGGCCATTCGGATTGGGTTTGTCAATACCGAACGCATCCTTCGTGAGTCGGCTGTGGCCAAGGCGGCTCAGCAAAAGCT
>JBKCEY010000112.1:0-6184 GCA_046304115.1 Burkholderiales bacterium | reverse complement strand
AACCCAAAGACTTGCTTGACGATGTCGCGCACGTGAACGGCGGTAGCAGGTGCCCCGCGTTCCTTGACCTTCGCGCACAGGTTACGCAGGTCCTCGGGGCCAATCTCTGCCAGCAACCGATTACGAAACGCCGGCAAGATGTCCCGGTCGATGATGCTCTTGCGCATCGACTTGGTGCTCTCGGCCATCCTGGCATCTTCTAGCCAGCGATTGGTGAACTGCTCGAAGGTTTTGGCCTCGGTCATGCGGCGCTTTTCGCGCTGCTTTTCCTGGCTGGGGGACTGACCTTCGGCAACAGCGCGCCGCGCTTCCATGCAGCGCTCTCGCGCCATCAGCAAGGAGATGCCGTCGCTGGAACCGTAGCGCCCCACCGTGAGCGTCTCTCGTCGGCCATTGAGCCGGTAGTCCAGCCGAAACGTGATCGTGCCCTTGGGCGACACGGTCACGTACATCCCGTCCCGGTCGGCAACCTGGTAGGCCGCGGCCTCGGGCTTCAGCCCCCTCAACGTCCCATCTGACAGCATCGTTGCGCCCCCTTTCGTGAGAATTTTACCGTCACGAAAAAAGAGCTCCTACGAATGATCTAAGCTGTTGTTTTTATTGATGTTTTATACGCTTTTTTTACCGTCAACGTCCATTTATGCCTGACGGTAAAAATTTTTCGGGGTGTGGGGCCAAAATTTTTACCGTCAGATTTACCGTCAAACTGGGACCCATCCCCCCGATAGACCCCGATAGATGTCGACAGACTTTTTCCTATACGGGACAATGACTTAGTTACGTTTTTCGATCGATCTCGATAGACCCAAAAAGACGCCGAATCATTCCCACTCGATCGTCGCAGGCGGCTTGCTACTCACGTCATAGGCCACGCGATTGATGCCCCGCACCTCGTTGATGATTCGCCCCGATACCTTCTTCAGCAACGAATACGGCAGCTCAGCCCAGTCGGCTGTCATGAAGTCACTGGTCTGCACCGCGCGCAGCGCCACCACATAGTCGTAGGTGCGCCCGTCACCCATCACGCCCACGCTCTTGACCGGCAAAAAGACCGCAAAGGCCTGGCTGGTCTTGTCGTACCAGCTGCGGCCGTCGGCAGGATCGATCGCTGCCCGCAGCTCATCAATGAAGATCGCGTCGGCCCGCTGCAGCAGGCGCACATACTCCGGCTGAATCTCGCCCAGGATGCGCACGCCCAACCCCGGGCCTGGGAACGGGTGGCGGTAGACCATCTCGGGTGGCAGGCCCAGAGCAACCCCCAGTTCGCGCACCTCGTCTTTGAACAGGTCACGCAGCGGCTCGAGCAGCTTCAAGCCCAGCGTCTCGGGCAGTCCGCCCACGTTGTGATGGCTCTTGATGGTCGTGGCCTTTTTTGTCTTGGCCCCGCCCGACTCGATCACATCGGGGTAAATGGTCCCTTGCGCCAGCCACTTGGCGTTATCGAGCTTGGCGGCTTCGCGCTGAAACACCTCGACGAACTCGCGCCCGATGATCTTGCGCTTGGCCTCCGGGTCACTCACGCCCTTGAGCGCGCCCATGAACTGCGCGGTTGCATCCACATGCACCACGCGCGCATGCAGGCGGCCGACGAACATCTCCATGACCATCTGCGCCTCGTTCAGGCGCAGCAATCCGTGATCGACGAACACGCAGGTGAGCTGGTCGCCAATGGCGCGATGAATGAGCGCCGCCGCCACGCTGGAGTCCACACCGCCCGACAAGCCCAGAATGACTTCCTCGCTGCCCACCTGTTCGCGAATGAGTGCCACGGCTTCGTCGATATGGTCGCGCATGACCCAGTCCGGGCGCGCGCCGGCAATCTGCAGCACGAAGCGCTCGATCAGTGCCCTGCCCTGCACGGTGTGCGTCACTTCGGGATGGAACTGCACGCCGTAATAGCCCCGCACCTCGTCGGCCATGCCTGCAATCGGGCAGCTCGGCGTGCTCGCCATCAGCTTGAATCCAGGGGGCAGCACCGTGACCTTGTCGCCGTGGCTCATCCAGACCTTGAGCATGCCGTGGCCCTCAGGCGTGGCGAAGTCTTCGATGCCCTGCAACAGCTGGGTATGCCCACGCGCCCGCACTTCGGCGTAACCGAATTCACGGTGATCGCTGAAACTCACCTCGCCACCGAGCTGCTGGGCCATGGTCTGCATGCCATAGCAGATACCCAGCACCGGCACGTTCGAGTCCCACACCGCTTGCGGTGCCCGCAAGGCGTGATCTTCGTAGGTACTGCCATGGCTGCCCGACAGGATGATGCCCTTGGGTGCGAACTGGCGAATGAACGCATCGCTCACATCATTGGGGTGAATCTCGCAGTAGACATGGGCTTCGCGCACACGGCGCGCAATCAGCTGCGTGACTTGCGAGCCGAAGTCGAGAATGAGGATCCGGTCGTGCATGGCGATCAGTTCTGCAGGTAGTACTCAAGTGTGGAGACCACCCGCACACGCTTGATATGCGGGGTACTGGCGTCACGGTCTTCGATCGAAAACTGGCCCTGTGACGCGCGCTTGAGCTTGCCCAATTCGCTGCCCGTATCGATGGCGAACTTGCTGGCGGATTCGCGGGCGTTCTTGACAGCCTGCTCGATCATCACGGGCTTGATCTCGTTCAGGCCGTTGAACACAAACTGAACGGTCGAGCCTTCGCCCGAGACCGCCACACCCTGCTTGCCGAGCTCGCCCAGTGCGCCCAACGCCTTGCGCACCGCATCGACCTTGGGGGTGTAGACAGTGACCGAGGAGCGCCCGGAATAGCGCAGCTTGACGTTCTGATCGCCATAGTCGCGCGCCTGGCGGTCGGTGACCGCAGGCGGTGCAACCCTGATCTCGGCATCATCAAACCCCTGAGCCGTCAGGAAGGCCTGTATGGCGGCATTCTTGGTTTCGAAGCGGGCATACAGGGCCGGCAACTCGTTGTCGGCATCGGCATGCTGAATACCCCAGATCGCCCGATTGGCCGGCACTTCACGTTCGGCCAGGCCCTTGACATCAACGGTTCGCTCGGTTGCCTTGAATTTTTGCAGGCCTACCGACAGGGCCGCACCCAAGCCAACCAGTCCCGCCGCCACCAGCAGCGCCGCGAGGGCCGCCGCCAGGACGTCATAACCGCGTTGCATCATGTCTGGTCTCAGTCGATGTGATAGTTGGGGGCTTCCTTGGTGATCTGAACATCGTGCACATGCGACTCGCGCATGCCGGCCGACGTGATCTCCACGAACTGCGGACGGGTACGCATGTCGTCGATGCTGGCGCACCCGCAGTAGCCCATGCTGGCCCGTACACCACCGCACAGCTGATAGAGGATCGACAGCACCGAGCCCTTGTAGGGCACCCTGCCCTCGATGCCCTCGGGCACGAGCTTGTCGACATTCGCTGAAGAATCCTGGAAATAGCGGTCTGCAGCGCCATCGGCCATGGCGCCCAGCGAGCCCATGCCTCGGTAGCTCTTGTAGGAGCGCCCCTGATACAGAATGACCTCGCCCGGTGCCTCTTCGGTGCCGGCAAACATCGAGCCCATCATGACGCAGTAGGCGCCTGCAACCAGCGCCTTGGCCACATCGCCCGAATAGCGAATGCCCCCGTCGGCGATCAGCGGAATGCCACTGCCGTCCAGCGCGGTCGCGACCTCGCTGATGGCCGTGATCTGGGGCACGCCCACACCCGCAACAATGCGCGTGGTGCAGATCGAGCCAGGCCCGATGCCCACCTTGACACCGTCGGCGCCAGCATCGGCGAGTGCCCGGGCGGCCTCGGCCGTGGCAATGTTGCCGCCGATCACCTGGACCTGCGCATAGTTCTGCTTGATCCAGCGAACGCGGTCGATCACCCCCTTGGAGTGGCCATGGGCGGTATCGACCACAATGACATCGACCCCCGCGCGCACCAGCGCTTCAATGCGCTCATCCGCATCGGGGCCCACCCCCACCGCAGCGCCCACCCGCAGCTTGCCGAACTCGTCCTTGCTGGCATGCGGATGCTCGGTGGATTTGAGAATGTCCTTGACTGTGATCAGGCCGCGCAAGGTGAAGGCATCGTCGACCACTAGAACCCGCTCGAGGCGGTGTTCATGCATGAGCGCCTTGGCCTCATCGAGCGGTGCACCCTCGCGCACCGTGACGAGCCTTGCTTGGGGCGTCATGATCGAGGACACCGGCAGATCGAGACGGGTCTCGAAGCGCAGGTCGCGGTTGGTGACAATCCCCACCACCTCTTTGCCACGCACCACGGGCAAGCCCGAAATGCGGTGCTGGCGGGTGATCTCGAGCACCTCGCGCACCGGCATGTCAGGGGTCACGGTGATCGGATCACGCACGATGCCCGATTCAAAGCGCTTGACCCGAGCGACCTCGCGCGCCTGCTCGGCCGGGGTGAGATTCTTGTGAATGATCCCGATGCCGCCCTCGGCCGCCATGGCAATCGCCAGGCGCGACTCCGTGACGGTATCCATGGCCGCAGAGACCAGCGGAATGTTGAGCGCGATGCCGCGGGTCAGCCGGGTGGCGAGCGAGGTATCGCGAGGGAGGATGTCGGAGTACGCGGGAACGAGCAGGACGTCATCGAACGTCAGTGCTTTCTTGGCCAGTCGCATGGGCCCCTCTCGGCACAAAAGCGGATTATACCGACTCGATCCGCCGGTCTGGCGACCAGCGTCTTTCCCCCTTCTGCCGGCGCCGGTGTTCGGCCCTGCGCTGACGGGCGACCTTGGGATCAACCTGCAGGCCGGGCAATAACTCGATGCGATCGTGATCCTGCAGGCGATCGCCGGTTCGGGCCCGCTGCCCGAAGATTGCGGCAGTCAGGGGGGCCTGGGCCCACTGCGCTGCACTCAGGGTATCGAGTGCCTTGACGGCCATGAAATCCGCCTGGGTCAGGACGCTCGACAACACATCGCTCACCGTGCATCCGGGTGGCAGATGCAGCGTGCTGTGTTGCAGGCGCCCCGCCTCCAATCGGCAGACCTCAATCACCACCAAGCCGTCAGGTGCGCCGGCGTTCATGACAGGTCGCTCTTCAGTTCCACTGCGGTTCCCTGCTTATGGTCGGTCGTGGCCAGGATGTTGAAACGGAGCCGGAATCATCCAGGCGTCATCCCCGGGTCTGGCCATGGATCTGCTCGGCGCGACGCACGAAGGCATCGACCATGCTGCCCGCGATCTGCTCAAAGACGGGGGCCAGCACCCGGGAGATCAGGCCGCCGGCAAAGGCATAGTCGAGATCGAACACCACCTTGCAGGCGTCCTCGCGCAGGGCAACAAACTGCCAGGTGCCCTGCAGCCGCGAAAACGGGCCCTCTTTCAAACGCATGTCGATGCGCTGACCAGGTTCATGCGCGTTGATGGTCGTAAAGCGCTGGCGCAGGCCCTTGAAATCGATCTCGACCGTGGCCGTCATGCCGCCCGCGTGGCGCTCGCCCACGCTCGAACCTGAGCACCAGGGCAGAAAGGCCGGGTAATCCTCGACCCGCTCAACCAGATCGAACATACGCTGCGCGCTGTAGGGCACTAG
Organism: Burkholderiales bacterium; assembly: GCA_046304115.1. Taxonomy (GTDB): domain Bacteria; phylum Pseudomonadota; class Gammaproteobacteria; order Burkholderiales; family Burkholderiaceae_E; genus UBA4615. The sequence continues at coordinate 671 of JBKCEY010000112.1, read as the reverse complement.
AACCGATTTGCTGACGGTAGCCATGGGGAGGGACTGTTAGACTCCCCGTGATTCTACCGGCCCCTCCATGAGCATCATCGACAACCGCAAGGCCTTTCACGACTACTTCATCGAGGAGCGGATCGAAGCCGGTCTCGTGCTCGAAGGCTGGGAGGTCAAGGCCATCCGCGCCGGGCGGGCCCATCTCAAGGAGGCCTACGTGCTGGTGCGCGGACCGGAGATCTTTCTCTTTGGCTCGCACATCACCCCGCTCACGGCGGCCTCGACCCATGTCAAGCCCGACCCGATACGGACCCGGAAGTGTTTGCTCAATGCCGCCGAGATCGCTCGGCTGATCGGTAAGGTGGAACGGGCGGGCTACACACTCGTGCCGCTCGATCTGCACTACAAGGCAGGACGCATCAAGCTTGAAATCGGACTGGCCAAGGGAAAGAAACAGCACGACAAGCGCGAGGCTGAAAAAGACCGCGAATGGCAGCGCGAAAAGCAGCGCCTGCTCAAGGCCCAGCCTCGACGGGGCTGAGTGAATGGGCTCAAAGCCCGACGGTAGCGCAGCCGATTGAACCCGCTCAAAGCCCGACGGCAGCGCAGCCGATTGAACCAGCTCAAAGCCAGACGGCAGCGCAGCCGATTGCTTACCGGATCAACCCATCCGTTCGGATCCAGCCTCT
>JBKCEY010000111.1:0-4142 GCA_046304115.1 Burkholderiales bacterium | reverse complement strand
GTGCAGAAACTCATTGGGGCCATGAGCGTTGGACTGTGGGCCCAGCACGCCCGTGATCAGGTACTGGGCTTGCGGAAAGCTCTCGCCCAGCATGCTCATGAACGGAATGGTGCCGCCTTCACCGATCCAGCCTGCAGGCTTGCCCCAGGCGGCCTTCGAGGCGGCATCGACCGCCTCACGCAGCCAGGGTGCGGTCTCGGGTGCATTCCAGCCGGTCGCACCATGCGCCTGACTGAAACTCACCCGAGCCTGATACGGCGCATCGGCCTCAAGCACCTCACGCACCAGCGCCGCCGCACGCTCGCCATCGACTGTCGGTGGAATGCGCAGCGAGAGCTTGAGCGAGGTCTTGGGTCTGAGGACATTACCTGCAGAGGCAATGCCGGGCAGATGTTCTGCACCCACCACCGACAGGGCCGGTCGCCAGGTGCGATTGAGGATGCCTTCGACCGGATCGGTGGTCATGGGCATGGCATGGGCCTGAGGCTCGGGGCCGTGGTTGCAACCCACCCACGGAAAGTGCTTCCAGACCGCATCGCCCAGGATGGCGCCCGCCGCATGGGCCTGCTCGATCCGTTCCTGGGGAATCGGCGCGTGAAGACCGGCGGGGCGCAACTGCCCTGTGGCGGAATCATCGAGCCGATCGAGCAGTCGGCGGGCAATCCGAAATGACGACGGCACGATCCCGCTGGCCATGCCTGAATGCACGCCCTCCTGCAGAACCTCGACCGTGAGCACACCGGTCACCAGCCCGCGCAGCGAAGTGGTCACCCAGAGCTGGTCGTAGTTGCCACAGCCCGAATCCAGACCCACCACCAGTTGAACCTGTCCCATGCGAGGCGCGAGCTGACGCAGATAAGCCGGCAGATCGGGGCTGCCGCTTTCTTCGCAGGTCTCGATCAGCCCGGTGCAGCGCGGACGGGCGACGCCCTGAGCATCCATGGCGGCAATGACCGTGAGCGCAGCATACAAGGCGTATCCATCATCTCCGGCACCACGCCCATAGAGACGTCCGTTTTCGATCTTGGGTGTCCAGGGGCCCAGATCCTCACGCCAGCCGGTCATTTCGGGCTGCTTGTCGAGGTGCCCATAAAAGAGCACGGTGCGGTCCTCACCCAGGCCATGGGTGGCTGGCGCATCAAAGAAGATGCAGGGCGTGAGGCCATCGATGCTGACAATCTCGACCTTCAGGCCCTGAATGCGGCGCTCCCGTGCCCATTGATGGGCCGACTGAACCACGCTGGCCAGATGGCCGTGGGCGGCCCAGCTTGCATCGAACGCCGGCGACTTGGCGGGTACCCGCACGTAGTCCATCAGTCGGGGCAGGATGTCCTCATCCCACTGGGCATCGGTCAGGCGGCGGATGTCGGAAAGATTCATGGCGGCAGGAATCCGGAAGGAAAGCAACAGTTGCAAAACAACCCGCCGGACGAGCGCAGCGTGATTGCGAGATGATGCACACCGTGCACCGCTCGGCCTTGATGATGACATGACACACCCGCAGGCTCCTGCGCGACCCGTGCTCGCGCTGGCGAGCACCTTGTCGGTCCAGGCCGTCGCCACGGTTGCGATGTCGGCTGCCTCGGTTCTGGCCCCGCTGGCCGCACCGGCGCTGGGTGTGCCAGCCTCTCAGGTTGGCTGGTTCGTGGGTCTGGCCTATGGGGCCGCAATGAGCTTTGGTCTGGGGGCCGGCGTGCTCACCGCCCGCCATGGCCCGATTCGCGTCAGTCAGATGGCGCTGGCCGCCTGCATGCTGGGGCTGCTGGTCGCAGCGATCACCGGCCTCGTTGTGGCACAGGCCTCGCACGCCAGCGGGGGCCTGGCCTTCTGGGCCTGGGTGGGGCTGCCGATCGCCGCGCTGGCCATTGGTGCGGGCTACGGCCTGCCCAATCCCAGCGCCTCGATGATCCTCGCGCAACACGCGCCGCCCCACCGCCGGGGTCTGTTCTTTTCGATCAAACAGACCGGCGTGCCGATCGGCGTGGGCATCGCGGGCCTGAGTATCCCGGCCCTGCTGCTGGGTCTTGATTGGCCCTGGGTTCTGGTGGTGTTGGCCGCGGCCTGCTTCGTGCTGATGATGGCACTGCAAAAGACGCTCGAACTCAATGCGCTGTCGGCCCAGGGCTCCCTGCCAGATCGTTCGGAGCCAAGCGATCCTGCTGGCGTACCTGCAGCGACAACCCACTGGGTCCGCCGCAACCTGCACGCCGTTCTGGAACCGCTGGCAAGGATCTGGGCGTTGCCGGCCGTGCGGCGCCTGGCCCTGGCCTCGCTCGCCTACTCCATGACGCAGCTGTGCTTTGTGACCTTTCTGGTGTCCTATCTGAAACTCGAGCACGGGATGAGTCTCGCTGCAGCGGCGGGCGTGCTGTCGAGCGCACAGATCCTGAGCGTGATCAGCCGGGTGGGCTGGGGACAGGTCGCCGATGCCTGGATGGCTCCTCTCAGGCTGCTCGGCCTGCTGGGTCTGGCCATGGGCTGTTGCGCCGCAGGGCTCGGCCTGTTGCCTGTCGGATCACCCGCACCACTGGCGTTGCTGGCGGCAATGGCCTGCGCGGCAACCTCCATGGCCTGGAATGGCGTTTATTTTGCCGAGCTTGCCCATCGCGTTGCGGCCCATGAGCTGCCCCGGATCACGGCCGGCACACAGTTCCTGACCTTCCTGGGCGCCATGGCCGGGCCCATGGTGTTTTCGGCCCTGGTGGGCCCGATCGGCAGCCATGGCCATACCTATGCCGTGCTGGCCGGTGTGCCTGCGCTGATCGGCATCTGGCTGCTGGTCGCAGCTGCCCGCGAAAAAGTGGCCCTGCACAAAGAGATCCGCTGATACGCCTGCAGAAACTCAAAGCCCCCGGATCGCCTGCAGGGCTGCGCGTGACTCGTCGACCAGTCTGGCAAAAGCCTGATCCACCCGTTGGCGCTCGCGAATCCACGCCACGCCCTGACCCACGGCGTAGTGCATCAGCGGCTCGACCTCATGATCTTCAATGGCCCCCAGCAGATCGCCCACCAGCATGTCCTGGTAGGGCATGGCCAGCGGACGTGGCGCATCGGGCGCTGCCCAGGCTTCGCTCCAGGCCGAACGCAATTGCCGGAAGGTCTTGCCGCTTTCGGCGCGCGTGATGACCGTGTCTTCGCTGCCCGCCTCGATCAGCTTCTTCAGGTGGACCGGATGAATGTTGTACTCCTCGGTCGCCAGCCACAGGCTGCCCGTCCAGACCCCCTGGGCACCGAGCGCAAGGGCCGCAGCGACATGGCGGCCTGTCATGACGCCGCCAGCCGCCAGCACCGGCACCTGGCCCGCGAGCTCGACCACCTGGGGCACCAGCGAGAAGGTTCCGATCGGACCGGTGTGGGCCGCAGAATCGTGGCCCTGGGCCACGAGCACATCCGCGCCGGCCTCGAGGGCACGGCGCGCATGCTTGGGTGAGCCACACAACGCGATGATCCGCTTGCCACGGCGCTTGCAGGCCTCCACGAAATCAGCCGGCGCCCCGATGCCGCAGGCCACCACCTGCACGTCCGACTCCAGAACCACCTTCATCTGCTGACGCGCGATTTCGTTGGAGCGAAGGAACCGGGTCCGCATGCCCTTGCGCTTGGGCGCAGGCACCTCGTAACGCTCGTAGAGCGCCTTCACGAAGTCCACATGCCGCTCGGGCAGATCCTTGGTCAGTGCCGTGGGATCGTTGTCCTCGGGCATGCCCGGTGGCAGCACCAGATTGACGCCGATCGGCGCATCACCCGCGAGCTGCCGGATCTCGGCCAGTTCGCGAGCAATTTCATCCGGGGTACGGCGGGTCGCGCCATAGACCCCCAGCCCTCCGCTGCGCGAGACCGCCGCCACCGTGGGCACCGAATGGGTGAAGGCAAAAACCGGATGGGGAATACCGAACAGCTCGCAAACGGCGGTCCGTGCAAAAGGCGCTGTTTCGGTCAATGCAGGCGATCCGGACATGCTCGTCTTCCCGGTCTGTTGAATGACCTATCATAATAGGCTACATGCTTCGCGATCACGATCCGATTCAAGGCACCCTCGATGCGCCCGGCTCCCGCAGCGGCGTGCCGCGCCTGTTCGAGCAGGTCCGTGATGCACTGCGCCGCGAGATCCTGCGCGGGGTCTGGCCTGCCGAGAGTCGATT
>JBKCEY010000110.1:0-3920 GCA_046304115.1 Burkholderiales bacterium | reverse complement strand
CCAAAGAGGCCTTCATCGATTGCAGCCTGGGTATTGTCGCGCAGGCTCTGCTTGATGGCTGGATGCTCGAGTGCTGCAGGATCGGCGACGCCGAGTTCGGCACACAGTGCGGCGAAGGCTACGGTCTCGGTGGGCAGGTGCCCCTGCTGCCAGACGAAGCGAAAGATCGCTGCAATCGCAGCCCGATCGTTGTTGCAGGCGATCGAAAGACGCAGCAGCGGCAAGGGGTTGAAGGGATGAGCCGCGGGCAGCACGAGCGCGATCCCGTGCTGATGGGCGCGCCAGACCACCTCCCGAAAGGTGTGGATCTTCTTGGGCGCGATCTCGGCCGGCCCCTTGTGCTCATGGTGCTGCAGCAAGCCGGCAAACAGCACGGGGCGCGGCGCGATGGGGGCGAGCGCCTCAACCCGGTGCAGGACCTCATGCTGCAGGTAGCTGTAGGGCGAAATGAAGTCGAAGGACCAGACCAGCGGCCTGGCTGCGGGGGCCTCAGACCGCCCCGGGTTCTGGGTCGCAGACCAAGCCATCGGCGGCGAGACTTCGGGCATCAGTCGCGGGTCGCGGCGCGTCAAGCGGAATCGCTTGACCGATCATCCGCTTGACGTGCCAGCAGCCGCTGCCAGATCTGCAAGCGCTCGGCATTCGATGCACTGCCCCAGCGGGCGATCTCATCGAGCGTGCGCGCACAGCCTTCACACCAGCCGGTGGTCTCGTCGATGCTGCAGATCGACAGGCAGGGCGAGGGCAGGGTGCGCCCCTCGCGCAGGGCGGCCTGGACCCGTTCGGGCAGGGCAATCGACACGGGCTCAGGCAGCCGCTTCGGCCTGCGCGGCCTTGCGTGCAGTCAGTGCATTGCCAGCGCGGGCGATACAGGCGCGACCCAGTTGACGGGAAATCCATTGGCCGGTCTCGACCACCGCATCGATATCCACACCGGTCTCGATGCCCATGCCCTGGAACAGGTAGAGCAGGTCTTCGGTGGCCACATTGCCGGTGGCGCCCCGGGCAAACGGACATCCGCCCAGGCCAGCCACCGATCCATGAAAGCTGCTGATGCCCATCTCGAGGCTGGCATGCACATTGGCCAGCGCCATCCCATAGGTGTCATGGAAGTGCCCGGACAGCCGCTCAGCAGGCACGACTCGAAGGGCAGCCTCGAAGGCGGCCTTGGTCTGGCTGGGTGTACCCACGCCGATGGTATCGGCGATGTCGATCATGGCGCAGCCCAGATCGTTGAGGCGTGCCACGACATCCGCAACCGCCTGCGGGCTGACGCCGCCCTGATAGGGGCAGCCCAGCGCCACCGACACACTGGCCCGTACGCGCATGCCGTGATCGTGTGCCGCCCTCGCGACGGGCGCGAATCGTTCGATGGACTCGGCAATCGAACAATTGATGTTGCGGTGTGAAAACGCTTCCGAGGCGGCGCCAAAGATCACCACTTCGTCGGCTCGCGCTTCGAGGGCACCCTCGAAGCCCTTGAGGTTGGGGGTCAGGACCGAATAGATCACGCCGGGCTTGCGCACGATGCGCTGCATGAGTTCGGCCGAGTCGGCCATTTGCGGCACCCACTTCGGAGAGACAAACGAGCCCGCCTCGACATTTGGAAATCCCGCCGCTGTCAGGCGATCGCACAGTTCGATCCGGGTGGCGGTGCTGACGGGCGTCTTTTCGTTTTGCAGGCCATCGCGGGCGCCGACTTCGATCAGCTCGACGCGTTTGGGAAGGATGGTGTTCATCAGCTGGACCTCAAGGTAGGGGGCACTCGGCAGCCTCAGTAGCCCCGCTGGCGATCGACCACACCCCGGAGCGCTTCGCCGCGCATCAGGCGATGGATGTTGGCGGCAACCTGCTCGGCCGAGACCTCGACCTGGGTGGGCGCCGAGACATGCGGCGTCACCTGGATGCGCGGATGATGCCAGAAGGGATGGGAGGCCGGCAGCGGCTCTTCCCGGAACACATCCAGGATCGCGCCCTTGAGCTGCCCTGAGTCCAGTGCATCGAGCAGATCGTCATCGACCACCAGAGCCCCCCGGGCGACGTTGATCAGCCACGCTCCGCGCGGCAGCGCAGCCAGTGCGCGGGCATTGATCAGGTCCTCGGTCTCGGGCGTGCGGGGGGCGATCAGGATGAGCGCCTGCGACTGACCCAGAAAGCGCAGCCACTGATCCGCGCCGTGCAGGACCTCGATCCCGTCGATGGATCGGGGCGAGCGGGTGTAACCCCTCACCGTGAAGCCGGCCTGCTGCAGTTGGCGCGCAACCTGCAGACCCAGAACGCCGAGTCCGATGATGCCCACCGGCATGGCCGCTCGCGTCAAGGGCTCAAGCGGCGCCCAGCGGGCCCGCTGCTGCTGGATTCGGTAGTCAGGCAGGCGAGCGCTGATCTGCAGCAGGGCCTGAAGACAGTAATCGGCCATGAGCGATCCCATGCCGGCATCTTCAAGACGTATCACCTGGATCGATGCGCTCAGTGCGGGATGCTGCAGCAGATGATCCACGCCTGCGCCCGCGCAGAAGAACACCTCGAGCGCCGGGTATCGCGCAAAGAAATCAGCGGGTGGCTTCCAGCCCACGGCGATACGGGCGCCTTCGCAGGCTGGCGCGTCCGTTGGACACGCAGGGGTCACGGATTCGTGCCGGTCAGCCTGAGCGGGCGCATCGACTTCGATCAAGCTCGAGGGCAGACGCCGCTGCAAGGCCTGCTGCCAGTGCCGGGCTTCTTGAGGGTCGGGATGGGTGACGACGATCTTCATCCAGCCGATGATAGGCGAGCCGGTGAGTACCCCTGCAGCCCTGCTCCCTGGGTAGTACCCCCTCAGCCCTTATCGAGCGTCGGCTTGCCCTGCTCGATCGTGGTGGGCCCCGGCCCGCAGTTTTCGCGCGGAGTTGCGGGCGCCTCGGGTGGCCGCGGGCGCGGGAGGCGTGGCGCCGTTGGTGCCCGGCCAGTCCATCAGGGGCAGGGTCGGAGCGCCGCGCAGACCCTGCATCCAGCAAGACCATGCCGATTGTGTGGCACAGCCAGCCTCTTCGCTGGCCTGACTGGCCTGCTGGCGGGCTTCGGTGGTCAGGCGATCCAGATCACCCTGGGCACCGCGCAGACTGGCTGAGGTCAGACAGACCAGTTGATCCTGCGTGCTGCGCCCGAGGGCCATCAGACCGATCAGATACCGCAGAGCCGGTTCGCTCCAGTCGGTGACCGGGCGCTGCAGGGCGGGCACTTCGCGGTGATTGCGCGCCCGCCTGAGGCTGTCTTCGATCCACTCGGCCTGCAGAGCGACGTTGCGCTGCCATGCGGCAATCATCAACTGCGCAGCCGCAGGCATCAGCGGGCCTGCGCCGATCGGGGCCATCACGACAGGCGCGGTGGGTTCTGGACGTACGTTTGCAACCATGGCCATGGACTCCAGGAACGGGATGTCGCAGGAACGGGACATCGAAGGTTCCTGTCCGGCAAGGGCCATGCCCGCTCGAGTCTTCAATCGGCCCGCAAGACGGCCAGTGCCGCTCCCTCGGGCACCTGGTCCCCAAGCGCAAAGGGCAGTCGTTCCACCCGGCCATCAAAGGGCGCAGCGATGGTGTGCTCCATCTTCATGGCCTCCATCACGAGCAGTGCCTGGCCCTTGCGCACGGCATCACCCTCGGCGACCTGCAGACTGATCACCTTGCCTGGCATCGGCGCTGTGAGGCTACCCGCATCCTGTGCGCTGCTCGCCCCCGAGGACAACGGCTGGACCTGTCTGAGCCGCCAGTGACGGCCATCGAGCATGAGATGCAGCAGCTCGTCCTGCCAGACGGCACGGGCTGCAAAGCGCCGCGCCCCCAGAAGCCCGCGCAGTTCGCTGCCCTGGCGCTCGAGCGCAGCTACACAGGGCACGTCGTCCTGCGCTGGCTGCGGCTCATCGAGATGCACACTGAATC
>JBKCEY010000109.1:0-19302 GCA_046304115.1 Burkholderiales bacterium | reverse complement strand
GTACTCGACGGGCTGATGGCAGGCGGCGGTTGACGGGTCGACGACAGGGCTGCGCCCGCGGGGGCCGATACCGCCGCCGATCCACCCGAACGATCCCCTTGACCCCCCTCGATGCGCTCCGAATGCAGCACCCCGCAGCCTTGCAACAAGGCCACAAGAGCGAGCGCGCAGGGCATCGTCCGTGAAGTCATGAGAGCGAAGCCGGTGTGTTCAGCTGAGGGGCAAGAGTGGCGAAAGAAGTCGGGTCTGAAGGAGTCCATGCGATGCGGTCAGGGCTGCATCAGGTAGCCACGGATCAGCACGGCCTCGCGCTCGGGGCGCAGCGGCTGCAAGGTGCCCACGAACACACGTCGGTTCATCCAGGCATGTGGCCCGTCGGGCGCGGTGAGTCGGATGCAGCTCATGGCATAGCGCTCGGGTTGCAGGCTCGGATCGATGATCACCTGATTGTTCACATTGATGACCGCATTGTCGCGAGTTTGTATCTCGTAGACCGCATCGAGCTCCTTGACCCCGTCGGGTCTCAGGGTTTGCCGGTCTGCGCCACCGGCCCGCACAACCCCACTGAATGACTCGAATCCGGGCGCACCCTGAAACACGCCACCCAGAATCGGCACGATCCAGCGCTCGCCCCGCGGGCCCATTCCCAGCGCCTCGGCGGGTGCGATGTCGACCACCGCCGACCACACCAGCGTGGCCTGAGGCGTTTTGGGGTTTGCGGCCAGCGGCAGGCTGAAGGGATCGGGTGGGTTCATGGGTGGGTTCATGGATGGATTCATGGCGGGCAGATCTAGCGGATCACGCCTGTACGGACCAGAAGGTCCAGCATGCGCTGATGTGCATCGGCGCGGGCCGCTGGATCACCGCCGGTCGTGACGCCTGCGCCTGGACGAATGCCGTTGGGCACATCGGTCCTGATCCGGATCGGTGCTGTGCCATCGAAGTTGTGAAAAGCGCCCTGGTAGACCCTGAGGTCAACCGGGGCTGTCGAGTCGGTCGCACGATCTGCAGGGCCTGGCCGGGACTTCAAGGCTAGAACCCATTGCTCGCAGGGCCTCGCGGGGGTCCAGTCGTCAGCACTTCCGATCATCAGCAAAAGCGGGCTGGCCGGCTGGGACTGTTGCCTGAGCGCTTCGCTGCAGCCGGGGTAGAACGCCACGGCTGCAGCCGGCACGATGCCTACACGGGCCCAAAGCGGTTGGCGCAAGTCGAGGGCCGACAAGACGGTCGAGCCGCCGTGGGACCAGCCGATGACCGCAATCCGATGGGGATCAATGCCCGGCTGGGCGGCGATCCACTGCAGCGCGGCCCAGGCATCGGCCCGCCGGTTGCCCTGATCGATCCGCCGTTGGCCGATCCTCTGGGTGCACAGTTCTTTTTCGCCCCGTCCGGTGAGGGAGTCGGTCACCAGCACGTCTAGCCCGCGAGACTGTAAGAGGTCGGTGTATTCGCGCATCCTGACAGAAAGCGCTCCGCGCGGGTTGTAAGGGCCGCCGCAACCGTGCAGCAACAGAACGGCGCCCCTGCTGGCGCCGTCGGGGCTGGAGTTCTCAGCGTTGAACGCGCCTGTTCGACTGAACCAATGACCGATGATGGACACGGCAGAACCATCCGGATGGCGATCAAGGCTTGGAAACTCCACGCGCACGGGCTGAGGATTGCTGACCTGTGGATTGTTCAATGCGATTGCGTCAGACAGGCTGCTGATCAGGCACAGGCCCGCGATCAGGGCCTGAGTCCATGTACTGATGCGAGACGACCTGTTGCCTATCCAGTCCATCGTTCAGTCGCGGCTCAGGATTCGAAAAGTGGCCTGACACAGGGCCACGATGTCGTTCTTGGCATCGAGGATCTCGGCCCTCACGAACACCGTGCGGCCCGTGCGCCGCAGGGTGGTGGCCTCGCAGCGAAAGGGCGCATGGCGCGCGGGTGCGGCGTACTGGATGCCGCTGTCAACGGTGGCGCAACCACTGCCGGCCTCGGCCGTGGAGAGCGCGGCAAAGGCGGTGGTGGTATCGATCAGCGTGAACAGGATGCCCCCGTGCGGCTGGCCGGCCGTGGGCCAGCACACCTCGGGGCGCGGGTTCATGACCGATCGCGCATCACCGTCGGCGCACGAGAGGACCTCGATGCCGATGGTTCGATAGAGCGGGTTGTCGTTGATGCGGGCGAGGTCATCCGGTGTGTAGGTCATGGGGATCGAAAAGGAAAAGTGCAGAAAAACGGGATGAGCTTGTGTCCGGGATGTTTCGAATGGGGCCCAAAGTCGCCCGAGTGTAGTGCCGGCGCCTCATTGGGTCCGTGGGGGGTCAGCGTGCTGAAAGATTGATCTGCCAAGCTGTCGGGTTCATGCCTTCAGGAGCGATTGCGATGTGCCAGATTTGTGACCTTACGAACCAGACCCCTCACACCACGGCCGTACGTGCTTCCCGCCGTCAGGTGCTTGGCGCGGGCGTGGCCGCCTTTGCCGCCTTGGCGATGGCTTCGGGTCATCGCCCGGCGTTTGCTGCCGACGGTGCTCCCACGTCGCTGAACGCCGCGCAAGCACTCGACAAGCTCCAGTCGGGTAATGCCAAGTATGTCAGCGCGCCACAGGTCTGCGCGGCCGATCTGGCCAAGGCGCGAGCCGGTGTGGCCAAGCATCAGGCGCCCTGGGCCAGCATCCTGTCGTGTGCCGACAGCCGTGTGGCACCGGAGTTGCTGTTTGGCGGTACGGCGCCGGGTGAGCTCTTTGTGGCCCGCAATGCCGGCAATCAGACCGACACCAACACCCTGGGCACCCTTGAATACGGCGCCGCCGCTCTGGGCGTGCCGCTGATCGTCGTGCTCGGTCATGAGCGTTGCGGTGCGGTGGTGGCGGCTTGCGACATGGTCAGCAAGGGCAAAACCTATCCGGGTTCGATCGGCCCGATGGTTCAGGCCATCGCGCCGGCCGCCAAGGCGGTGGCGGGACAGCCGGGCGATTTCATTGAGAACGCCATCAAGGAAAACGCCCGCCAGAACGCGGCTCGCATCGTCCAGCAGAGCCCGATCATTGCGGACCTGGTCAAGCAGGGCAAGGTGCGCATCGTGGCCGCCCGCTACGATCTGGATGATGGCAAGGTCGAGTTCTTTGCCTGAGTGACCCTTCGGCAGGTACCCGGGGCGCGCATCTGTACCCCGGCGACCTACCTTCGGCAATAACGGGTCAGTCCTTGCGGGTCAGGTCCGGCGCATGATGGCCGGGCATGGCCAGGCGGCTGTTCTTGGTCACGGCGAGCGCCTCACGGGCGCCGTCATGCTCCATGATCTTGTTGAGCACGGCCTTGCCGGCCTGCTCGAACACGCCGCGATGCTGGATGACGTAATCCCGTGAATCCCGGTACAGCGTGGTCAGTCCGTTGAGCTCTGGGATGACGTAGCGGGCCACCAGATCCCAGCTGCGCAGGGTGTCTTCGCGGTTGGCCCAGTCATGGGCAAAGCCGATCAGGGTGCCGAAGCCACCCGTGATCTTCTGAAGATCACGCACCTTGGCGATCAGATCATCGGGCGTGCCGATCACCGCGGCTGCGCCATCGACGAAGGCGGTTTCGTCCACCGCCTGATCGCCATTGGCAAAGCGTTTGGACCCGGGTCGCTGAAGGGTCTCGAAGATGTATTCGTTGTTCCAGCGCATGAGTCCCTCGCGGGCCTGACGGCGGGCCTCTTCGCGGGTCTCGGCGATATGCCACGACAGCAGCACGCGCCAGTCGCGTCGATCCACCGTATTGCCATGCTTGGCGGCCGAGTCTTGCGCGAATTTCCATTGAGTGGCCAGGGCCGCCAGGCCTTCGGAGGCGGTGGAGCCGATGGAGATCACGCCAGTGCCATGCTTGCCGGCCAGTGTCATGCCCGAGGGGCTGATGGTCGAGGCCACCACCATGGGCATCTGTTCCTGCAGGGGCAGCAACTGCAGGCGAGCGTCGTTGAGCGTAAACCACTCGCAGCGATAGTCCACCCGCTCGCCAGCCAGCAATCGACGGATCACACCCAGGGCTTCGTCCTGCCGATCACGCTGCACCAGCGGGCTGATGCCCAGCACATGGGCATCCGACGGCAGCGCACCCGGGCCACTGCCGAAGATGGCACGGCCGCGGGTCATGTAGTCGAGCTGAACCATGCGCTGGGCCACCATGAAGGGCTGGTGGTAGGGCAGCGAGATCACGCCCGTGCCGAGCTTGATGGTGTGGGTGCGCTCGCCGGCGGCCGCGAGGAACATCTCGGGCGAGGCAATGGTCTCCCAGCCGGTGGAGTGGTGCTCACCACACCAGAATTCGTCATAGCCCAGGGCATCGAGGCGCTGGGCGAACTCGAGATCGCTGCGGTACTGCAGCATCGGGTGTTCGCCAATCGGATGATGGGGCGCAATGAAGGCGCCAAAACGCATGCGGTTCATGATTCGGTCTCCCTTAAGGTCGGTTGGTCCAGCCGTCTCGTGCGGCTTCGTTGATCAGGCGTGTGGCGTCGTCAGTGAGCAGATGGCGGCGGGCCACCAGGTCCTGGGCGGCGCGCCGGATGGCCTCCACATAGGCCTCACGGCTCGGATAGCGCTCTTCGATCGATAGCCGGGGATCGCCGTTTTTGAGGCGCTCCTCACGGGTGGCTGCAAACGGGATGAAGCTGCCCTGCAGCGTACAAAAGCCGTCCTTGTACTGGCTGTCGTGAAAGTTGTTCCAGCCGGTGTAGGTGCCCAGGGGCACGCGCACAAAGAGATTGCGGATGCCACCCAGATCATTGCCATCCAGATCCACCTGAGCCACCAGAGGGTTGTAGCGCGCACTGGCCAGCAGCGGCGGGTTCCAGGTGATCACGCCGCGGGTTTCGGCCGCCTGAAAGCCCGGGCCATAGTCCTGCAGAAAGAGCGGATTGTGGGTGGCCAGCATGCGCACCGCCGGGCGCTGAATGCCGCCGTAGGCATTGGCCGGAATGAGTGGGAACCGGACCTGCTCGGGCGCGACCAGATTGCCTGCGGCAATGGTGGGCCGCTCGCTTGCAGGCGGCTCCTTGCCGGTGCGGATCCAGTCGACCAGCGACATGTAGAGCGCCCGCATCGTCCAGGTCTGCGGGTTGGGATTGGGTTGCTGCTCGCAGCCGGCAAAGGGCGCCTTGGCCGGCAACGGGCGCGGGGCGCTCGCATGCTGGGTGGAGCCCATGATGTAGCTGCGCACATGCGCGGGCTCGGGCAGATCGCGCAGGCCCAGCGGATCGGTAAAGCCCAGCGACTGGCGCAGCTCCCACATCTCGAGCGCCGTGGCCGCATGAAAGATCTTCGGGCAACTGTTGTCGGCGCTGCATCGATCGAGCAGACCCTGGGTGCGGCCACTGAGCGGATCAGTGACCCGGGTGTAGGCAAACGGAAACTCGGTGCCCGGATAGAGGTTGTCGACCTGCTCGGTGCCCGCTGACCGCCCGGGTTGGGCAAAGCGCACATCGAGCGGCATGAGGCCCCCGCCGATATGCGGAATGGCGCCATCGAACACCATGCGGCCCTGCTCGTCGCGATTGAAGCCGCGATGCAGGAAGGAGCGAATGAAGCGCCCGCTCTGCGAGGAGCCCATCACGATGGCCGAGGGCTTGTCGAGCGGCGCGGGTTGTGTGGCCACCGCCTGGCGTGCCGCTCCTGCTTGAGGTAGGTGCCCAGATCGCGTGCCACGGCAAAGCCGATGCCCATCACCATCGGATCGCGGGCCTTGTAGGTGAGCTCGTAGATGCGACCCGGCTGAAATCCTGCCGGCATGCACACGTCGGTCGGGCTCGGCTTGAGGGCCGAGGGTTTGCCGTCCGCGCCATTGGGGCAGCTGCCAAAAGACCACTCGGAGTTGGCGATCTGCATCGGCGCGCCGCGGTTGTGCATGCGCACCGAGAGCACCGGCACGAACCCCTGGGCATCGGGCGTCCGGTTGTCGGTGCTCGCCGTGGCCGGGGGCACCGAGGCGGCGGTGAACCAGCCCGAGACCAGATGCAGGGTGGGTGTGGGCGCGCGTGCGATCAGCTCCGAGCGCACGATGCCGGTGACCGGGGAGCCATCGGGGTTCTTTGCAACCGGCAGCTTGAGCAGCATGCGTCCGTTACCAGGCTGCACATCCCCCTGCCAGCCGAACCAGACCAGGGTGGTGCCGGTCTTTTGCAGAAAACCGTCTCCTGGATTCTGCAGTGCGTTGATCTGCGTGAGGTTGGGGGGCACGTCGACATTGAAGAGCGAGAGCGCGCCCTTGGTGCCACGGTTGGTGATGTTGAAGAGCAGCACGCCGTTGGCCTTGGCGCGGCTGCTCGGCCGCACGATCTCGACATCGCTCATGTACTCGACCCGTCCCTGCGCGTTGCGCGGGGCCAGTTCGATGTCCTGGATGCCGGCATTGGCCGGATGCTTCGGGTCGAGCGAGCCGTGAGCACGGGCGCTCACGCGCTCGAAGGTGCCGGCCTCGCCGAATGCCTGTCCACCAAAGGCCGGCTCGGTGCGCAGGATTTCGAGCCGATCAATGCCGGCCTGCGCGGCTTGCGGCGCAAGCATGCCCAGCGCAACCAGGCTGCCGAGCGACACGCCGGCGATCTTTGCGAGGCTGACGGTTTTCAGAGCGATCGATACCCAGGGCCGAAGCGTCAGGGGGGTTGCGAGCGAAGGCTCACGATGCATGATCGCCCGACTGCGGGCGACGGCAGGGATGCGGGCCATCAGGGTCTCCTCGGTGGGTGTCGTTGTCGGTGCAGCAGGATGGCTGAGTGCAAGCATACCCGCCGGTGCTTCGAAAACCCGTGTGCTGGTTCTGTGAGGGCCCGCAAAAGGTGATATCTAAGGTCGGATTCAGGCGATATCGACACGGGAGTCGAACGGCTGACCTACCCGCGGCTCGATAGACCGATCGATCCGTCCTGGCCTCAATGCCGAAATTTTTCAGGAGTCCTCATGAAACGACTGCTCACGCTGATGATGTCTGCCTTGTGGCTGGGCGTGCTGCCCCAGGGTGAAGCCTGGTCTCAGGCCGCCCAGGTGGCACAGGCGGTGCCGGTGCAGACTGCCGTGCTGCGGGATTTCCGGTTTCATACCGGTGAGGTCATGGCCGAGCTGCGCGTGGCCTATCGCACGCTGGGCAATCCGCAGGGCGAGCCTGTCGTGCTGATGCATGGCACCACCGGCAATGGCGCCAACTTCCTCACCCCGGCTTTTGCAGGTGAGATGTTCGGCCCCGGGCAGCCTCTCGATGCCAGCCGCTACTTCATCATCCTGCCCGATGCGATCGGCACCGGGGGCTCGAGCAAGCCGTCCAATGGCTTGAAGGCGCGCTTTCCGCGCTACACCCTCGAGGACATGGTCGATGCCCAGCATCGGCTCGTCACGGAAGTGTTGGGTATTCGCCGACTGCGTCTGGTGCTGGGCAACTCCATGGGCGGCATGGAGACCTGGATCTGGGCGAGCCGCTATCCGAAGGACATGGATGCGGCTGTGCCCATGGCCTCGATGCCCGCTGCGATGTCGGGTCGCAACTGGATGACGCGCCGATTGATCATCGATTCAATCCGCAACGATCCGGACTACCAGGGCGGCAACTACACCACGCAGCCGCGCAGCCTGCACTTTGCGACCGTGTTCTATGGCGTTGCCACCAATGGGGGCGATCAGGCCCTGCATCGACTGGCGCCCGATCGCCGCTCGGCCGATGCCCTGCTCGATGGGCGCCTGAAGGCAGCCTCCACGGCCGATGCCAACGACAACCTCTATCAGTGGGATGCCACCCGGGATTACGATCCGTCACCGGGGCTGGAGCGCATCGAAGCGCATGTGCTCGCCATCAACTCGGCCGATGACGAACGCAATCCGCCCTCGCTGGGCATCATGGAGCCGGCGCTCAAGCGCATGCGCCAGGGTCGCCTTCTGCTGGTTCCGGGCTCGGCCCAGACCGCAGGGCACGGCACGACAGCC
Source organism: Burkholderiales bacterium (assembly GCA_046304115.1). Taxonomy (GTDB): domain Bacteria; phylum Pseudomonadota; class Gammaproteobacteria; order Burkholderiales; family Burkholderiaceae_E; genus UBA4615. The sequence goes on along the minus strand of JBKCEY010000109.1, from coordinate 11,366 downwards.
CAGGCCCGCTGGTGGAAAAACGAGTTTGCGGCCTGGCTGGCTCAGGTGCCCCGCGGCAGCGCGCAGTAACCGCTGCCGGGCCCCTCGCGGGCCCGGTGCCCTCTGGCTTTGTGCGGCCCCTGAACGGTCCGCGGCAGGCCCGACTAGATGCTCAGATCGAGCAGGTTGTAGTCCTTGACGCCGGCGCGTGCGGCGTCATTCCAGACCCAGCGCTCGCCGGCCTGCGCGTGGGGCTGATACACGTACGGCGTTTCGTCTGGAAAACGCTGGCGTCGGGCATCGATGCCGTAGCCGATCATGCGGGCCCGCTCGCGGATGCGGGCCTCGTCGTAGATGCCTGCTGCGCCATGCAGCGAGCCCGGCGAGCGCACGCCCAGCACCGAGCGGCGCCGATGAAACCCGAGGTTCACCGTGACCCGCCAGTCGGGGCTGGTATTGGCAAACGAGCCATGAACACACTGTCGGTTGGTGATGGCCACATCACCCGGCGCACACACCAGCGGCACTGCATCCGAGAGTCGCTCCGAGCCGCTCGCGGCCACCATCGCACGGATATCGGCCTTGCCGATCTTGTGCGATCCAGGCACCACCCATACGCCGTTGGCGGGCGTGCAGCCATAGAGCTGGCCCATGAAGTTGAAGCCATGTGAACCTTCGTCCCAGTCGGGGCTGTTCCAGTGGGTCACGCCATCCTGGTGCCAGGCCACCGATGCCCCCAGGCCAGGTTCCTTGATGAAGAAGGCCTCGTTGAAGGGCACGAAATCATCGCCATTGACCGCAGCCGCCATGGCGAGCAGCCCGGGGTGGCCATAGACCCGCAGCGCAGCCTCGGAGAACTGCAGGGTGCCCAGGATGAGATAGACGATGTCGGCCGGCGCGCTCGAGGCCGCTTTCGGCTCGAACATCTTCACCGGGTGGCGCCCATTGGCAAAGCTGGTGCCGCCCGCCGGATCGCCCAGCGGCTTGGACCAGAACAGGGACGCTGCCTTGCAATCGGCTGCGATTGCGGGCCGGCCCTTGTGATCGAGTGCTGCGCCCGGATGCGTGGGCAGGCGATCGAGAATGTCCTTGATGTCGCGCTCGATGTCGGCGAGCTCGTCGGCCTGCAGGACACCCTCGAAGACATAGAAGCCGCAGCGCCAGTAAGCCGCCAGGATCTCGGGATGGATACGGCCATCGGCGCCGAAGCGGATCGGCCCCCGGTTGCCCAGCGCAAAGGCGCGGGCTTCGCCGGCCTTGAGGTAGGCCTGCATGGCGGCCTCGTGTTCACCGTAGGTGGTGGCGCTGGTGCGGGGTAATGCGGCCATGGAACATTTCCTCGGAAAGGGTCTGACGGGATCAGGACGGCTGAGGCAAGGCGGCTTTGGGCGAATGATCAGGGCGCGAGCTGCGTTCGCTTCAAGGGGCCGCAGCGTCGTGCCGGATCATGTCGGCGGCCCGCTCGGCCACCATGAGCGTGGGCGCATTGGTGTTGCCCGAAGGGATGCTCGGAAAGATCGATGCATCGATCACGCGCAGACCCTGCAGTCCATGGACGCGCAGACGCGCATCCACCACGGCATCCGCATCATGCACCGGTCCCATGCGGCAGGTGCCCACCGGGTGATAGATGGTGTCGGCATGGTTGCGCACATACTGCTCGATCTGGTCATCGGTCTGTGCAGCCGCCGATTCCGGTAACTCATGACCGCCAAAGCGGGCGAGGGCGGGCTGCGCCAGGATCTCGCGCGTGCGGCGAAAACCCTGGACCAGCGCCCGCGTGTCTGCCGGGTCTGAAAGAAACGCGGGGTCGATCCGCGGGGCTTGAAGCGGGTCGGGGCTGGCCAGTCGAACGCTGCCTCGGCTCTTTGGCCGCAGCACGCACACATGACACGAAAACCCATGACCCGTGCTGGGCTTGCGGCCGTGGTCCTGCAGCTTGCCGACCACGAAGTGCAGCTGCAGATCCGGCCGATCGATGGATGTATCGCTGCGCAGGAAGGCGCCCGCTTCCCCGAAATTGGTGGTCATGATCCCGGTGCGGCGGGCGCGCCATTCGCGGGTACCGAGCCAGGCCCGCCACAGACCGGGAATCGACAGACCAAAGAGCTCGCCATGGCCCGAGCCCGGCACATGCACCACCTGCACCACATCGGGATGGTCATGCAGGTTGCGGCCCACGCCGGGCCGATGAACCAGGGTGTCGATGCCCAATCCCTGCAGGGCCGCGCCATCACCCACCCCCGAAAGCAGAAGCAGCTGCGGCGAACCGAAGGCCCCGGCGGCAAGCAGCACCTCGCTGCGAGCACGAATCGTCTGCGTCGCGCCGCCCTCGGACGGCACGAATTCAGCTCCGATCGCACGGATGCCCTCGAACAGGATGCGGGTGACCTGAACCCCGGTGATCACCCGCAGGTTGGGCCGATGCAGATGGGGGGTGAGATAGGCCTTGGCGGCGCTGTATCGCTCGCCTTCGTGGTGGAACACCTGATAAGGGCCAGCGCCCTCCTGAGCCGGGCCATTGAAGTCGGCGTTTCGGGCGAGCCCGGCCTGCACCGCTGCCTGCACGAAGGCTTCGCGAAACTTGCCGGGGCAGTCGAGGTCCTTGACGCGAATGGGCCCGCTGTCGCCATGCCACTCGCTGGCGCCACGGGCGTTGTTCTCGCTGCGGATGAACCAGGGCAACACGTCTTGCCAGCCCCAGCCTGGATTGCCGTGCGCGGCCCAGGTGTCGTAGTCCTGGGCCTGACCGCGGATGTAGATCATGGCGTTGATCGAGCTCGAACCGCCCAGCACCTTGCCGCGCGGTTGATGGCCCCGGCGTCCGTTCAGTCCGGGCTGCTCGATGGTGTCGAAGGCCCAGCTGAGATTGCCCTTGCGCGCCATGAGCGCAAGCCCGGCCGGGCAGTGAATGAGCTGGCTGCGGTCGGGCGGCCCCGCTTCGACCAGGGTGACATGAACCGCGGGGTCTTCGCTCAGTCGTCCCGCAAGCACGCAGCCTGCGGAGCCGCCGCCGATGATCAGATAGTGGGTCTCCATGAGTCGGCATGCTCGCCGATCAGGCCCCGATGGCGCAACTGGGGCGCCACCATGCGGACAAAAGCCTCGTAGCTTCCCGGAATGTGGATGGGCACAAGCTCAAGCGCGCAGGGCGCAGGGTGGGGCTGGCCTGGGCGAACGTCGGGATTGTCTGATTCCGTGTTCTGCGCGGTCGCCTGAGCGCTCAGCAGGCGTTCGAGGTCGTCGGTCACCTCCTGCGGTGTGCCCACCACGATCGGGGTGTCTGTTTCGCAACGGTTGCGGGTTCGCGGTGGTGCGGTCTGTGGATAGTGCCGCAGCACATATTCCAGTTGATCCTCGGCCATCCATCGGTTGGCCGCGACCAGTACCCGAACGCTGAGCAAAGGACCCGCGAACGGCTTGTCGCCCATCCACTGCGAGCCCAGCAAAGGCTCGAGATCGGGCGTGCCAGCCTTGCGGGCTGCGCTGCTCCTGAGGCCCACCCGAAGCGAGGGCGCGGCAAGGGCCAGCACCATCGCGCTCAGCCAGGGGTCGATGGCACCGGGTTCAGTCGGCTCCGAGGGTGGATCCACGAGGGCTCCATCGAAGGGTGCCAGCGCCAGCGTGCGAGCGACATGCTGAAGGGTGGCAACCGAGTTGAAGTGCTCGGTTGATTCCGGATGACGGCTCGGGCCATGCCACGCCGGCCGGCCATAGCCGGGCACACGGGCAAAAAGACGAAGCGCAGGCATGGAGCGGGATGGTGCGGGTGTAAGAAGAAGTTGAATTGAATCAAGGATGAAGCCTTGCAGGAATCCATATTTGCGTGAATGATTGATTGGTTTTATCAATCAATGCCCTGCCTATGGAAGCCGCACAAAGCCGTGGTCTTGCACTCGATGCGCTGGCCCCGGGTGATCTGGAAGTGTTTTTTGCGGTTGCTCAGGCCGGCAGCTTCAGGGCTGCGGCCGAGCGCATCGGGCTGTCACAGCCTGCGGTCACGCAACGCATCCAGCGGCTCGAGCAGCAGGTGGGTCTGCCGCTGTTCAGCCGGTCGACCCGACGGGTACAGCTGACCGAGGCTGGCGAGCGCCTGCAGGATCGGGCCGAGCGCACGATTCATGAGTTGCGTCGCACGCTGGTTGAGCTGCGTGCCATGGCTGATCTGCGCATCGGCCAGGTGAACTTCGCGGTCTCTCAGTCCCTGATGGCGCCTCATGCAGTCCCAGCCGTCATGGTTCGGTTCAGGCAGGCCCATCCGCAGGTAAGGCTGCAGCTGGTGGAAACCCCCTGGAATGACCTGCTGGCCCATATCGCCGAGGGCCGGATCGAACTGGCCTTCATGCCCGAGGAGGGCCTGAGCCCCAGCCTGCATTGCGAGACCCTGTTTACCGAAGAGCTCGCGCCAGTGGCCTCGCGCAGCCTGCATCGCATGCGTCGCCGTTCGCTGAGCGCCAGGGAGTTTGCTGCCTTGCCGGTGGTGGGCCTGGCCACAAACTCCACGGCCTATCGATTGCTTCGTGGTCTGCACGCGCAGGCCGGAAGCCGCTATGCGCCCGTGATGGAGTCCACCCGCCTGTCCTCGGTGATTGGCATGATGCAGGCAGGCATTGGCGTGGCTCTCCTGCCTCGACATCTTCTGCCCACCCTTGGCGATGTGGTCGAGCTGAGCGTTCAGGGTTACCGCTTCGAGCGCAAGGAGGCGATGGTGCGGGATGCCCGTCGCCCACTCAGCCCGCAGGCCGAGCGGTTTGCCAGTCTGGCGCGCACGCACTTTGCGCAGCGCGCGAGAGCTTCGGCATCGGTACCCGCCTCAGTGCTCGTGTGAGTGCGGAAACACCAGCCAGGCCTGGCGCCCCTCGGTGGCCAGGCCCACCGTGGCGCCGTGCGGCAGGCAGACCTTGGTGCGGTCATGCCCGAAGGGCAGGCCGGTGATGATGGGTGTGCGGGTCTGGCTGCGCACCCATTTGAGGGCGGCGGCGAGGTCGTAGCCCCGGTCGTGCGGAGCCAGCGTGTAGCGATTGATGGTGCCCACCAGCACCGCGGCCTGGGCATCGATGACGCCGGCCTGCAGCAGCTGGATCAGCATGCGCTCGATGCGATAGGGATGTTCATGGACATCCTCGATGAAGAGAATCCCGCCCTTGATCCTGGGACAGTAGGGCGTGCCCAGCAACGCGCACAGGACCGAGAGATTGCCGCCCCAGAGCGTGCCGCGTACATCGACCCCGCTGCCGCCTCGCGCCGAAAAGCCCAGCATCTCGAGCTCACCGCGCATGGCCTCCTGAAAGCAGCCCAGCGTGACCGGATCGAGGTCGTCGGGGCTGCTCCCGGCGAAGTCATCGAGCAGGGCAGGACCCGCCCAGGTGACGGCCCGGGCTTGCGCGAGCATGGCCAGATGAAAGGCCGTGAAGTCCGACAGGCCCACCCAGTGCTTGCCGGCCTTCGCCAGGGCCTTGAAGTCGAGTGCGGGCAACAGGCGGGTCAGGCCATAGCCGCCGCGCGTGATCATGACCACGGGCGCCTCCTGCGCTGCGGCTCGCGCAAAGGCTTGCGCGCGGGCCTGGTCTGATCCGGCAAACCGCTGTGAGCGCAGCAGGGCCGCACGGTCGAAGCGGTTGGGATGCCCGCAGGCCGCGAGCAGGGCCGAGGCTGCGCGGGCCCGCTCAGGATCGGCCACCGCCCCCGAAGGTGAGATCAGATAGACCGAAGGCTCTGCGGCCGGCTGCTCAGGCCCGGCCGGCAAGGACGAGCCAGGTGCCGAAGAGGCAGCCGCGGCCGCTTTGGAGGAATGTTGGGTGGTTTGGGGGGCTCTGGGCATGGTGGACTCCGTGACGAATTGCACCATAGACCTCAGATCGTGCAAGCTGACGCCCCGGAGTGTGACGGATGTCGTCTGCCCCGGAGTGCCGCCAGCGCTTAAATCGCCCTCATGCAATTCACTGAACCCCAACCCCCCGTGCTGCAGGGCGCGGATCGCGCCCGTATCGTGCGTGAGGTGCCCCGCTGGCAGTCGAGGTCGCGTCTTTCGAGCGGCCCCGCGGTGCTGGTGGTTCGCATTGATCAGGCCGCCGACATTCTCAAGGTCCATGGGCCGGTTGCTGCCGAGCAGCTCATGATGGCGATCACCGGTGCCTTGCAGCGACGCCTGCGCTCGCAGGATCGACTGGCTCTGGTGCGGGATGACGAGTTTTTGATCGTGCTGCCGGGCGTGCTGCCTGCGGTCATTCGCCGTATCGAGCAGCGCCTGAGCGATGCGGTTCGGGGACTTAGGCTCTCGATGGCGGGGCGTCTGTGGGTGCTGTCGAGCAGCATCGGGGTGGCCTGTGCGCCTGAAGGTCGCCTTCCGGCTCCCTCTGTCCAGGAACTGGTCCGTCAGGCCGATGATGACTTGCACCGGATGATGGCCGGCGAGGCGCGCCGCAGGGCCTGATCGAGGCTTTTGGTTTATCGTCTGCCTTCAGAATCTGAGGGAGACACCATGAGCGACACCGCGCCGCAACGCATCGGCCTGACCACTTCCGACTCGGCACCGCACTGGCCGGCGCCCCCCACAGCGCCCGGCGGCTCGCCCAATGTGGTGGTGATCCTTTTTGACGATCTGGGCTTTGCGGATCTGGGCTGCTATGGCTCAGAAATTTCCACGCCCAACATCGATGCCCTGGCCAACGGCGGGCTGCGCTACACCAATTTTCATACCACGGCGCTGTGCTCGCCCACGCGCGCGGCGCTGCTCACCGGCCGCAACCATCAGTCGGTGGGCATGGGCGGCCTGGCCGATTGGGATCTGGGGTATCCGGGCATGCGCGGGCGTATTGCGCGCAGCGCAGGCACGCTGGCCGAGATCCTGCGTGGCTCGGGCTACAACACCTTTGCCACCGGCAAGTGGCATCTCACGCCCACCTTCGAGACCTCGGCCGCCGGGCCCTTCGATCAATGGCCGCTGCAGCGCGGCTTTGACCGCTACTTCGGCTTTCTGGAAGGCGAGACCAGCCAGTGGCATCCCGAGCTGGTGCGCGATAACGCGCACATCGAGACGCCTGATCATCCCGACTATCACCTCACGCAAGACATCGTCGATCAATCGATCGGCTTCATCCGCAATCAGCAGATGATGGGCGGGGGCAAGCCCTTTTTCCTGTACATGGCCCTTGGCGCTCAGCATGCGCCTCACCATGCGCCCCAGCGCTACATCGACAAGTACATGGATGTGGCGTCCAGGGGCTGGGATGCAATCCGTGCCGAGCGGCTGGCCCGCCAGAAGGCGCTGGGCATCGTGCCGGCCCATACGGAGTTGCCCGAGCGCAATGCAGGCGTGAAGGCCTGGGATGAATTGAGCGGCGATGCAAAGCGGCTGGCGATCCGCTTGCAGGCGGCCTTTGCCGGAATGCTCGAGCATGCTGATGAACACATCGGCCGCCTGCTGGACTATCTGCGCGGCGCCGGGTTGCTCGAGAACACCATCGTCACCCTGATGTCGGACAACGGCGCCTCGCAGGAGGGCTCGCCCTTTGGCACCGTGAATGCGCTGCGCTACTTCAATGGCGTACGTGACACGCTGGAAGACAACCTGCCCTATCTGAACGAGATCGGCGGCCCGAGGCCCAACAACAACTATCCACTGGGCTGGGCCATGGCGGGCAACACGCCGCTCAAGCGCTACAAGCAGAACACCCATGGGGGCGGCGTGCGCGACCCCTTGATCGTGCACTGGCCGCGCGGCATTCAGGCGCCGGGTGGCATCCGGCATCAGTTCCATCATGTGAGCGACATCACGCCGACTGTGCTCGAGATCACCGGCATTGCCTTGCCCGCCCAGATCAATGGCGTGGCCCAGCAGCCGCTTGAAGGCACGAGCCTCGCCTACAGCCTGAACGCGCCTGAGCTGCCCACCCGCAAGCAGGTGCAGTATTTCGAGATGCTGGGTCATCGGGGCATCTGGCACGACGGCTGGAAGGCCGTGACGGCGCATCGCCCGGGCACGCCCTTCGAGGCCGATGTCTGGGAGCTCTATCACGTGGCCACGGACTTCAATGAGACCCATGACCTCGCCCGTGAGCAGCCCGAAAAGCTCCAGCAGATGATCGCCCTGTGGTTTGCCGAGGCCGGCCGGTGCAAGGTGCTGCCCATGAACGACACGCTCGATCGTTTTGTGAGCTCCAACCCGCACAGTGTGGCGGCGCGCCGGCACTGGGAGCTCAAGCCCGGTGGCGGGCGCATCCCGCAGGCCACCGCGCCCGATATCCGCAACCGTTCGTATCGGATCACGGCCCACGTGTTTGTTCCGCAGGACGGTGCGCAGGGCGTGCTGGTGGCCCAGGGCGACTGGTGCGGCGGATATGCGTTCTTTGTGCAGGACGGGCATCTCGTGCACGACTACAACTTCGTCAATCGGCACTATGTGGTGCGCTCGAGCACACGCCTCACCCCTGGTCGCCATGAGTTGACCTACGAGATGCGCAAGACCGGCAACTATCGCGGCGAGGGCTTGCTCTTCATTGATGGTGTGGCTTGTGGTCAGGTTGAGCTGCCGCAGACCTACCGCGCCCAGGCCTCGTTCCTGGGTCTGGAAGTGGGCCGCTCACCGCGGCCTGCGCCGAGCGAGGCCTTCGAGGGATCTTTCGCCTTTACCGGGATACTCGAGAAGGTGGTGTTTGATCTGGCTGACGATCAGTCGCAGCTCGATCGGGCTGGCGAGTTGCGGGCGGCGCTTCGTACCCAGTGAAGCGGGCGATCGTTCGATCATGAGCGCAAGCTTCGTCCGCACGGCGGCGATCGCCGTTGCGGGTGGGGCGCTGATGCGGGCCATCGACGGTCCGCTGCCCTGGATGATCGGGCCGCTGGTGGCCTGCGCCGTGGTGCGCATGGCCGGTGATGATCTGCAGTTGCCTCAGCCCGTGCGCAACTTCGGTCTGTGGATGATCGGCACGGTGCTGGGCCTGTACTTTTCGCCCGACGTGGTGACCCGGGTGCTGGCCATGCTGCCCTGGGTGATCCTCGCCGTGCTCTGGGCCCTGCTGCTGGGGCTGGCTTATGCCTGGAGCATTCGTCGCTATACCGGCGCCACGCCCACCACGGCCTTCTTTGCGGGCGCCATCGGTGGTGCCTCCGAGATGGCCCTTCAGGGCGAGCGGCTCGGTGGCCGGGTGGATCAGATCGCGGCTTTTCACAGTGTGCGCATCCTGGTGGTCGTGGTGTGCCTGCCCTGGGCCTATCGGCTGCTGGAACTTCAGGGCAGTGATCCCTATCAGCCGGTTGCCCGGCAGTTCGAGCCCACCGGATTCATGGTGCTGGGCTTGATCACGGCGGGGGCGGCCCTGCTCTGGAAGCGACTCGGGGGCTTCAGTCCCTGGAATCTCGGGCCGCTGGCGGCCACCTTTGCGCTCACGGCCAGCGGGGTCACGCTGAGCGCCATGCCCGAGAGCCTCACCGTCTTTGGTCAGCTGGCGATCGGGGCGAGCCTGGGCTGCCGGTTTTCTCGTGACTTCCTGGCGCAGGCGCCGCGGTTTCTGGCGGTCGCGTTATCCACGTCGGTTCTGGGTGTGCTCGCCACAGCGGCGGTGGCGACCGGCATGGGTTGGGCGAGCGGTATTCCAATCGCCACGCTGGTGCTGGCCACGGCACCCGGAGGCATGGCCGAGATGTCCCTCACGGCTCGCAATCTGCAGCTCGGCGTGCCGGTGGTCACGGCCTTTCATGTGATCAGAATGGCCGCCAGCATGAGCCTCACCGGGCAGGTCTATCTCTGGATTGCAAGGCGCCGGGGCTGGCCCACGGCGGCTTAAATCTCGGGCCAGGCCTGTGCGGCGAGTTCGAGCCACTGCGCGTCGGTGGCCGGCCACAGGCGCTCGGGCAGGGCATCGAGGGTGAGCAGCAGTGGCTGCAATTGCCAGGACGGCGGACTGCCCAGCACCCTCGGGCACTGGCGCCAGAGTGCGCGCAGGACTCGGGGATCAACCGCGAAGTGCGCGGACAAGGCTTCGATCACGGTACGGTCCTGGCCGGAATCGATGGCGCGGCGCAGCCCCGAGAGCGGCTCCGACAGACCATCGGCCTGCTCGACCAGGGCACTGCGGCTGCGCGGCGCGGCGTCGATCAGGGCTTCGGCAAAGAACTGCGCCATCAGGGGCAGCCGAGACAGCACATGGCTGCGCTGACCGGCCTGGGGGCCCGCCATCAGCAGCCAGTTGTAGGCGCCCAGGTGCAGCCCGAGGCGGTTGCGCGCAAGGCGTGTCATGACGGGCGGATGCAGGCTCGCCTGCACGATCTGCGCGATACGTGCCTCGACACGGCCTTCCCGCAGATCCATGGCGCGCAGCACCCGCCCATAGAAGGCCTGATCAAGCCAGTCCTGTCTTAGACCCTGGCGCAGCAGGGCCATGAAATCGGGGTATCGCGCTTCGCGATCGAAGAGGCTGTCCGCAATCCCCGACTCCAGGCGCAGCTCGCGGGCGAGATGTCGTCCCCAGTCCTGCCGTCGCTCCTGAAGCACGGTGAGCATGTTGTCGGCGAGTGCGGCAAAAAGCACATCCAGGGTGTCATCGGCCGCGCCAATCGCATCGAGCAGGCGTCTGAGGGTCTGGTCCGTGAGCAATCCCCGGAAGTCATAGACGGCCTGATGGGCGTCGATGCCGATGAAGCGCACGCCCAACCCCCATTCGCGGGCCAGCTGGGCAAAGACCGGATTGGCCAGCAACGACAACCGGGAGGCCAGGGGCAGCAACACCACGAAGAGTCGCCAGTCGGGCGACGGTGCCCTCCAGATCAGGGCGCGGGGTGTGTCGAGGTAGACCTGCGCAGCCGCCGCGAGCTCGGGTCCGACCTGGCCTGCATCGGTGAGTTCGTCGTCGATCGCGAGGGGATCAACCCTCAGGGCCTGGAAGGCCTGGGGGTCAGTCGGCGCGTTTGGCAAAAACAAGCAGGCCACCGCCCAGGGCTAGCAGCAGGCTGGCCACCACGGTGCGTGCGACCGAGCCACGCCAGAGGGCCTCGAGGGCCACCAGCGCGCCGGCGGTGAGAACGATGCGCGCCGTACCGGCGGTGCGTTGTGAGGGTGACAAGGCAGTCATGAGGGCAACTGTACGACGGCTCGGGTCTGCTGCGCCAGTGGCAGGGTCATTTTCGGTACTCAGGGATGGGAGGGCTCGCCCGGCCGGCTGGGCCGGCCGGATCAGGTGAGCCGGGCCGGATCCCCGTTGGCGCCGCACACCAGCACACCGATGCGCTCGCCCGGCGCGATCGCCACCTGCCCGCCCAGAACCGCCGCCAGCGCGGTGGCGCCACCCGGTTCGGTTGCTATCCGGGCCTCCCGCCACAGCCAGGCCTGGGCGGCCGCGATGTCGGCATCGGGCACCAGCACCGAGCCCGCCCGCCGGTGTCGCAAGGCA
>JBKCEY010000108.1:0-985 GCA_046304115.1 Burkholderiales bacterium | reverse complement strand
GGGCATGCCGTCCGATGCCATCTCGCGCATGGGCGAGGGCCGCAGCTATCAGAAGACCAACATCTTTGCGGGCTTTTCCGTGCTGGAGAACTGTCGGCTCGCGGCCCAGTCTCGTGCACCACAGCCCTGGCGTCTTTTCAGGCGTGCCGAATCCCATACACAGACGCTGGATCTGGCTCGCCGGGCCATTGCTGCGGCCGAACTCGACGGCCGCGAAGCGCGGCTGGCCAGTGAACTCTCGCATGGCGAACAACGCCAGCTCGAGATTGCCCTGTCGCTGGCCACTGCGCCTGAGGTCCTGCTGCTCGACGAACCCCTGGCCGGCATGGGTGCTGAGGAATCACGGCGCATGGTGGCGCTGATCAGCCGCCTGAAAACCGACCATGCCATTTTGCTGGTCGAGCATGACATCGACGCAGTGTTTGCCCTGGCCGATGTTCTGACCGTGATGGTCGAGGGCAAGGTGCTCGCCAGTGGCAGCCCTTCCGAGATCCGCGCCAACGAAGCGGTGCAGGCGGCCTACCTCGGGGAGACCGCGCATGGCTGAACCCATCATCGAGGCGCTTGGGCTCAACACCTTCTATGGCACGAGCCACATCCTGCGCGAGGTGAGTTTCAGCGTGGCTCGCGGCGAGGCGGTCGGACTCATGGGCCGCAACGGCATGGGCAAGACCACCCTGATCAAGTCGGTGCTCGGGCTGGTCCCTGTGCGCAGTGGCACGGTACAGATCGCAGGCCAGCCCATGGTCAACGCGCCCCCGTATCGCATCGCTCGCGCAGGCGTGGGCTATGTACCTGAAGGCCGGGGTATTTTCCCAACCCTGTCCGTGATCGAGAATCTGGTGATGGCTGCCAGGCCCGGCGTGGATGGGCGGCGCGACTGGACCCTGGAGCGCGTGCTCGAGACCTTCCCGCGTCTGGCCGAACGGCGCAACCATGGCGGCACGCAACTCTCGGGCGGCGAGCAGCAGATGCTCTCGATCGG
>JBKCEY010000107.1:0-7275 GCA_046304115.1 Burkholderiales bacterium | reverse complement strand
GGCCGACTCGCCCGCGGCGGTCATGGACTTTCTGCGCGACCTGGCGGCTCGGGCCAAGCCCTCGGCCGAAAAAGACATGACCGAGCTGCGCGCCTTTGCTTCCCGCGAACTCGGGCTCGAGCAACTGCAAGCCTGGGACCTCGCGTGGGCGAGTGAAAAACTCAAGGAGTCGCGCTATTCGTTCTCGGACAATGAGGTCAAGCAGTACTTTCAGCTGCCCCGCGTGCTCGAAGGCCTCTTTGGGCTGATCGAGCGCATGTTCGAGGTGAGGATCACGGCAGACGCTGCCGAGACCTGGCATCCGCAGGTGCGCTTTTATCGGATCGAGCGCCACGGACAGCTGCTCGGACAGTTCTACCTCGACATGTTTGCCCGGGCCAGCAAGCGGCCTGGTGCCTGGATGGATGACGCGCGCGGCAGGCGCCTTCTGGCCACCGGGCTGCAAACGCCGGTCGCCTATCTCACCTGCAACATTCAGGCGCCGGTGGGTGATCGCCCTGCCCTGCTGTCCCATGATGACGTGCTCACCCTCTTTCATGAGTTCGGCCACGGCCTGCATCACATGCTGACCCGGGTGGATGTGCTGGGTGTGGCCGGCATCTCTGGAGTGGAGTGGGATGCGGTCGAGTTGCCCAGCCAGTTCATGGAGAACTTCTGCTGGGAATGGGAGATCGTGCAGTCGATGTCGTCTCATGTCGATACCGGCGCGCAACTGCCCCATGGCCTGTTTGAGCGCATGCACGCAGCACGCAACTTCCAGAGCGGCATGCAGACCCTGAGGCAGGTGGAATTCGCGCTCTTTGACATGCGCCTGCATGCCGAGTTTGGCGATATCGGTGCGAGCGACCAGGCGAGCAGCGTGCAGCGCCTGCTCAATGAGGTGCGCAAGGAAGTGGCTGTCGTGATGCCGCCCGAATTCAACCGATTCCAGAACAGCTTCTCGCATATTTTTGCGGGTGGCTACGCGGCCGGTTACTACAGCTACAAGTGGGCTGAGGTGCTCTCGGCCGACTGCTATGCGGCGTTCGAGGAAGAAGGCGTCTTCAATCCGGTCACCGGCCAACGTTTTCTGGACGAGATCCTGTCCATGGGCGGCAGTCGACCGGCCATCGACTCGTTTCGCGCGTTCCGGGGACGGGAGCCTCGCATCGATGCGCTGCTTCGACACAATGGGATGGATGAAGCCAGCCGATCTTCACCCCTGTCTGTTGCCTGAGCTGTGGCCTGAGCTGTTGCCTGAGCTCTTGCCTCAGCTGTTCTCGATGCGTCGTCTTGCGAGCCGCCTGCAGACCGCAGCGCTCCTGCTCACACTGACCTGGCTCGCGCTCGGGTCGCAGGCCGTACAGGCCCAGTACAAGTGGGTCGGACGCGATGGCGTCGTGCATTACAGCGACCTGCCTCCTCCGGCTGGTGCCCGCCTGCTGCCCCGGGGCGGGCAGTCAGCGCCTTCGGCTGAGGCGCCCAGGTCGACACCATCACCGATCAATTCATCAAGGCAGGCCGCGACACCCGCCCTACCCGCCGCCCTGGCCGATACGGTAAGCAAGGCTCCGGTAGTGCTCTACACCACTGCGGGATGCTCGCCGTGCGATGAGGGGCGCAGCCTGTTGCGCTCCCGGGGCGTACCTGTCCGTGAGCGACGCATCGAAACCGAGGAGGATCTCAAGGCCTTGCAGGTTCTGGGGATTGCTACGACGGGATTTCCTGTGCTGACGGTCGGTACCGAACGGGCCATCGGTTTTGAGCAGGGGCAGTGGCAGCGCATGCTCGATGCAGCCCAGTACCCCGCCGCATCGATGCTGCCCCGAGGCTGGCAACCTGAGCCCGCCTCCCAGCTCTCGAAGGCCTCGGGTCCCCCTTCTTCGGGTCCCCCCTCTGATCGTGAGACCCCGAACACCGCATCGGAGTCGAGCAGCGGAGCCACATCCACACCATCCCAGTCGGGATCGTCTCGCATTCGTTTCTGAAGCTACACTGCGCCCTTTTTCGGACAGGTGCAGCGATGAAGTGGTTGCGAGGACAAGGGCCGGCGGGCAGGCCGCAATGGGCCAGGATTGATGGCGAGCAGGCGGTCTGGATCAAGGGCACGCCGTTTGATGCTCAGGGTAGCGCCGGGCTGGAGCCTGCCGAACACACGACGCCCCTCACACAGGTGCACTGGCTCCCACCGATCGAGCGCGGCAACGCCATGCTGGCCCTGTGGAACAACTTTGCAGCCTCGGCCGCCAAAAACGGCTGGAGCCGACCGGCCGAGCCCCTGTGGTTCATCAAGGCCGCGAGCAGCTACGGCTCGCATGAGGGAACCATTGCTGCCCCGCCCGAAGGCACCGGGCGCGTGGCCTATGAGGGTGAGCTGGCGGTGGTGATCGGGCGACGCACCCACCGGGTGAGCGTGGATGAAGCGCGCCGGTGCATCTTCGGTTACAGCGTGGCCAATGATGTCACCGCGATCGAACTGCTCAACCGCGACCCGAGCTTCGCGCAGTGGTCACGGGCCAAGGGCTTCGATGGGTTTGGTGTGCTGGGGCCGGTCATCGAAACCGATTTCGATCCGCAGGCGGGTGTGGTGGTGACCCGAGTGGAGGGCCGCGAGCGGCAGAACTATCCGCTGGCCGACATGTTCTTCTCGCCGGCCGAACTCGTCAGTGCGCTCTCGAAGGACGTAACCCTCGAGGCGGGCGATGTGATCCTGTGTGGCACCTCACTGGGCGTGCTGCCCATGAAGCCCGGTGCGCGCATCGAGGTACAGATCGAAGGCATCGGCACCCTGGTCAGCACCTACGCGCCAACAGCCTGACCGTGTCAGCCCAGAGGGGTAACCTCGAGTCGCCCTTTCTGGGTCTGCAGCGTCTTGGCCAACAGGCTGGCCAGCGCATGCACGGCATCGATGGTGGGGGTGGGCACACCGGTGATGCGGCCCAGTTCAATCACGGCACCCACCAGCGCCTGCAATTCAATGGCTCGCCCGTGCTCGACATCCTGCAGCATGGAGGTCTTGTGGGCCCCCACAGCCTGAGCCCCAGCAATGCGCTTGTCGAGCGACACCTTGAACTCCACGCCCAGTTTTTCACCGATGCTCTGCGCCTCGGTCATCATCGCAGCCGCCAGCGCCCGGGTGGGTCCAAAGCCGCAGATGTCCTCGAGCGTGGCATGGGTGAGGGCCGAGATCGGATTGAAGCTCAGGTTGCCCCAGAGCTTGACCCAGATCTCGCCACGGATGTCCTTGGAGACCGGTGACTTGAAACCCGCTCGGATCATGGCCTGAGACAGCGCCTCGATGCGAGGGGTGCGACTGCCATCGAGTTCACCCAGCGTAAATCGGTTGCCCTCGATCACCTTGACCACGCCCGGCTCGATCAACTCACTGGCCGGATAAACCACCGAACCGATGATGCGATCGGCTTCGATATGCTGGGCAATGCGCCCGCCCGGATCGACACTCTCAAGCTGCTGACCTTCCCACGCGCCGCCGAGTTTCTGGAAATACCACCAGGGCACGCCATTGATCATGGTGACAACCACCGTCTCGGGGCCGAACAGATCGCGCATCTGCGGCAGCAGATCGCCGACCTGATGGGCCTTGACCGTCAGAAAGACGGCATCCTGCGGCCCGGCCTGCGCATAGTGCTCGACCGCACGCGCATGGGGCGCATGCAGCTCGCTGCCATCTTCGAGAATCAGCCTGAAACCACGGGCATTGATGGCCTGCAGGTTCTTGTTGCGGGCAATGAAGGTGACCTCTTCACCGGCTGCGGAAAGACGGGCGCCGAGGTAGCCGCCAATGGCCCCCGCGCCGACGATGGCGATCTTCATTCAGAGTGATTCCTGAGGATTCGAGATAAAGCCGGGGCGCGATGAAGGCCTGCTGGCTGATCATGCGGCAGCCGCCGGTTGGCTGCGCAAGCGGCTCATGACGGCACTGATCACTGGCCAGAAGAGCATCAGCAGCGCCAGCGCCGTGAGCGAGCCCACCAGCGGATTGGCCCAGAAGATGCCCAGGCTGCCCTGCGACAGCAGCATGGCCTGGCGGAAACTCGACTCGGCCATGTCACCCAACACCAGGGCCAGAACGAGCGGTGCCAGCGGATATTTGAGCTTCTTGAACAGATAACCGAATACGCCAAACACCAGCATCATCCAGACATCAAACATGGAGCTGTGCACGGTGTAGGCGCCCACCGCACAAATCGCGATGATCACCGGCGCGATCACGGCAAACGGAATGCGCAGGATGGCTGCCCACCAGGGCACGGTGGTGAGCACCACGATCAGGCCCACCAGGTTGCCCAGATACATCGAGGCGATCAGACCCCAGACGAAATCCTTTTGCTCCACAAAGAGCATCGGCCCGGGCTGCAGACCCCAGATCAGCAGACCGCCCAGCAGCACAGCCGCCGTGGGTGACCCCGGAATACCGAGCGTGAGCATCGGCAACAAGGCCGCAGTACCGGCAGCGTGCGCAGCGGTCTCGGGCGCCACGACACCCTCGATGCGTCCCTGACCAAATCCCTTGGGATCCTTGGCCATGCGACGGGCCATGCCGTAGCTCATGAAGGAGGCTGGCGTGGCGCCACCGGGTGTGATGCCCATCCAGCAGCCGATCAGGGTCGAGCGGATGAACAGGCGCCAGTGGCGAAACAACTCGCCCCAGGTCTGGAGCACCACGCCGAGGCTGATGCGCGCACTCTTGCCCTTGAAGGCCAGGCCCTCTTCCATGGTGAGCAGGATTTCACCAATACCGAAGAGACCGATCACGGCGATCAGAAAATCAAAGCCCTTCAGCAGCTCCGGAAAGCCCCAGGTCATGCGCAGCTGGCCCGTCACGCTATCCATGCCGACCGCAGCCAGTGCAAATCCGAGCATCATGGCCGCGATGGTCTTGGCCGGCGGCTCCTTGCTCATGCCTACGAAACTGCAAAAAGTCAGTAGTTGAACCGCGAAGAATTCCGCAGGCCCGAACTTGAGTGCAAAGCGCGCCAGCAGCGGCGCCAGGAAGGTGATCAGCAAGACGGCAAACAGGGCGCCCACAAATGACGAGGTAAAGGCGGCCGTCAGAGCCTGTGCGGCCTTGCCCTGCTGAGCCATCGGAAAACCATCGAAGGTGGTTGCAACCGACCAGGGCTCACCCGGGATGTTGAACAGGATCGAGGTGATCGCCCCGCCAAACAATGCGCCCCAGTAGATGCAGGACAGCATGATGATGGCTGAGGTGGGGTTCATCGAGAACGTCAGTGGCAACAGGATGGCCACGCCATTGGCGCCGCCCAATCCAGGAAGCACACCGATGAGCACACCGAGCACGATGCCGATGAGCATGAAGCCCAGATTGGGCAGGGTGAGCGCAACCGCGAAGCCGTTGGCCAGATCGAGAAGTTCTTGCATGGTCAGGCGGTCCGGTCAGAAGCCCAGCATGGCTTCCAGCGGGCCCTTGGGAAGGGGCACCAGGAACCAGCGCTCGAAAACGAGAAAAAGAATCAGCGGCACCCCGAGCGAAACCCCGAGGACCGGTGCGATCCGGTACTTGCCATAACGCACCATGAAATAGGCAATCAACACCGCCGAGGCCACATAGATGCCGATCAGCCCCACACCCAGCACATAGAACGTGATCGGGACCAGCATGGCGATGACCCGCATGAGTTCATCGCTCTGAGCAAAGGGCGCGTCCTTGCTCCATCCGCGCAGGCAATCGAACACCACCCAGGACGCCGATCCAAGCAGCAACAACCCGATATAGAACGGGAAATAGCCTGCACGCGGGCCATCATCGGCCCAGTCGATGCCCACACGCAGGCTGTCGACGATCACCAGGACTGCAATGATCTGCAGTGCCACGGCAACCGCCAACTCGAAGCCCCGCGTGCGCACGGGGCGGCCGTTTGAATCGGAGGAATCACTCATGCTGTTTCAGGACGTCCTGGCTTGGCTTGATTACTTGGCGAGAAAACCCGCTTCCTTCATGAGTTCACGATGCATCTGCTCGTTCTTGCCGAGCCACTCGAAGAACTCCTTGCCGGTCAGCGCGGTCTGATTGAACGCACCCTTGGCCATGAACTCCTTCCACTCGGGCAGATCCCGCATCTTCTTGAAGAGGTCGAGGTAGTACTGCACCTGCTCGGGCTTGACGTCGGGCGGCATGAAGATCCCGCGCAGCATCAGATATTCCGCGGGAATGCCGGCCGAAACACAGGTCGGAATGTCCGCCCATGACTGGGTGGCGGTGAGCTTGGCGTTGTAGGGCAGCTTGGCCTTGTCCATCACGCACAGCGGGCGCAGCTTGCCGGCACGCCAATGCGACTCGGCCTCGATGGGGTTGTTGACGGTGGAGTCGACATGCTTGCCCACGAGCTGCACCGCCACATCACCACCTCCCTTGAAGGGGATGTAGGTCATCTTCTTGCCCGCAGCCTTCTCGAGCATCACGGTAATGATCTGGTCTTCCTGCTTGGAGCCCGTACCCGCCATCTTGATCGAGTTGGCCGGCTGGCTCTTCAGGGCATTGAAGAATTCCTTGGCTGACTTGTGGGGGGACTCGTCATTGACCCAGAGCACGAACTGGTCGAGTGCCAGCATCTGCACCGGGGTGAGGTCACGCCAGTTGAACGGAACACCGGTGGCCAGGGGCGTGGTGAACAGATTGGACAGGCTGATGATGATCTTGTGGGCATCGCCCTTGGCGCCCTTGACCATCAGAAAGCCCTCGGCGCCCGCGCCGCCCGACTTGTTGACCACCACGATGGGCTGCTTGGTCAGGTTGTGCTTGGCCGCAACGCCCTGAATGAAGCGCGCCATCTGGTCGGCTCCACCCCCGGTGCCGGCCGGCACCACGAATTCGATCGGCTTGGTCGGTTCCCAGGCCTGCGCCATGGCAAGGCTCGAAAAGCCCAGCGATGCGGCAATCGCACCGGCGGTGAAAAGGGATTTCAGTGCTTTCATGCGGATCTCCGATGCATTGCGCGATAAGAGGTCAGGAGGAGGTTTGAATCAGAATCAACAAAAACGTCGGGAAGCAGGAACATCAATCAACGTGCAACGTGCAACGTGCAGCGGGCACCAGCGGCCGAACGGCGGCAATCACGCCAGTCCGAGCTTCTGAGCCAGACCAATGCGCTGCAGCTTGCCGGTGGCACCCTTGGGGATTTCGTCCATCAGCAAAATCCGCTTGGGCACCTTGAAGTCGGCTGCCCTCTGACTGACGAAGTCCTGCAGGTCGCGCTCGCTGGCCGTCTGGCCTTCGCGCAGCACCACTGCAGCGGCAACCTCTTCACCAAGCTT
>JBKCEY010000106.1:0-2629 GCA_046304115.1 Burkholderiales bacterium | reverse complement strand
GGTCCAGTCCATTTCGGAGACGTGCACCAGACCTTCGATACCCGGCTCGATCTCGACAAACGAACCGTAGTCGGTGATGTTGGTGACCTTGCCGAACATGCGGGTGCCGGCCGGGTAACGGCGGGCGATGCCGACCCAGGGATCGTCGCCCAGCTGCTTGACGCCCAGCGAGACGCGGTTCTTTTCCTGGTCGAACTTGAGAACCTTGGCGGTGACTTCCTGGCCCACGGCCAGCACCTCGGACGGGTGACGCACGCGGCGCCAGGCCATGTCGGTGATGTGCAGCAGACCGTCGATACCGCCCAGATCGATGAAGGCACCGTAGTCGGTGATGTTCTTGACCGTGCCCTTGACAATGGCGCCTTCGGCCAGCGTCTCGAGCAGCTTGGCCCGCTCCTCGCCCTGCGAGAGCTCGATCACGGCACGACGCGAAAGCACCACATTGTTGCGCTTGCGATCGAGCTTGATGACCTTGAAGTCCATGGTCTTGCCCTCGAAGGGCGTGGTGTCCTTGACCGGACGCATGTCGATCAGCGAACCCGGCAGGAAGGCACGAATGCCGTTGGTCATGACGGTGAGACCGCCCTTGACCTTTCCGGTGATCGTGCCGCTGACCAGTTCGCCATCCTCGAGCGCACGCTCGAGGTTCACCCAGGCCGCGAGACGCTTGGCGCGGTCGCGCGACAGGCGGGTTTCGCCGTAGCCGTTTTCGAGCGAATCGATCGCAACCGCGACGAAGTCGCCTTCCTTGACGTCGAGTTCGCCCCGATCGTTGTGGAACTCTTCAATGGGGATGAAGCTCTCGGACTTCAGTGCGGCATTGACGACCACGAAGTTGTGATCGATACGCAGCACTTCGGCGGTGATGACCTCACCGGCGCGCATCTCCTGCTTGGAGAGGGATTCTTCGAAAAGCTGGGCAAAACTCTCGGTCTCGGGGTGGGTGGCAGTGTTCATTCAGAAGGGGTTGATGACATGAAGGCCGCAGGGGTCGGACAAAAAAAGCCCGGGTGAGGTTGAAAAAGTTGCGTCCACAGAGTGCAAGGACAGGGAACACCCTGGCCGAGCGCCCAGTGCGCGCGAGGATCCTGCGGGTCACGGGGTTGAAAACCGGCAAAACCCAATCAGGGTTTGCCGGGAGAGTGCGCCTGCCACGCTTGCAGCACAGCCTGAACAGTCTGATCGACCGACAGGTCTGTGGAATCGATGACGAGCGCGTCTTGTGCAGCCACCAAAGGGGCCTGGGCGCGCTGCGAGTCACGCGCGTCCCGCTCCTGAAGATCCTGCAAAAGGGCCGCTAGGTTAGCAGAAATCCCTTTTTCGATCAACTGTTTATGGCGACGTTGCGCGCGCGCCTGGGCGGTGGCAGTGAGAAAGATCTTGAGTACGGCATCCGGAAAAACCACCGACGCCATATCCCGGCCATCTGCGACCAACCCGGGCACCTGTCGAAAATCCCTCTGCACCTGCAGCAAAGCAGCGCGCACACCCGCATGTACAGCCACTTTCGAGGCCCCGACCCCGATGGCCTCGCTCCGGATGGCTTCGGTTGCGTCCTGGCCGCCCAGCCAGATCCGGCCCTGCGCATCAAACCGGACCTGCAGCGCCGCAGCCACCTGAGCAACCGCCACGCCATCCTGCCAATCGACGGCTGCTCCCTGCGCCGACAGCGCGGTCAGCCGGTACAGAGCCCCGCTGTCGAGGTAATGAAACCCCAGGGCATCCGCGACCCGCTGGGCGATGGTGCCCTTACCCGATGCGGTGGGCCCATCGATGGCGATCACAGGGATGCTGGACATGATTCCAGACTCGGATTCAGCCCGGCGGCCTTGGCCAGTTCAACGAAGTTGGGAAACGATGTCGCGACGTTATCGACATCCAGGATGGTGATGGGCTCAGACGAGCGCAAACTGGCCACCGCAAAAGCCATCGCAGGCCGATGGTCGCCATGCGAATCCACGGTGCCGCCACTGAAGACGCCAGCGCTGCCGCCACGGCCTTCAATCACGATGCCGTCCGGGGTGGGCTCGGCGCTCACGCCCAAGGCCTTCAGCCCGTCGGCCATGACGGCTATCCGGTCGGACTCCTTGACGCGGAGTTCTTCCGCTCCGGTGACCACGGTACGACCCTCGGCGCAGGCCGCCGCCACGAACAGAACCGGAAATTCATCGATCGCCAGCGGGACCAGGGCCTCAGGCACCTCGATGCCCTTCAGACGAGAGGCCTTGACCCGCAGGTCGGCCACCGGCTCCCCACCCACAGTGCGAGGATTTTCAAGCGTGATGTCGGCACCCATGAGACGCAGGATGTCGATGACACCGGTTCGCGTGGGGTTGATACCCACATGCTGCAGGAGCAACTCGCCCTGCGGGGCGATGGCGCCCGCCACCAGAAAGAAAGCCGCAGACGAAATATCGGCGGGCACGTCGATGTCGGTGGCTTGCAGCGCCTGGCCGCCCTCGAGACTGATCCTCGGACCATCAACCTGGACCTTGACGCCAAAGGCCGCAAGCATGCGCTCGGTATGGTCGCGTGTTGGTGCGGGCTCGGTCACCCGGGTGACCCCCTGGGCGCGCAAGCCCGCCAGCAAGACCGAAGACTTGACCTGGGCGCTCGCCATGGGCATGAC
>JBKCEY010000105.1:0-10187 GCA_046304115.1 Burkholderiales bacterium | reverse complement strand
CGCGCCATGGGTCATGTTGAGAGCACCTTTCCAGGATTTGGCCAGACCGGTCCGCGCGGTCGAGACAATGACGGCTTCACGCATGATGAAATTCCTCGAAGATGGCCGCGGCAAACCTGCGGCGCGAAAGCGTTGTACAGGGGGGCAGATCGCGTGTGCGCTTATCCGTTGAACGAGCGACCCTCAGCGGCCAGCCTGGCCAGCAGAGGTGCGGGCTTCCAGAAGTCGGGGTCTGCATTGGGGTTGGCCGCAAAGCCCTGCATGATTCTCACCACCTGGGGCAGTCCCAGCGAATCGGCATAGAACATCGGGCCGCCCCTGAAACGGGCGAGGCCATAGCCGGTGAGGTAGATGATGTCGATGTCAGACGCCCGCAGCGCGATGCCTTCATCGAGCAGCTGAGCCCCTTCATTGACCAGCGCAAGCACCAGGCGGTTGACGATCTCCTCATCGCTCACCTTTCGGGGCGTGATGCCCAGACGGTCCCGCTCCTTGGTGAGCAGATCCTCGACCACGGGCGACGGATAGGCCGTGCGATCGCCCGGCTTGTAGTCGTACCAGCCGGCTGAGGTCTTCTGGCCATAGCGGCCGAGTTCGCAGACCAGGTCGGCGGTTTTGCTGTAGCGCAGATCGGGTTTTTCGAGGTAACGGCGCTTGCGGATGTACCAGCCCACGTCGTTGCCGGCCAGATCGGCCATCCGAAACGGCCCCATTGAAAAGCCCCAGCGCTCGACGGCCGCATCCACCTGTTGCGGTGAGCAGCCCTCCTCAAGCAGGAACCCCGCCTGACGCGAATACTGCTCGATCATGCGATTGCCAATGAAACCATCGCAAACGCCCGCCACCACGCCGACCTTGCGGATACGCTTGGACAGCGCCATGGTGGTGGCCAGCACATCCTTGCCGGTCTTGGCACCACGCACGATTTCAAGCAAACGCATGACGTTCGCCGGCGAAAAGAAGTGCGTGCCGATCACATCCTGCGGGCGCCGGGTGAAGGCCGCGATACGGTCGACATCGAGCGTCGAGGTATTCGAAGCCAGAATCGCGCCCGGCTTCATGGTGGTGTCGAGCGTCTCGAAGACCTTTTGCTTGACGTCCATGTCCTCAAAGACCGCCTCGACCACGATGTCGGCCTGGGCGATATCGGCATAAGACAGCGTGGGGGTGATGAGCGCCATGCGCTGCTCCACCTCCTCCTGCGTCATGCGGCCCTTCTTGGCGGTGTTTTCGTAGTTGCGCCGAATGGTTGCCACGCCGCGGTCAAGGGCTTCCTGCTTCATTTCGAGCAGGGTGACCGGAATGCCCACGTTGATGAAGTTCATGGTGATGCCACCGCCCATGGTGCCGGCGCCAATCACCGCTGCGCCCTTGATGGGTCGCTGAGGCGTGTCTTCGGGCACATCGGGAATCTTGCTGGCCGCGCGCTCGGCAAAGAAGGCATGGCGCAGGGCTTTGGAGGTGATCGAATCGATCAGCTCACCAAAGAGCATGTGCTCGACCTTCATGCCTTCGTCAAAGGGCTTCTTGACGGCCGCCTCGACGCACTCCAGGCACTTCATGGGGGCGGGATAGCCGACATAGGCCTTGGCGACCTGGGCACGCGCGGCATCAAAGAAAGCCTGCGGCCCTCCGGGCACCGAGGCTGCATCCACACTGCGATCGCGCACACGGGGCCGGGCAGCACCCGAGGCCACCACCTCGCGGGCAAACGCAATCGCGCCGGCCACCAAATCGCCGTCGATCAGTCGATCGAAATAACCCAGCTTTGCAGCCTCTTCGGCCCGGATGGGGGCGCCACTGACGATCATGTCGAGCGCCTTGGCCGCTCCGATCAGACGCGGAAGACGCTGAGTGCCGCCGGCGCCCGGCAGCAGGCCCAGATTGACCTCCGGCAAGCCGATCTGCGTGCCCGGCGAGCCGACCCGATAGTGGCAACCCAGCGCAAGCTCATTGCCACCGCCGAGGGCAAGGCCGGCAATTGCAGCCACCACGGGTTTGGCGGCGTTCTCGACAACGTCGATCACCTCGAGCAGATGAGGCGAAGCGTCGGCTTTGGGCGTATTGAATTCACGGATGTCGGCACCGCCCGAAAAGGCGCGCGCCGTGCCGGTCAGGACCACGGCCTGGACGGCCGCATCCGCCATGGCGCGCGCAATGCCGTCACGAATGCCGATGCGCAACTCCAGACCCAGGCCATTGACCGGGGGGTTGTCCATGGTGATGACGGCGATCGCGCCATCGGTTCGGTAATGAGCCTGGCTCATATGTTCTCCCTGAAAGTCGGCTTGGCACCGTATGAAATAGTCGCCCCCGCGAAGAGCCTGCAGGAACTGCCGCGGGGACTATACATGGCCGATCAGGCCGTGGGCAGCCTGTAGTCCTTGAACTGCTCGCGCAGTTTGGTCTTGAGCATTTTTCCGGTGGCACCCAGCGGAATGCTCTCGACGAACTGCACATCGTCGGGCGTCCACCACTTGGCAATCTTGCCTTCGTAAAAGGCAATGAGTGCCTCTCGGGTCACCTCGGCGCCGGGCTTTTTCACGACGATCAGCAGCGGACGCTCGTCCCACTTGGGATGAAGCACGCCAATCACAGCCGCCTGGGCCACCGACGGATGCGCCATGGCCAGGTTTTCCAGATCGATCGTGCTGATCCATTCTCCGCCCGACTTGATCACGTCCTTGCTGCGATCCGTGATCTGCATGTATCCATCGGCGTCGATGGTGGCCACGTCACCGGTCGGAAACCAGGTCTGGCCCTGAGCGTCGGTCCGCAGCGGGTCACCGCCCTCGCCCTTGAAGTAGCTCTTGACCACCCACGGGCCACGCACCAGCAGATCGCCAAAGGTCTTGCCATCCCAGGGCAACTCCTGGCCTTCGTCGTTCGTGATCTTCATGTCCACCCCGAAGATCGCCTTACCCTGCTTGGCATAGACCTTCATCTGCTCGTCCTCGGACAGATCCTGATGCTGGCTCATCAGTCGCGACAGGGTGCCCAGGGGCGACATTTCGGTCATGCCCCAGGCGTGAATCACCTCGACGCCGTACCGCTCACGGAAGGTCTTGATCATGGCGGGCGGGCAGGCCGAGCCGCCGATCACCGTGCGCCGGAAGGTCGAAAAGCCGAGGGTGTTGCTCTCCACATACTGGAGCAGACCCTGCCAGACCGTGGGCACACCGGCTGAATAAGTGACCTTCTCGCCCTCGAAAAGCTCGTAGAGCGACTTGCCATCGAGCGCAGGACCGGGGAAGACCATTTTTGCGCCCACCAGGGCACACACATAAGGCAGGCCCCAGGCATTCACGTGGAACATCGGCACCACCGGCAGGATCGAATCCCGGGTGCTGCATCCCATTGCATCGGGCAGTGATGCCGCATAGGCATGCAGGACGGTCGAGCGATGGCTGTACAGCGCCCCTTTGGGGTTGCCCGTGGTGCCCGAGGTGTAGCAAAGCGCCACGGCTGAGCGTTCGTCGATCTGTGGCCAGTCAAAGCCCTCATCGCCACCGCCCAGAAGGGTTTCGTAGCACAGCAGGTTGGGGATGCCGGTGTCGGCGGGCAGACGATCGGCATCACACATCGCAATCCAGCCCTTGACCTGAGGGCAACGGCTGGCGATGGCCTGGATGATCGGCAGGAAGGTCATGTCGAAGGCCAGATACCGGTCCTCGGCATGGTTGACGATCCAAGCGATCTGATCCGGATGCAGGCGCGGATTGATGGTGTGGATGACGGCACCCATTCCACCGACGGCGTAGTAGATCTCCATATGCCGATAGCCATTCCAGGCCAGCGTACCGACCCGGTCGCCGAGCGTGACGCCCGCTGCGCTCAGGGCGCTGGCCATGCGCGCCGAGCGGCTCGCGCAGTCGGCCCAGGTGTAGCGGTGAATGTCGCCCTCAACCCGCCGCGACACAATCTCGACCCGTGGAAAATGCCGCTTGGCATGCTGCAGCAGGTTCGACACCAGAAGCGGCATATCCATCATGAGGCCTTGCATGACTCTCTCCGTAAAAGCGCTGGAAAACCTGAAATGCTGACGCTTAGGCCCTGCTGCCGTCAAGGCAGCCGCTCCCGGATGCGCTCGGGCGCATACAATCAATCAGTGTTGATCCTTCTTTTTTGCCCCCTTGCTGTTCCCTTTGCGCCGACTGCATGAAACTGCTCTTTGACCTTTTCCCGATTGTTCTTTTCTTTGCGGCCTACAAGCTCGGGGATATCTACTGGGCGACCGGCATCGCGATCCTGGCCACCATCGGCCAGATTGCTTGGCTGCGCCTGAGATCAAAGAAGATTGAAACCACCCACTGGCTGAGCCTGGGTGTCATCGTCGTGTTTGGCGGCATGACGCTGCTGTTTCGGGACGAAACCTTCATCAAGTGGAAGCCGACGGTGCTCTATGCAGCCTTCGCGCTCGCGCTGCTACTGACGCCCGTGCTGACCGGCAAGCAGCCCATGAAAGCCCTGATGGGCTCACAACTGACCTTGCCTGACGCAGTCTGGCGCCAGTTGAGCTGGCTCTGGATGGGCTTCTTTCTGTGCATGGGCGTGCTCAATCTGGTGGTTGCCTATTCGTTCAGTCTCGACTTCTGGGTGAATTTCAAGCTGTTCGGCAGCCTCGGGCTGACGGTGCTCTTCGTGATCCTGCAGGGGCTCTGGCTCAGCCGGCACATGAAGGAGGTCGATCGCCCCTCACAGGACAAGGATGGCCATGCGCCCCACGCCTGAAGAGCTGCAGGCCTGCCTGCAGGCTGCCTTTCCGGATGCGCAGATCAGCATTCAGGACGACAGCCATCTGCATGCCGGTCATGCCGGATCACAGGGCGGGGCTGGCCACTTCACAGTCCGGCTTGTGAGCCCGATCTTTGCCGGATTGACGCGAATCGCCCGACATCGACTTGTGTATGATCCGGTGCGCCCGTGGATGCCCCACCGGGTCCACGCTCTCGTCATCCATGCCCTTGCGCCCGAAGAGGCCGAGGCACCAACGCGGAACCGCTCATGACTCCCCATTTCACCACCCTGGCCCGTCCGGCAGTTCTGGCGTTTGGCCTGTTCCTGTTCGGCAGCGCAGCAGCCCAGAACGCTGCGATCGTGAACGGCACGGCCATTCCGTCGGCACGCGTCAATGAGTTCGTCGCCGCCATGACCCAGCAGGGTCGGCCCGATACGCCTGAGCTGCGTACCGCGATCCGCGAAGAGCTGATCGCCCGGGAACTGTTCACCCAGGAGGCCGTCAAGAAGGGCCTGACCCGGAATCCCGAGATTTCCCGTGCGCTTGAGAGCGCCCGTCAGGACATCCTGATCCGCGCAATGATTCGCGAACACCTGCGCAGCAAGGCGATCACTGACGATGAGATCAAGGCCGAATACGACAAGCTTGCCAAGGGCGGCGGTGGTGGTCAGGAGTACCGCGCACGGCACATCCTGGTGGAGTCCGAGGCCGAGGCCAAGTCCATCATCGAGCAGCTTGGCAAGGGCGCCAAATTCGAAGAGCTTGCCAGGAAATCGAAAGATCCAGGCTCAGCCCAGCGCGGCGGAGACCTCGACTGGGCGAGCGCCGACAACTACGTTCCGCCCTTTGCCGAGGCTCTGAAGCAGCTGACCAAGGGTGGGCTGACCGCAGCGCCCGTCAAGACCGACTTCGGCTGGCATGTGATTCGTCTGGATGATGTCCGTGACGTGCAGCCGCCGCCGCTGGAGCAGGTCAAGCCCCAGATCCAGCAGGAACTCGAGCGTCGTCGCATCCAGGACCTGCAAAAAGACTTGCGGGCCAAGGCCAAGATCCAGTAATCACTCTTCTTCAGCAGGGCCGTTGTTCTCATCCGAACGACGGCCCTTGTTTCGTCTGGCTGCAAAAAATGCGCGCAGCAAGTCTGCACTGGGATGGGCCAGGACATGGCCCGTCGTCTGCGCATGGTGATTGAGCCGCGGCTCGGCAAACAGATCGATCACGCTGCCACAGGCGCCGGTCTTGGGGTCGGGAGCCCCCCAGACCACCCGACGGATACGGGCATGCTGCATCGCACCCGCACACATCGCACAGGGCTCGAGCGTGACATACAGGTCGCAGTCAATCAGCCGATAGTTGCCAAGACTGCGCGCCGCCATGCGCATCGCGCGGATCTCGGCATGGGCGGTGGGGTCATGGTCGGTGATGGGCTGATTGTGGGCCACTGCAATCACCCGGCCCTCGTGCACAACGACGGCTCCGACCGGAACCTCCCCCATCCGCCCGGCCTGCTCGGCGGCAGAGAGCGCGAGTCGCATGAAGCCTTCATCAACCGATGGCTCAGGGATCATGGCCTCACCCCGGGAGTCTCAACTGCAAGTCCGGCACCGCGCCATTGCAGGAACAATTCGAGTTCGACCCAGGCCGGGTCGGTTGAGGCCCAGGGCTGGGCGCGCACGCCAACCAGGCATGCCCGAATCCGTCTTTGCAGGGAGCCGACAGCCTGCCATTGCAGGCGCCACAGCGGATAGGCATTGGGATGGCCCTGGGGAATCACGCTTCCCCCCAGGCGTTGTCCCCAGTGCCGATCATGGCAATCGGCGCAGGACAAACCGAGTTGTCCGATTCGCTGACTGAACCGCTCCTGACCCCGAGCACGGGCGTCATGCAGGCGCGGATCAGGGTCCGGGTTCAGGGCAAGCCCCCGCGCGACCGAGCCGAGGTAGGCCAGCAAGGCCAGCCGGCGTGCATCCTCAGGCGGCCATTCCTCGGCCTGCTGATGGCGGATACGACAGGCCTCGATGCGGGATGACAGATTGATGGGCGCGGACGAGACTGCATCGAATCGGGGATACATCGTGGCTGCGCTTCGCAGGGACTGGGGTGCGTCTGCATGGCAGCCCGCGCAGGATCGTTGCTGCGCCCCGGCCGGTTGCTGATAAAGGCGTGCCCCCTCCTGAACCGCAAACCAGGCTGGGTTGTCGGAGTCGTTGCGCTGCATGGCCTGGGTCGCCTGGCCCACGGTGTCAAAGCCCGAGCGAAGTGGTTCGGGGCGGACCCATCCCGCGGTGTTCTGTGCCCATACCGGGGCGACGTTCAACACCATCAACACCATCAACACCCGGCACAGTCTCACTGAGAGACCTCTGGCCAGGGACAGCCGCCAACGCAACGTGGGCCAACCCATCCTCAGGACACGCGCAAATCCGCTTGCTCGCGAACGACACGGCCCTGGTCATCGGTCCAGGTGAAGGTCAAGACACCGCTACGCAAGGCTTTCAAGGGAAAGGCGACCCATGGATTGGCGGTGAGCGCCGGAAAGAACTCCATCCGAAAGACGGTCTGACCCTCGAAATCACACTGCAATTCACGAACGATATGCCGCGGCACGATCCGACCGTCATCACCTGTTCGGTAGCCGGTCTCCATCGGATGGGCCACCATGGCCGTGATCTCGATCACCTCACCTGCCCTGACCTGTGCAGGCACCCGGACAACCGCACGACTCATGTCAGTTCTCGAGGCAGGCGGCCAGTGTGACCACGACATCGGCCTGAGCCCGATGAATGCGACCGTCACTGAAGAGCGCCAATGCCTGAATCGTCTGTGATTCGGCCATTCGGAACCGCGTAGCCACCTCGGCCCGTCCGCTATGGATGCCCAAATGAAACAGTGCCACCTGCGGCTGTGGATTGCGAGGCGCCAGAATCACAATGCGCTGCACATGATCCGTTTCGGTCATCGGGCTCATGGCCTTGACCCGGATCGGTACGGAGTTGCCATTTTCAACCAGTGCGTCGATCTCGATGCGCAGGCGCCCAGAGTCGGTCAGCAGGGGCCGCCCCTGTGAGAAGGCTTGAATCGCTGCATCCAGGCGTTCTCGAGCGGCATCCGCCCGGCTCACCTCGTGTTGGGCAACGAGAGGCCCTGCTGACAGCCACTGGCCGGCGCGCACGAGCATGAAACGCCGCGCCTGACTGGGCACAGCCCGGGCGCTTCCCTCGTGCAGTGCCACGTCCCTGCCCTTCGGAGTGGTCAGGCCCTTGCACTTCGGCGCAGTGAGATCCGCTCCCATCAGGGGGCCTCGCGAAGCGTGAGCAGGTAGGCCACCACATCTTCAATCTGCTGTGCACTCAAAATGGGCTTGCCCGCGTAACCTGCAGCCACCTGCTGCAGGCCCAGCGTATCGTAAAAGGCCGGCATGAGGCTCTGGGGATCAAGCACCCGCGGGTTGATCAGTCGCTGACGCAGCTGGGCTTGCGTCGAGCGCAGGCCTGCGCCCTCCACCGGGCCGGCCACGGTGCCCTGGTGCGCCTTGGGTTCGTACGGTCCTGAATGGCACAACAGGCAAAGGCCCACTTGGCGCGAACCCACGATCGCCCGTCCCCGCTCAGCGTTACCCGGTTCGTTGCTCAGAGGCGTGCTGCCACCGTCGCTTGAGCCCTTGGGCGCCGCATCGCCCGCTGCTAATGCGGCGTCAGCCCTGGCCTGGGGCGAGCCTGCGGCTACAGGCCCCCATGCACAGGCCATCAACATCACCAGACAGCCCCCGAAAACAAGCGCCCGATCACCCGCCATGACTTCAGCCGTGGCGCTTCAGGCGCGACGCAGATCAACCTTGGCCAGCGGCAACTGACGGATTCGCTTGCCGGTTGCCGCAAAGACCGCATTGAGAACGGCAGGCGCTGCGACGGCAATGGTGGGCTCGCCAACACCTCCCCAGAAACCGCCCGATGGCATGACGATGGTCTCGACCCTCGGCATGTCGGCCATGCGAACCACCTCATAGGTGTTGAAGTTTTCCTGCTCGATGCGTCCGTCCTTGACCGAGCATTCGCCATAGAGTGCTGCTGAAAGCCCGTAGGCAAACGAACCCTCGACCTGTGCCTGGATCTGCTGCGGGTTGACTGCATGGCCGGGATCGGTCGCAGCCACGATGCGATGCACCTTGAGCTTGCCGTCCTTGTTGACCGAAACCTCGGCCACTGCGGCGGTGTAGCTGCCAAAACCCATGTGCTGCGCCATGCCCCGGAATACGCCCGGCGCAGCCGGTTTGCCCCAACCGGCGCGCGCGGCAGCCGCCTCGAGTACGGCCAGGTGTTTGGGATGCTTGGACATCAGCCGGCGGCGGTACTCCAGCGGATCGACCCCGGCGGCGTGGGCCAGTTCATCGATGAAGCATTCGAGGTAGATGGCATTCTGATTGTGGTTCACGCCCCGCCAGAACCCGGGCGGGACATGCGGATTGCGCATCGCATGATCGACCAGCAGGTTTGCAAAGCCATAACCGATGGCACCGTCGCCGGAGGGTGTCAGGCCCTGGAAGGCCACCATGTCCGCACCGTTACGCAGGTTCTGCGGCGCGACCGAGGCAAGGATCGATTGCCCCGACAGGCGCATATGCAGACCCACGACATTGCCCTGTGCGTCCAGACCCGCGCGCATTTTCGCCTGAGTGACCGGGTGGAATCGGCCATGCAGCATGTCCTCCTCGCGGGACCACAGCAGCTTGACCGGCGTTCCGGGCATGGTCTTGGCGATCGCAACAACCTGAGGGATCCAGTCCTGAAAACCCCGCCGACCGAAGCCACCCCCCAGATGGATCTTGTAGACCTCGCACTGCGCAATCGGCAAGCCTGATGCCGCCGCGGTGGCGGCCAGCGAAGCCTCGCCGTTCTGGGTGGGCGTCCAGACCTCGCAACGCTCGGGAGTCCAGCGCGCCGTGGCGTTCATGGGCTCCATGCAGGCATGGTTCTGATACGGATAGCCGTACACCGCTTCAACCTGACGGGCAGCACCGCGGATCGCAGCGGGTGCGTCGCCGGACTGGTTGCCGACAAAGGCCTCCGGGGCATCGAGCCCGGCGCGCAGTGTCTGGGCGATGGCCTCACTGTTGACCTTTGCATGAGGGCCGTTGTCCCAGGTAATCGGCAGGGCGTCGAGGGCAGTCTTGGCCTGCCACCAGGTATCGGCCACCACGGCAACGGCACTGCTGCCGACCTGCACAACCTTGCGCACACCGGCCATGCTCTGGACTTTGGCCGCATCAAAAGACATCACCTTGCCGCCAAAGACCGGGCAATCCTTGATGGCCGCATTGAGCATGCCCGGCAATTTGAGGTCGGCGCCATAGATCTGGCGACCGTTGACCTTGTCAGCGGTGTCGAGCCTGAGCAGGGGCTTGCCGGCAATCTTCCAGGTCTTGGGATCCTTGAGCGGGGGATTTTCGGGA
>JBKCEY010000104.1:0-4086 GCA_046304115.1 Burkholderiales bacterium | reverse complement strand
CGAGCGCAGGTGGACCGTCGGGCTGCTGCGATGGCTGCTCCCCTGGAGGGCCGATCGAGGCCCTCATCCCGGTGAAAGGCAACTGGGCCGTCGCAGCGTCTACATCCTGCCCACTCGGGCGGGTCTGCTGATGGCTGCCGTTCTTGTCACCATGCTGGTCACCTCCATCAACTACGCGCTTGCTCTGGGCTATGCCCTGACCTTTTTGCTCGCGAGCGTCTGGCTGGTCGGCATGGTTCATACCTGGCGCAATCTGGCCGGACTGGTTCTGCGGGCGGGGCGAGCCGACCCGGTTCATGCGGGCGACTTTGCCGAACACGGCATCGTCTTGCGCAATCCGGCCGGCCCCGAGCGGTTTGCGCTCGATCTGGTTGTCGCGGGCACCCTGAACCCGGTGCATCTCGATGTGCCCGTTGGCCCCGAACACCTGGCGATGGTGGCCCTGCCCACAAAAACGCGTGGCTGGCACGACATGCCCCGCATGAGACTGCAGACCCGCTGGCCACTGGGTCTATGGCGAGCCTGGGCTTACTGGCATCCCCAAGCGCGATTGCTGGTCCTGCCGCAACCCGAACCTGCAGGCACCCCGCTGCCCATCGCACTGAGCGCAGGCGAAGAATCTCAGGGCCGCAATCTGGGTGACGACGATCCGGCTGCGATCCGCCCCTGGCGCAGCGGAGACTCTCCCCGGCGACTCGCCTGGAAAGCCATTGCGCGCCTGGGCAGCGAAGGTCTGCTGGTCACCGAGTTTGAGGGCGGACAAGGCGGTCTGCTCTGGCTCGACTGGAAACTCATGCCTGCACACCTTGATCCTGAAGCCCGAATCAGTCGCCTGACGCGCTGGGTCATCGATGCCGAGGCGGCCGGACTGCACTACGGGCTGCGGCTGCCTCAGACCGAAATCACACCGGATCGCGGGCCGGCCCATCGGGCTCAATGTCTTCGCGAGCTGGCTCTGGCACCGGTATGAACACCAGGCCAGCGCATCGCCTGCACCTGCGCGCCCTGACGGGTCGACTGGGCGCCGACTGGGAGCGCGAGCGGCGCGACACCCTGCTGCTGATGGGTGTGATCCTGCTGGCTGTTCTGCCCTCGGTGGGCGGGCTGCCCCTGTGGTGCACGGCGGGTTTCGCATTGCTGTTTGCATGGCGGCTCGGACTGATTTTCAGCGGGAGAGCCTTACCGGGTCTGCGTCTGCGCGTCATGACAGGCGTGGCCTGCGTGGCCGGGGTCATGGCCGAATACGAAACCCTGCTCGGACGGGAACCCGGGGTCGCCCTGCTGGTGCTCTTTCTGGGTCTCAAGCTCATGGAGATGAGGGCACGTCGCGACCTGATGGTACTGATCTCGCTGTGCTTCTTTCTGTTGCTGACCAGCTTTTTCAGCTCGCAGAGCCTGCTCTCCGCGGCGTTGACGTTTGTCGCTGCTGCCGGGCTGCTGCTCGCCCTGCTCACGCTCCAGTATGGGCAGCGCGAAGTCGCCCTGACCCGGCGCATGAAGCTCGTGGGCGTTTTGCTGCTGCAGGCACTGCCCCTGGCGCTTGCGCTGTTCATGCTGTTTCCCCGGTTGTCCGGGCCGCTCTGGGGGTTGCCCGCCGATGCACAGACCGGGCGAACCGGCATGTCTTCTTCGATGCAGCCCGGACAAATTGCCAATCTTGTCCGCAACGAGGAAGTCGCCCTGCGCGTGCAGTTCCTTACCGGCGCGCCCTCCATGGCGCAGATGTACTGGCGAGGGCCCACGCTGGGGCACTACGACGGCCGCACCTGGACTGCGGTTCGACACGAGACGGGGGTCACTCCCCGGGCAGAGGTCACAACAGACCCCAACGCTCCCCGGATCCGATACCAGCTGACGCTGGAGCCGCACGGCGAGACCTGGCTCTTTGCGCTGGAACATGCACTGGCCGCCCCGCAGGGCAATGAACTCAGCGCGCGAATCACCCCTGACCATCAATGGCTGGCCGCCGGTCCGGTCCGACAGCGTCTGCGCTACCAGGGCGTCGCTGCACCGTCGGCCCGCATCGGGCTGAACGAAACCGCCCTCAGCCTGCAGAACTGGTTGCAGCTTCCTGCCGGTCATCATCAGCGCACGCTCGAGATGGCGGCTCGCTGGCAACTCGAGACGCCAGACCCCCAGGCTCTGGTTGAGCGCGCGCTAGAGATGTTTCGCACCGGGGGGTTTCGCTACACCCCCAATCCTGCGCCCCTGTCAGATCGGGTCGTTGATCGATTTCTGTTCGAGACGCGTGCGGGCTTTTGCGAACACTATGCCGGTGCCTTCGTGGTGCTGATGCGGGCTCTCGACATCCCTGCCCGGGTTGTCACAGGCTATCTCGGCGCAGAGCAACATCCTTCAGGCGAATACTGGATCGTCCGGCAGGCCGATGCCCATGCCTGGGCTGAAGTCTGGATTGCCGGCCGTGGATGGGTGCGTATCGACCCAACAGCAGCCGTGGCTCCCGACCGAATCGACCAGGGTTCACGCGCCCTGCGCGAATCACTCAGTTCGAATGTGTCGCTGCTGCCTGCGCTCAATCAGCATCCCCTGTGGCTGCAGTGGCAGTTGTCGGTGGATGCCCTGACCAATCGATGGAATCAGTGGGTCCTCAACTACGACCGGCAGCAACAAGCCGCCCTGATGTCGCGCATCGGTCTGAACGCTGGCAACACCACGGTGCTGGTCGGTGCACTGGCCGTGCTCCTGATGGTCGGCATCGGGATCGTCGCCCTCGTGACGCTCAGACCGCAGCGGTCTGCAGACCCCGTGCAGGCGGGCTGGGAGCGGTTTTGCGAGCGGCTGGCTGCGGCGGGTCTGCCCCGCCATCGAGATGAAACGGCGCTGCGTTATCTGCACCGGATCGAGCGACTCCTCGAGACAGATGAATCGGCAGCCGCGGCGGCGATCGTGCAGGACTACTGTCGGCTGCGTTACGATCCACAAGGTCATGCGCCCGAAGATGTGCGCAGTTTTCGCCGCCGGATCGATGCCTTCAAACTTCACTGAGCGCCTCAAGGCGCGGTTGCTGTGCCTCATTGTCCTGCTGGGCGCGGCCCATGGCGTGCAGGCTCAGTCGGCCGGCACGCAAGCTGGTCAGGCATGGCTCAAGCGCGAAACCGTGCAGACCTTCATCAATGACCTGGGTGAGCGTCACGGCTTCGAGCGCATTGAACTTGAGCGAATCATCGCTGCGGCGCAACCCTCGGCCACGGTATTGCGCCTGATTGCACCCGCGCCAGCCGGATTCAAACGCTCCTGGACGGTCTATCGCAAGCGCTTCATCGAACCCATCCGGATCCGGGCGGGTCTGAAGTTCTGGGGCGAGCATGCCGAGACCCTGGCCCGGGCCGAAGCCCAGTTTGGTGTGCCGGCCTCGATGATCGTTTCCATCATCGGCATCGAGACGCTCTATGGCAGCAACATGGGTGACTTCAGGGTTGTCGATGCGCTGGCCACGCTCGGCTTCGACGATCCGAGGCGAGCCGCCTATTTCCGCGAAGAGCTCGAGCACTTCCTGCTGCTTGCCCGCGATGCAGGCTTTGATCCCTTTTCATGGCGCGGCTCTTTCGCAGGCGCCATTGGCATGCCGCAATTCATGCCGGGCAGCATCCGGCGGCACGCGGTGGATTTTGACGGCGACGGGCGCATCGATCTGCGGGCCAGTGCTGCCGATGCCATCGGGAGCGTTGGCAGCTTCCTGCGCAACCACGGCTGGCAGCCTGGGCAACCCACCCATCATCCGGTCGAGCTTGAAGACGAAGTCCTGGCTGCACCGGCCGTGGCGCTGGGCATTCCGCCCCGGCTGCCGGCGGCCGACCTGGCGCAGTACGGCCTGAGCACTGTGGCGCGGCTTGCGCCCGACGAGCGTCTGATCCTGGTTGACCTGCCCGATGGCGACGCGCCCACGCGCTATGTGCTGGGCACAACCAACTTCAACGCCATCACCAGCTACAACCGGTCGTACTTCTATGCGATGGCCGTGATTGATTTTGCGCAGATCCTGACCCAGGAGCGCCAGGAGCGCCGCAAGACCGCCGCCGGTTCAACAGCTGCGACCGCTGCGACCGGCTCGACCGGCAGGACGGG
>JBKCEY010000103.1:0-625 GCA_046304115.1 Burkholderiales bacterium | reverse complement strand
CGGACTGCCGTCGGTCTACGAGAAGAACCTGGCTCGCCGCGAGAGCCCGGGGCTCACGCGAGTGGGCGCCGCATCGGTCAGCTTCACGCCCCTGCAAGGCCTGTTCGGCATCATCACGCCCAATGGCCTGCACTTCGAGCGACATCATCAGGGCTGGTGGGATATCGACCCTGCCCAGCACCGTCTGATGATCAACGGCCTGGTGAAGTCGGCGCGAGTCTTCACCCTGGATGACCTGATGCGCCTGCCTTCGGTATCACGCATCCACTTCATCGAGTGTGGTGCCAACACCGGCATGGAGTGGGGCAATGTGGCCGTGCCAACGGTTCAGTACACCCACGGCATGCTGTCCTGCAGCGAATACACGGGGGTGTTGTTGTCCACCTTGCTTGATCTGTGCGGGGTGGACCGCATCTCCGGGCAGTATGTGCTTGCTGAGGGCGCTGATGGCTCCTCCATGACCCGAACCATTCCCATGGATCGAGCCATGGACGATGTGATGGTGGCCTGGGCCATGAATGGTGAAATGCTGCGCCCCGAAAACGGCTATCCCCTGCGGCTGGTCGTGCCGGGCGTGCAGGGGGTGTCCTGGGTCAAGTACCTGCGCCGGATCGAGGTCGGCGAC
>JBKCEY010000102.1:0-1644 GCA_046304115.1 Burkholderiales bacterium | reverse complement strand
GCACCACCTACTCGCACCGCGCAGCAAGAGCCAACACCCTCCGCTGGATGGGCGACCAGACACGCCTGCTGCTAGCTGGCGAGGCCGCGGCGGCGCACGCGGGCGCGGCACGTGGCTGTGGGCCGGGCTGCCGGCGGCACGGCTCGACTGGAAGTGCGCGATGCAGCCCGAAATCAGGCTCGGCGCTGCATCCTCGTCGATTTGAGCGGCATGCCGCAGTCGCGTGAGGGCTCCTGCTCCTGAGGTATCGCGGATGAAGCGCACAGCACAGTTGCAGTCGGGTGTGGCCATGATCGAGGTGCTGGCCAGCCTGCTGGTGGCTGCCTTTGGTGTGGTGGCGCTGGCGGGTCTGCAGTCCCGTGCCGCATCGGTTGAACTCGAAGCCAATCAGCGTGCGCAGGCCATGGTGCTGCTGCAGGACATGGCTGAGCGACTGAGCGCCAATCGGCGCAACGCAGCGGCCTATGTGGTAGCCGGGGTAGACCTCGGCGTACCTGATACCTCGGGCCAGGATTGCAGTGCGATCGTGAATGACCTTGCGCTGCAGGATCGTTGTGAATGGTCGGCCCGCCTGCG
Source organism: Burkholderiales bacterium (assembly GCA_046304115.1). Classification (GTDB taxonomy): domain Bacteria; phylum Pseudomonadota; class Gammaproteobacteria; order Burkholderiales; family Burkholderiaceae_E; genus UBA4615. The sequence goes on along the minus strand of JBKCEY010000102.1, from coordinate 1,068 downwards.
CGGGGCAGGCGTGGCGCTTGGCACGCGCAATATCGGCGCCATGATCGGCGCGCGCGGATGCATCGAGTCGCCCCAGCCTGCAGCCTATGTGATCACGGTGGCCTGGCAGGGTGATCGCCCTTCGGCTGCGCCTGTTGCTGCCTGCGGGCAGGGCGCTTACGGAGCCGACACGCTGCGTCGGACCGTATCTACGGTGGTGCAGGTCGCCGACCTGGAGGCGCCGTGATGCGATGCGCAGAGACCCGAAGTACCGGGACCCGGGGCGCAGTGACCCGGCGAACGGCCCGAGGCTTCTCGCTGGTCGAGATCATGATCGCGATGGCGGTTGGGTTGGGCCTGCTTGCGGCCGTCACGGGTCTGTTTGGATCCACCAGCCGCGCCCGTACCGAGATGGCCAAAGTCGGTCGCATGTTTGAAAGCGGACGGTATGCCCAGGATCTGCTCACCGAGGACCTGCGACTGGCGGGTTTTTATGGTGAATTGCCGCTGATTGCAGCCAATGCAACCACGCCGGATCCCTGCGAAGTCGGGGCAGCCAGCCTGGGCTGGAATGCAGCCGGCGCAACGCCTGCGGTTCCGGTTCCGATCACCGGCTATCAGGAGGGCGATCCGATGCCCGCCTGTCTGGCTGAGCGCAAGTCAGGAACCGACGTGCTGATGGTGCGCCGGGTATCGACGATCACGACGGCTACCGATGCGCTGGCTGCGGGAGGCGCCTATCTGCAGACCTCGCGCTGCGGTGAGGACATTGCCCCCTTTGCCTTTGGCACCACAGCGGCCGAGCTCACACTTCGAAGTACCGGCTGTTCACAGGCCGCTCCGGCGCGCGAGGTGATGGTTCGGCTGTACTACGTGAGTCGCTGCAATGACTGCAACCGGGACTCCACGCCCACGCTCAAGCGAGTGGAGCTGAACCGGGGGCAGATGGTGGTGACGCCGCTGGTGGAGGGGATTGAAGACCTTCGCATCGACTATGGCTTTGATGTCGACAATGACGGCACCGCAGACCGGTTTGCCCGATCCCTGAGCGGTACTGTGGGCGCTGCAGACAACAGTTGGGATAACGTC
>JBKCEY010000101.1:0-3667 GCA_046304115.1 Burkholderiales bacterium | reverse complement strand
GCGTCATAGCGCGGTCCGTAGTTCAGGTCCATGAGGAACTCCGTATCAGGGCAGGCCGTTATCCGGGCTCAGGCGGCTACCGGCCCGAGCAGGGCATCGGCCAGACGCCTGCGATGATGGGTGGCATCGCCAAAGCTGTGTTGCAAGAAGAGTGCACGACGCAAATGAAGCTGTGCATCGCACTCCCAGGTAAAGCCAAAACCGCCATGAAACTGCACGCCGCGATCGCCGGCAAAGACATAGCTGTCGCAGCACTCCACCTTGGCCATGCGCAGGGCCACCTCCAGCGTCGCAGGATCAGGGCGTGCGTCTGCGTCTGCCCCAGAGCCGGAAGGACTCGATCGATCGGACAGTGAGGCGCGGGCGAGGGTCATGAGCGTGGCGGCATGCGCCACATGCGAACGTGAGCGTTCGAGGCCGATCAGGATGTCGGCGCTGGTGTGCTTGAGCGACTGGTAGGTGCCGATCTTGCGGCCAAAGGTGGTGCGCAGATTGAGGTAGTCGACGATGACCGACAGCGCAGCTGCGATGCCACCTGCGGCCTCGGCACTGGTGAGCAGTACACCGGCATGGCGCACCGCCTGCAGGGCCCGCTGGGCCGCCTCGCCCGTGATCAACGCCGCCTCGGGGATCTGCACGCCGGTCAGATCGATGCGATAGCAGCGGCGAGTTTCGTCGAGCACGGTCTCGCGCTGCATGCGTTGCGAACCCAGGCTATCAGCAGGCACCAGCGCAAGCGCAGGCAAGCCTTCATGCTCGAGGGCCACCACCACGAGCGAGGCCACCGCCGCATCGGATACGAGGGTCTTGACCCCCGAGAGCATGAGCGTGCCCTGCCCGCTCGCGCGAGCCTGGGCCTCAAACCCGGCCAGGCGCCAGTCACCGTCATCTTCCAGAAGCGCCACTGTGGCGCACTGCCCGGCCGCGATCCGCGACAGCCACAGGGCCTGGGCGGCCTCGCTGGCTCCCGCCTGCAGCGCGGCCACGGCGAGCTGTGTACTGGCAAAGGGCGTGGCAAGCAGATGCCGGCCCATGCATTCGGCGAGCGTGGCGGCTTCGCCCAGGGTGAGGCCTGCGCCGCCGTGGGCCTCGGCGATGCACAGTCCGGGCCAGCCCAGCTCGGTCATGCGCCGCCACACGTCGGCATCAAAGCCAGCCTCGGTGGTCATGAGTTCGCGCACCCGCGCAATCGGCGATTGCTCGCGGCAAAACGTCATGGCCGCATCGAGCAGCATGGCCTGCTCATCGGAACATTCGATCTGGCGGGATAACACTGCGGTGGTCGACATACAGCAGTCCTTGGCTTTCGATCCAGCAAGCACGGATCCGGTCAAGCAAGGATCCGGTCAAGCCCAAACGGGCGTTCAGTCCTTGGGCAGGCCGAGCACCCGCTCGCCCACGATGTTGGCCTGAATCTGACTCGTGCCTCCGCCAATCGTGGAGGCGAATGAATTGAAGTAGGCCCGCTGCCATTTGCCGCCTTCGATGGCCTGGGCATCGCCCACCCAGCGCACGGCATGGGCGCCCTGCAGCGAAAGCGCGAATTGCAGCAACCGACGCTTGTGCTCGGACACCCGCAGCTTGTTGGACAGTGCAATGGCCTGGGGCCGCTCGCTGCACAGGGCCGGGTGGGCCGCACGCGCCGTGCACAGGCGATCGCCCTGGTCCTCGAGGATGAAGCGCACGAGCTGATCACGAATCAGGGGGTCTTCGATCGCCGGGCGTCCATCGCGACGCACCGTGCGGGCCATGGCGACGACATCGTCCACGCTCAGATACATGCGTGACAAACCGCCCGCCTGACCCCCGGAGGCACCACGCTCGAAGGTGAGCGTGAGCATCGCGATCTTCCAGCCCTCGCCCTCGCGACCCATCAGGCAGTCGGCGGGGATGCGCGCATCCCTGAAGAAGGTCTGGTTGAAACCGAATTCGCCGGTGAGCTTTCGAATGGGCCGTGCCTCGATGCCGGGTGCGTCCATGGGCACCAGAAAGAACGACAGACCGGCATAGCGCGGCGCATCGGGGTTGGTGCGCGCCAACAGGATCATGTACCTGGCATAGCTGCCCAGGCTGGTCCAGATCTTTGAGCCATTGAGCACATAGTGATCACCATCGCGCACCGCACGGGTCTGGCTGCTGGCCAGATCCGAGCCTTGATCGGGCTCTGAAAAACCCTGGCACCAGATGTCGTCGCCGCTCAGGATGCCCGGAATGTAGCGACGCTTTTCAGCCTCGCTGCCGATCGCCAGGATCAGCGGGCCGGCCCAGTTGAGCCCGATGGTGTTGGGCACAAAAGGCACCTTGAGGCGCGCCATCTCGGCATTGACGATGTCCTGATAGACCTGTGGCCGGCCGCCACCGCCATACTCGCGGGGCCAGGCCATGCCCAGATAGCCGGCCTGATACACGGTGCGCTGCCAGTCGCGCAGATACTCGAACTGCGCTTCGGTACCCACCTCCATGAAGGATTCAGGCAGTAAAAACGAAGGCGGGGCAGGCCGGTTGTCCGTCAACCACTGAACCACCTCGGCCCGAAAGGCTGCGAGGCTCTGTTCATCGGTCAGCCAGGCACTAGCAGCCATCTCAGTCTCCCTGCATCCAGGACGGTTTGCGCTTCTCGCGAAAGGCCGCCATGCCCTCCTGCCCCTCGGGCGAGACGAACATCTTGCGGCTCCAGACCGACATCTCTTCAAAACCCTCGTCGCGGGGCAACTGCTGCACCCGGCGCACCAGGCGCTTGCACTCGGCCACTGCGATCGGGCCGCCGGTGCGGATCATGTCGATCTCTTCCTGCACGGCGGCGCGCAACTGATCGGCCGTCACAGCACGATGCGCCAGACCGAACTCAACCGCCTGCCGCCCACTGAAGCGCTCACCCGTGATGAAGAGCTTCATGGCGTGATGGGTGCCGAGCTTGGGCACACAGACCACCGAGATCACCGCCGGAATCACGCCGATACGCACTTCCGAAAAACTGAAGGGCGCGTCGTCTACCGCGATCACGATATCCCCCGCGCCCACCAGCCCCAGACCCCCGGCAAACGCGGCGCCATTGACCGCGATGATCACGGGCTTGGGGCTGTCCTGCATGCGGGCCAGAATCTCGGCGAGCGATACCGAAGTCTTGCCCTCGGTGGCCGATCCCGGCGGGTTCTTGAGGTCGGCCCCTGCGCAAAACGCCGGGCCGTTGCCGGTGATCACGATGCAACGCGCCTGCGGGTCGGCCTGGGCGGCATCGAAATGCGCAGCGAGTTCATTGACCAGCACGGCCGAAAGCGCATTGCGGTTCTCGGGCCGGTTCAGTGTGATCCAGGCGGCACCCTGCTCAACGCGGTAGAGGGTGGCCTGCTGGCCGGGCAGCGCGGCACCCGTTGCATCGGTGGCTGGCAGGGCCGATCCAGCTGAGGGGGCCGATGGGGCTGAAGCGCTTGAGGGTTGGGCGGCATGTGTCATGACAGAGGCTCCTCAGTCCTTTTTCTCGTCGAGCATCACCAGCATGGCCCCATTGGCCACCTGCTCGTTTTCGCCCACGTTCACGGACTTGACCGTGCCATCGGTGGGGGCGGTGATGCGGTGCTCCATCTTCATGGCCTCGAGCACCAGCAGCAGCTGACCCTTTTCAACCGTCTGGCCGGCCTTGACCGCGATCGACAGCACGCGCCCGGGC
>JBKCEY010000100.1:0-1261 GCA_046304115.1 Burkholderiales bacterium | reverse complement strand
GCGAATGAGGCGCTCACGATAAGCCGCCATCCCGCCGCCCGCCGCACCACCCGCCTGCTGTGCGTGCGCAATCGGCCAGGGCGCATCCAGCCAGGTGAGCCAGGGGCTACCCGCAGGCAGACCCGCGGATTTTGCGGGCCTTGATCCACCCGGGCCACCCGTGCCCCCTGAAGGCTCGGTCCAGCCCGGGGGCTTGAAGCGCAGGGCGGCGTTGGGCACCTTGAGCACGTCATTGCGCACATCCGTGACGATGCGCACATTGGCAGTCATACCGGGCAGCAGCGACTGATTGTCGTTGCTGGCCGAAACCAGCGCGGTATAGGTGATGACGTTCTGCTGATTGAGCGAGGCCTTGCGCACCTGCGTCACGGCCCCCTCGAAGGTTCGACCGGGAAAGGCATCAACCGTGAAGGATGCACGCTGGCCTGTGCGCACCCGGCTCACCTCGGCCTCGTCGATCGATACCTCGACCTGCATCGCACGCAGATCCTGGGCAATCAGAAAAAGCTCGGGCGCCTGCAGGCTGGCCGCCACGGTCTGACCCGGTTCGATCGAACGCTTGATCACCACACCATCGACCGGCGCGCGGATGATGGTGCGATCAAGATCCACGCGGGCCGATGCCAGCTGTGCCTCACGCTGGGCTACGGTCGAGCGCGCGTTTCGGACTTGAGCCTCGCCGAGTTGCACCTGAGCGCGGGCACTCTCGAGATCCTGCTCGAGCACGCGCAGCATCGACTCGGCCTTGTCGCGCTCGGCGGGCGAAATGAAGTTGCGCTCGACCAGGCCGGCCTTGCGCTCAAGATCCCGGCGGGCTTCATCGCGGTTGATGGTGGCGCGAGTGAAATCAGACTGCCGCGCCGCAACCGAGGCCTGCTGCACGGCAATCTGCGCACGGGCCGCCTCGACATCGGCCTCGGCCTGACGCACCCGGAACTCGAAGGTTTCGGGGTCCAGACGCGCGAGCACCTGGCCCTTGCGCACTTCGGCGTTGAAGTCGGTCAGCACATCGCGAATCTGACCTGACACCTGCGAGCTGACCTGCACCTGAACGACAGCCGCAAGCGTGCCCGAAGCGGCCACGGTGGCGGTGATCGTGCCCCGCTCGACCTTGGCGGTACGCAACTGCGGCTTGGCGGCCTCGGACTGCTTCTGGTACCACCACCAGCCCCCGCCACCCGCCGCGGCGAGAACGGCGAAGCTGACGATCAGGGTGCGCAATTTGGGCATGCGATCAGGCCTTGTGATAGATCTCGGCACC
>JBKCEY010000099.1:0-3512 GCA_046304115.1 Burkholderiales bacterium | reverse complement strand
ATGATCTTCAGCGCGACGCCCGGCGCGGCAAAAGCACCTTGAAGCAGCTCCCCTGTTCGGGGCCATCACTGTGTGCGCTGACCGTGCCGCCATGCAACATCACCAACCGTCGGACCAGAGCGAGTCCGATGCCCAGGCCGCCCTGGGAGTGATGGGCTGATTGTTCGATCTGGCGATAGATCTCGAAGATCTGCTCGAGTTCGTCAGGCCTCAGTCCAACACCCGGGTCGCTGATCAGGATATCTACATGGGCCTCGTTCACGTTCAACTCGATGTCGATCGAGTCGCCGGCCTTGCTGTACTTGCTTGCATTTGAAAGCAGATTCTCGAAGACCTGAGTCAGCCGTACCCGATCCGCATCGAGCCAAACCTCAGTATCTGGCAGTCGCATGTCCAAGGTCTGGAAACGCTCGGCAAGCATCGGTTGCAGGGTTTCGGCGGCCTCTCTCAAGACCTCCTGCAGGACCAGGCGCTCCCGCCTGAGTTCCAGGCGGCCTCGGCTGATGCGGGCCACGTCGAGCAGATCGTCCACCAGGCGAATGAGATGGTCCAGTTGTCGGTCTGCCAGCTTCAGCATGCGCTGACTGGTCGGGTCATCCTGGGTTCGTCCCTGCAGCAGCGTGATGGCATTGCGAAGCGGCGCCATCGGGTTGCGCAACTCATGCGCCAGAATCGACAGGAACTCGTCCTTGCGGTGGTCGGCCTCCTGCAAGGCTCCGATCGCGCGCTCGCGGCCCGATTGCGCCATCGACAATCGGGCGGCCGCTTCACGCAAGGCCTGGCCCAGTTCTTGAATCTCGAAGATCCGGCTATCCCTCGATTCAATCAGACTGCCGGCAGCCAACCGGGATGCGTCATGTCTGAGAGACGCGAATTGCCTTTCAAAGTACAGGCTGGTCAACCGACTCGACCCAATGCCCAGCAACAGCAGCAAGAGACCGACGATGAGCAGCGTGATCAGCGACCGTCGCAAGGGATCGACATAGACCGAAACATCCTCGCCGACAACCACGGTCCACCCATTGGAGGCCTGTTGCCAGATCACGCGATGAGGCTGCCCGGACATGTTGTCGGAGAGCGCCGAGCCCGCCTGAGGATGGGCCTGAATCAGGGCTATGCGACTCTGGCCGATCGACTTTCCAAGATACAACTCGGCTTCGCGGCTGCGTGCGATCACCCGGTACTGGCGATCGAGAATGGTGACGAAGCGGGTGCCTTCAGTCAGGGCCGAAAGCATGGCGGCAAGCGCGGCCGAATTGAGCTCACCATGAACAACACCTACGGCACTGCGTTCATCCAGGATCGGGAGTGCGATGGCGACGTTGAACTGATGGGTGAGAGGGTTGTGCAGCAGATCGGAATGCACGGCACCCCCCGTTGTCAGTGCGGTCAGCACATGGGGGTATTCGGCAGGTGAAGGATCAGAGACCGCACCGCGGGACTGCACCCTGGGCCTGCCCTTTGAATCAACCAGGGTGATGTTCGCCCAGGCCCGGTTGTAATTCATGACGCGAGCCGCATCGGCCCGAAAGGCCTCAGCGGACAGCTGTCCGATCAGGAGGGAGTCGCCCAGTGTGCGCAACTCGCGCTGATACGCATCCATCTCTCGCTCGAGAATCTGGGTCTGCGTGTGCAGCCAGCGATTCAGGTCCTTCTCGCCATGGGCGCGTCCCTCCTCCCAGGCACGATTGAGCAGAAACACGGCAAACAGAACCATGGGAAGCGCTGCGGCCAGGGGCAACAACGCCAGCACGGCGCGAAGGGAGAGTACCCGAGGCATGGCAACACGCATGGTCATCCACACCACGAGAGAAGGCTCGGATTGTGCCTTGATTTTCTGTTACGCGCCGCAGGATGCTCCTGCCGTATCGCGCACTAGATCGTGCGCCCGGCTGCAGCCCAATAGGGCGCTCGCAGATCCTTCTTGAGCACCTTGCCCAGGGCATTGCGCGGAAACTCGGTGCGCCACTCGAGCGCGCCCAGCCGCTGATGCTTGGCCAGACGCTCATTGGCCCAGGCCATCAGTTCGGCCTCGGGAAGGTGCTGCCCCTCGCGCGCGATCACCAGGGCCAGAGGCGTCTCGCCCCATCGCTCATGCGGAATGCCGATCACCGTGACATCCTGAACCGCCGGGTGCTGGGCCACGATCTGTTCGATATCAGCCGGGAACACATTGAAGCCCCCGCTGATGATCATGTCCTTCTTGCGATCGAGAATCGACAGAAAACCATCGGCATCCAGTCGGCCGATATCCCCGGAACGAATGAAGGTGCGCCCACGCTCATCGCGCCAGATGAGTTCGGCGGTGGCCTGCGCTCGTCCGTGATAGCCGCTCATCATGCCCGCGCCATAAGCCGCGATCTCGCCGATCTCGCCGCGAGGCAACTCGCGACCGTCATCACCCAGGATGCGGATCTCGAAGCCCATCACCGGCGTGCCCACGGTGGTGAACTTGTCTTGCGGATGCCAGGGCTTGAGCATGGTGGCAAACCCTTCCGAGAATCCGTAGAGTTCGATCACGCACGGGCCAAAGCGCTCGATCACCTCGCGCTTGGTCTCGGTGCGCAGGGGCGAGCCCGCCGACAGAATCACTTCCAGGCGAGGGGCGTCGCGACCTGCATTGAAGTCGGCGAGGGCCGGATGGGCCAGCACCATCAGGCTTTGCGAGGGCACGAGAAAGGTATGGGTGATGCGCTCCTCGCCCAGCAGGGCCAGAAAGCGAGCGACATCAAAGCCCTGCATCACCACCAGCGTGCCGCCCGCAAACAGCACGGGCAGCATCATCAGCCAGGTGCCGTTGGAATAGAGCGAGGTGGTGGTGAGCGCACGCGAGGTGTCCCTGAAGCCCATCTCGATCGCATTTGAAAAAGCCCAGTGCAAGCGGGCACGATGGGTTTGCACGATGCCCTTGGGCAAGCCCGTGGTGCCCGAGCTGTAGATGATGTTGAAGGCATCGTCCTGCTGCAGGCGCACGTCGGGCAGGTGGGTGGGCATGCCCTCGAGAAAGTCTGCAAGCGAGGTCCATCCGGCCGGATAAGCTGAGGACGCAGATGCGGATGCGGATGCGGATGGGGATGCTGATGCCGATGCGGATGCGGATGCCGATGCCGCTCCGCGATGCAGCACCCGCAGATCCGCGCGAACGCAGGCTGGCTGCCGGTCATGCGCATCGAGCCGGGCCTGAAAATCCGGGGTGGCCACAACGCCCACCGCCCCGCTGTCTTCAATCAGGGCAACGAGCTGCTCGCCCGTCAGCAGGCCCGAGAGTGGCACAGCGCACCCGCCGGCACGCACGATGCCAAACACGGTCTCGAGGATCTCGACGCAGTTGCCCATGAGGACGGCCACCCGATCACCGCGCTGCAGACCGCGTTGCAACAGGGCATGGGCCATGCGGCTGATGTTGGCATCGAACTCCCCCCAGGTGCGACGCACCTCGCCGCAGATCACCGCCTCCTTGCGAGGCTGAAACCGGGCGTGGCTGGCAAAGAGCTCTGTAATCAGAACCTGGG
>JBKCEY010000098.1:0-4867 GCA_046304115.1 Burkholderiales bacterium | reverse complement strand
ACCCAGGGCGCTGAGCCGCGGCGCCCTCCGACTGAGCGCATACCGCGCCCTCGCCCGCTTGCGCCGCCCATCAACAGAATCAGTACAAACAGGATCAGAGCGACCGGAGCCAGCCAGATCCAGGAACTCACGACCGTTGCGGCACCGAACCCGCCAACCCCGGCGCCGATCAGCCCCCCCAGGAATCGACCAAACAACTGCGACGCCACCAGACCCACGAACAGACCCGCCAGCACCAGCGGCAACAGGTTCGACATCAGGTCTGTACCCGCCGATGCATCTGGACGCGAGCCCCCGGCCGCGTTCTTGTTTTGCCCAGGGGCACCGGGCGCAGGCAGAGACTCGCCTTCGATGCGCGCGATCAGGGCATCCAGGGCGACATTCAGGCCTCCCGCAAAATCCCGGTCGCGAAACTTCGGGGCCATCAGATCGCTCACGATGCGCTTGGCCACGGCATCTGGAATGGCCCCCTCCAGGCCATAACCCACCTCGATGCGCATGCGCCGATCTGACAAGGCCACCACCACGAGTACCCCATCGTCGATGGCCACAGCGCCTGCTGATCCCGAAGGCCGCCCGCGCCCGATCTTCCAGGCTTCGGCCACGCGAATCGAATACGCTTCGATCGGTTCGGGCTGCGTGGTGGGCAGCATGAGAATCGCGATCTGCGAACCCCTGCGCTGCTCGAAGCGCATCAGCCTTTGCTCGAGCGCCGCCCGCTGATCAGCACTCAGTGTGGCGGTCAGATCGGTCACCCGCGCCTGCAGCGCGGGTACGGGCACCTCGGCCTGTGCAGCGGCCGCGCTGGCTGCAGCCAGCGTCAAAGATGAGCACACAAGCCGCAGCACGGTCCACGCGAACGATTTGATCGTGTGCAGCCAACCCATCAGCTTCGACCGACGAGGCCGCTCCGCGGCTGACCCAGCATATCGACCTGTTGCCTCACAACAGACCAGCGGGTCGGACGACGGCGCTGGCACGAGGATCGAGCTCAGTCTTGCGCTCAGTCGCGCCGCGGCGCCGCGCCGCCTGCAGCGCCTGCAGCGCCCTCAGCCGACGGAGCGCCCTTCGCATCGCGCCCACCTGTCCCGAAATCAACCTTGGGAGCGACCGAGATCTCGCGTTCGTTCTCGACACTGAACTGAGGCTTGGCCTTGTAGCCAAACACCAGGGCGGTGAGGTTCACAGGAAACTGACGCACCAGCACGTTGTGCCGCTCGATGGTCTCGATGTAGCGCTTGCGGGCCACGGTGATGCGGTTCTCCGTGCCTTCGAGCTGCGCCTGCAGATCGCGAAAGTTCTGGTCGGATTTCAGTTGCGGATAATTCTCAGCCACCACCAGGAGCCGCGACAGGGCGCTGCCCATGTCGCGCTGGGCTGACTCGAACTGTCGCAACGAACCTTCATTCGAAGGGTCAACACGCACCTGCCCGACCCGGGAGCGCGCCTCGGTCACCCGGATCAGCACGTCTTTTTCCTGCTCGGCATAGCCCTTGACGGTATTGACCAGATTCGGAATCAGATCGCTGCGCCTTTGGTACTGATTGATCACTTCAGACCAGGCTGACTTGGTTGCCTCATCGGCCGACTGAATGTCGTTGTAGCCGCACCCGGTCAAGGCCAGGCTGAAAAAGCCCGCAAAGACCCACGCGAGCAAGCGGCCTGAAATCAGACCTCCTGACAGGAAACGAGCGAAAAAGACACGGGCAAGATGGATGTCCATCAGGGCAGCCTCGAAGAATCGGTACATGTTCGACACCGGATTTTCATGCGCCATCGGCGCAGATTCAATACGCCTTCAACGCACGGTCTTTTTGAGGAACTGGGCGAACTGCTTGCGAAACTTGGCAACTTTCGGGCCCACAACCATCATGCAATAACCCTGGAAAGGATTGCGAGCAAAGTAATCCTGGTGATAGGTCTCGGCCTGCCAGTAACGCGGAACCGGCAACACCTGAGTCACCACCGGATCATCGTAGACACGCTGACGCTCAAGGTCGTCGATGATCTCGCGGGCCGCCTCATGCTGAGCCTGCGCATGAGTGAAGATCACCGAGCGGTACTGAGTACCCACATCATGGCCCTGCCGGTTCAGCGTGGTGGGGTCGTGGATGGCAAAGAAGATGTGCAGGATGTCGCGGTAGCTGATGCGTTCGGGGTCGAAAGTCACCTTGACCACCTCGGCATGGCCGGTCGTGCCTTCGCAGACCTGTTCGTAGCGGGGTGAATCGACCTCGCCCCCGGCATAGCCGGACTCCACGGCGATCACGCCCTCCACATCCAGATAGACGGCCTCGAGGCACCAGAAACATCCGCCACCCAGTGTTGCCAGTTCAGTTTGCATCGCTTGCTCAAGAGGATAAAAGTCCTTGAAGCAAGGGTACACCGAAGGCTCGGTGCCAAAGACTTAGAATGGAGGTCTGGCCTGTTTTGCAGCGTTGTCTTGCAGCGCTGCTCTGCGGAGGCCCTCACCCCCAACACCCGTATCCAACCCTATGAACGCACCCGATTCTCCCCGCAATCTCCAGGGCCACGGCAAGGCCGTCTTCAAGTGGGAAGACCCCCTGCTGCTTGATGATCAACTCACCGAAGAAGAACGCATGGTGCGTGAAGCGGCCGCTGACTATTGCCAGGGCAAACTTGCGCCCCGCGTGACCAGCGCCTTTCTGGATGAGCGAACCGATATCGAAATCTTTCGGGAGATGGGCAGCATCGGTCTGCTGGGCCCGACGATTCCGACCGAATACGGCGGCCCGGGTCTGAACTATGTCAGCTATGGTCTGATCGCCCGCGAAGTGGAGCGGGTGGATTCGGGTTACCGATCGATGATGAGTGTGCAAAGTTCGCTCGTCATGCTGCCGATCTTCGAGTTCGGTACCGAAGCACAACGCCAGAAATACCTGCCCAGGCTGGCCAGCGGCGAATGGATCGGCTGCTTTGGTCTGACCGAACCGAACCATGGCTCCGATCCGGGCAGCATGGAGACGCGGGCCCGCAAGATCGATGGTGGCTACGCGCTCACCGGCGCCAAGATGTGGATCTCCAACTCGCCCATTGCCGATGTTTTTGTGGTCTGGGCCAAATGCCAGGGCGGCGACTTTGATGGGCGCATCAAGGGCTTCATCCTCGAGAAGGGCATGAAGGGCCTGTCGGCCCCGAAAATCCAGGGCAAGGTGGGCCTGAGAGCCTCCATCACGGGCGAAATCGTGATGGATGGCGTCGAAGTCTCCGATGCCCAGTTGATGCCGGGTGTTGAAGGACTCAAGGGTCCCTTTACCTGCCTCAACAGCGCGCGCTATGGCATCGCCTGGGGTGCGCTGGGTGCCGCTGAAGATTGCTGGCATCGCTCCCGCCAGTACACCCTTGATCGCAAGCAGTTCGGCCGGCCGCTCGCCTCCAATCAGCTCATCCAGAAAAAACTGGCCGACATGCAAACCGAGATCACGCTCGGCCTGCAGGGCTGCCTGCGGCTGGGTCGCATGAAGGACGAGGGCACGGCAGCGGTCGAGATCACCTCGATCATGAAGCGCAACTCCTGCGGCAAGGCGCTGGACATCGCCCGCATGGCCCGCGACATGATGGGCGGCAACGGCATCAGTGCCGAATATGGCGTGGCCCGGCATCTGGTCAACCTCGAGGTGGTCAACACCTACGAAGGCACACACGATATCCACGCCCTCATCCTGGGCCGGGCTCAGACCGGCATCCAGGCGTTCAGCTGATCGACCGGAGACACTGCTCATGAGTTCAAACAAGGAATTTGCCGGCCGCCGTGTGCTGGTCGCAGGTGGCAGCCGTGGCATCGGTCGGGCGATCGCCGCCGCATTCGCCGCGCAGGGTGCCTCCGTCTCGATCTGCGCCCGTGGTGCGGACACGCTCGAGGCCACACGCGCCGAACTGGCCGCCCACGGGGTGGCCACACATGCCATGGTGTGTGACCTGGGCGACGCCGCTCAGATCGAAGCCTGGGTCAATGCCGCCGCGGGTGCCCTCGGTGGCGTTGACGTACTCGTCAACAATGCTTCGGCCTTTGGCGCAGCCGATACCGAAGAAGGCTGGAGTGCGAGCCTCAATGTCGACGTGCAGGCGGTGGTGAGGGCCAGTCGTGCCGCCCTGCCCCATCTGCTCAAGGGCACGGGCCCTAGCATCGTCAATATTTCCTCGATCTCGGGGTTGCGGCCTTCGATCCGCACTTCGGCCTACGGTGCGGCCAAGGCGGCTGTCATTCACTACACCGGCAGCCAGGCGGCCATGTATGCGCGCAAGGGTGTGCGGGTGAACTGTATCGCGCCGGGCTCGATCGAATTCCCGGGTGGCGTATGGGCCGAGCGCAAGCAGAGCAATCCGGCGCTGTATCAGGGCATCCTCGGCAGTATTCCGTTCGGACGTCTGGGCACGGCCGAGGAGATTGCCGAGGTCGCGACCTTCCTGGCGTCCAATCGGGCGCGCTGGGTGACCGGACAGACCATCGCAGTCGACGGCGGGCAGATGCTCGGTGCCTGAAACCCATGCCCGGCGGGTGGTGATCGGGCTCATGCCCGCGAACTTCCTGTCGGCGATTGATCAGTCGATGCTGCCGGTGGCGCTGCTCACCATCGGCAGTGACCTGGGCGATCTCACCTGGATCGCCTGGGTCATGTCGGGTTATCTGGTGGCTGGCACAGTAGCCACGCCTATCTACGGCAAGCTCTCCGACCTGCATGGCCGCCGTCGCATGCTGCTGTGGGCGATCGGCCTGGCGGCGCTGGGCTCGCTGATCTGCTCGATTGCCGTGTCGATGCCCATGCTGGTCGCCGCCCGCGTGCTGCAAGGGCTCGGCAGCGGTGCGGTCTTTGCGCTGGCGCAGGCCGCCGTGGCCGATGTGGTG
>JBKCEY010000097.1:0-1528 GCA_046304115.1 Burkholderiales bacterium | reverse complement strand
GCGGTGGCCACGCTCAGGCGTCTGGAGGCGGGTGATCCGTCGGTGGGCATTGGCATCGTGGCCACCGCGCTGTGGCTCATTCGACGCGACGGCGACTTGAGCCAGCTCGCAGCACCCGAGCATGATCTGGGCGCCATCGACCTCGATGTCCGACAGGCCATTGCCCTGGGCACCGCCCGTGCCCAGGCTTCGGAGCGTACGCGGATGCATCGCGGTTCAGGCTCTGAGCCAGCCAGCCGGCCGGGCGGCCAGAAAAAGCCGTGGCCCAACGCCAGCGCCGAGGAGGAGGCCGCCGACCGACATGCGCCACGATGAACTCCATCTCTGGTTTCTCGGCAATCCTCAAGCCCCTCGCCTCGTGGGTTCCTTGCGGCTGGCCGCAGTGGGCAAAGGCGTTTCGTTACGCTACGACACGCAATGGTAGAAGCAGGGGTTCGCCCTCAGCGAGGATCTTCCCCTGCTCGACACCGAGTGGGCGCCTCCGGGCCGCTTGTCTGCAGATGCGCCGCGTGCCGTCGGCGCGGTCGATGACGCACGCCCTGATCGATGGGGCGAGAAGGTCATCCGGTTCGTCGACCGGCCACAGCGCCTGTCGCTCATGGAATACCTGTACTACGCCGGTGACGACCGCTTCGGTGCGCTTGGCGTTTCAAGCTCGTCCGAGGTGTACAGCCCCCGTTGGGGCGGACCTTTGCCGCGGCTCGATCAGGCGCAACAGCTCAGCGACATCGTGTCCAAGATCGAATCCGCCGAGCCGCTTACAACCCTGGAGGCGAGAATCATCGCGGGCGGCGGCAGCCCGCTAGGCGGTGCCAAACCCAAGGCCTTGATCGAGATCGACGGCGAGCAGTGGGTCATCAAGTTCTACAACCATGAGCCGGTCGATTCGCCTCTGATCGAACACGCCTCTCTGACACTGGCCCGCCAGGCCGGAATCACGGTGGCACAGACCCGAGCGATCCGCCTGACCGGAACGCACGCTCTGGCCGTACGTCGCTTTGACCGGGCCCCTGGGCAGCGCATCCATTGCATCAGCGCGGGCACGGCGATTCGGGCTGCTGCAGCCTCGGGAACCGAGCCCGATCTGGGCTATCCCGAGCTCGCCCGTATCCTGCGTCGGGCGGGTGTCATGCACAACGACGCTAGTCAGCGAGATGCGCACGAGCTCTTTCGCCGCATGGTGTTCAACATCCTGATCGACAACACCGATGATCACGAAAAGAACCATGCCTTGCTGGTGGTGAACCCCGCTGCGCAAGGGCGTCTCAAACTGGCGCCCGCTTACGATGTCTTGCCCACCACATCCGGGCAGGGCGCTCAGGAGTTCGTCTGTGGGGCCCAGGGCCGAGAGTCCACCCTCGAGAACGCCCTGTCGCACTGCGAGGCCTTTGGCCTATCGCCCTCGCAGGCCGCCGAAGAGGTGACGAGGGTCATTGAGGTGGTCAACTCATGGAAGGCGCATTTTGAGCGGTGCGGGGTGTCGCGCCACGACATCGAACTGCTGGCTCAGACCATCGACGGGCCGGCC
>JBKCEY010000096.1:0-2002 GCA_046304115.1 Burkholderiales bacterium | reverse complement strand
CCCCGCGCCCGGGCCGCCGCACCACGCTCCTGGCGGCCCAGAACCACCGGGCGAGCGGCCACGTCGCGCGGCGGGGCAGCGCGATCGATCAGCAGCGTGAGCAGTTTCTCGGCCATCAGTTCCCCTGCATGCGCAGCGTGTTGAGCGCCTCGGGCGCCGGCAGGGTCGGCGCGATCAGCGCTTCGAGTGCCTGGCGGCTGGCCCCGAAATCGGCGCCTTCATGCATGGTTTGCTGAAGCAGCGCACTGATCCGTGGCATGAGCGCAATCGCGGTATCGGTCTGTGGGTCGCTGCCATGCACATAGGCCCCCACCGAGATCAGGTCACGGCTGCGGCGATAGCGGCTCCAGAGGGCCTTGAGCTGGCGGGCCAGCCGCAGATGCTCCGGATCCGTAACCTGATGCATGACCCGCGAAATCGACTGCTCGAGGTCGATGGCCGGATAGTGCCCCTCTTCAGCCAGTGCGCGATCGAGTACGAAGTGACCGTCGAGAATGGCGCGTGCCGAGTCGGCAATCGGATCCTGCTGATCATCGCCCTCGGTCAGCACGGTGTAAAAGCCGGTGATCGACCCTCCGCCCGGTCGTCCGTTGCCGGCGCGCTCCACCAGATGCGGC
Source organism: Burkholderiales bacterium (assembly GCA_046304115.1). Lineage (GTDB taxonomy): Bacteria > Pseudomonadota > Gammaproteobacteria > Burkholderiales > Burkholderiaceae_E > UBA4615. The sequence continues at coordinate 1,385 of JBKCEY010000096.1, read as the reverse complement.
AGGCGGGCGAATACCGAGGGCGGATAGCCCTTGGTCGCAGGGGGCTCGCCCACAGCCAGCGCGATCTCGCGCGCGGCCATGGCGTAGCGGGTGAGCGAATCCATCAGCAGCAGCACATGCTTGCCTTGATCGCGAAAATGCTCTGCGATCGAGGTGGCATAGACCGCACCCTGCATGCGCAGGACCGGTGAACAATCGGCGGGCGCAGCCACCACGATGGCACGTTCGAGGCCGGCCTCACCCAGGATGTCCTCAATGAATTCCTTGACCTCGCGGCCGCGTTCACCGATCAGCCCGACGACCGTGACATCGGCCGCGGTGTAGCGGGCCATCATGCCCAACAGCACGCTCTTGCCCACGCCGGAACCGGCAAACAGGCCCAGACGCTGTCCGCGGCCCACGGTGAGCATGGCATTGATGGCGCGTACGCCGGTATCGAGCGGCAGGCGGACCGGCTCGCGGTCCATGGCATTGAGCGGCCTTCGAATGACAGGGCCGCGCTCTGTGGCGAGCAGCGCACCCTTGCCGTCCATGGGTTCGCCCTGGGCATCGACCACGCGCCCGAGCAAGGCCTCGCCCATGGGTAGCCAGCGCGATCGATCGCCGGAGCGACGCAGCGGGTGTCCCACCCGCTGCAGGGTCGGCGCGTTGACCGGTTCGTCCATGGGCTCTACAGGCGCACCCGGGCACAGCCCGGAGGTCTCTGCCAGAGGCATCAGAAAGACCCGGTCATCCGAAAAGCCCACCACTTCGGCATCCACGCGAGGACCACCGGTTTGGCCCACCGTACAGACCGTGCCGATGGGCAGGCGCAGCCCGCTCGCCTCAAGGACCAGCCCCGACACCCGGGTCAGCCGGCCGATCTGACGCAGACGCAGGCCTGCACTGACCATGGTGTCCAGGTTGTCGAACATCCGGGACCAGTCGGACAGACCGGGCAGATCAGACAGGGGCGACGGGCGATGGGTCATGGTTGGGGCAGAGGGGTAACGGACGCATTGTGCGCTCGCACGCCCGGAACTTGAGCCGGATTAAGGCGGTCCGAGTGCCTCTTTTCGGCCCAACACGGACAGGTATGCTCCCCGGATCGCCTGATTCTGCCGACCCCCGATCCCGCCGATCACCCGTTCTAGCCGATCACACGATCCCACCGACATTGAGTGAGTGCTGTCCGTCATGACGAACCCATCGATTGAGAACGCGCCTGTTCAGACCTCGAATCCTGCTGACATGACGACGGACCCGGTACAGGCCTGGCTCGATCGGTTTGAGCGGCAACTCCACTCGGACGATCTACGGCAGGCCCTCAGTCTGTTTGCGCCCGATGCCTTCTGGCGAGACCTGGTGGCCATGAGCTGGAACATCGTCACCCAGGAAGGGGCTGC
>JBKCEY010000095.1:0-568 GCA_046304115.1 Burkholderiales bacterium | reverse complement strand
TCGGATCTGCGCCATGCTCCAGAACCTCAAGATCGGCCCTCGTCTGGCTCTCTCCTTTTTGCTACCTGTCCTGCTGCTGTTGATCACCGGCTTGATTGGTATCCGAAGTCTGGGCTCGGTCAGTGCCGGGCTCACCACGGTCTACAACGACCGCGTGGTGCCGCTGCAGCAATTGAAAGTGATCGCCGATGCCTATGCGGTCAATGTGATCGACGCGGCCAACAAGGCCAATGGCGGGATCTTCACCGCCGAAGAAACCCTCAAGGCAGTTCAGTTGGCGCAGGCTGATATTCACCGCGAATGGGCGGCCTACATGGCCACGACACTCACGGTTGAAGAGGCCAGGTTGGCCGATGAAGCCAAACAACTGATGGCCAAGGCCGATGCCCAGGTCGCCACATTCGTTGAAGCCCTCAAGCCGCTCCAGGGAAAGATCGCGGGCCAACTCGGCGCATTCGATGGGCCTTTGTACGACACGGTCGACCCGATCAGCGAAAAGATTGCCGAGCTCATCACCCTGCAGCTGCGTGTCGCGGGCGAGGTGCATGCCGAAGCGGGCAGCACCTAT
>JBKCEY010000094.1:0-1528 GCA_046304115.1 Burkholderiales bacterium | reverse complement strand
CGGCCACCGATCTGCGGGCGGTGGTGATCACCGGTGCCGCGCCAGGCGTGTTCGTGCGCCACTACGACGTTAAGGTGCTCGAAGAGCGCGGCCGACAGCTGGCCGCGCGCGGGCTGAGTTTTACTCTCGAGCGCAAGGTGCCCGAGTCGGCCTATCTGCGTTGCCTGCGGCGCATTACCGAAAACCGGGTGCCCTTTGTGGCGGCCATCAATGGTGTGGCCATGGGCGGCGGCTTTGAGCTTGCCCTGGCTTGTGATCTGCGTATTGCGCAGGCCGGTGACTATCCCATCGGCCTGCCCGAAGTGAACATTGGCCTCTTGCCCGGCGCGGGCGGTACGCAACGGCTCACGCGCCTGGTGGGTCAGGCGGTGGCCATGCGCTCACTGCTGCTGGGGCGCACCTGGCGCCCGGAGCAGGCCGCCGCCCAGGGGCTGGTGGATGAATGCGTGGCCGGTGAGGCGATTGATCGGGGCATGGCGCTGGCGCGCGAACTCGCAGCACTACCGGCTCTGGCCGTGGGCCATATCAAGCAGCTGGTTCGAGCCGCAGCCAGCCAGGGCCTGTCCGAGGGCATGGCCGCCGAGCGCACGCTCTTTTGCGACCTGTTGGTGAGTGAAGCGTCGATTGCCCGCATGCACGAGATGAACATCGGGCAGCGCAAGATCACGGGCTGATCAGCAGCCGATCCCGGCAACGCATCGTCGCGGCCCGCATCGCGGGCTGCCCCAGGCTGATCAGCGCGGCTCCAGCAGCCACATCCGGCCGTCGGCCTTCATGCGCCCGGCCACATCGCCCGCGACCTCACCAAAACCCCAGAACACATCAGCCCGCACCGCACCCACGATCGCGCCGCCCACATCCTGCGCCACCATCAGCCGCTCCATCGGGGCATTGCGCATCGGCTCGCGGGTGGTGAGCCACACCAGGCTGCCCAGCGACACATGCCGCCGATCTACCGCAATCGAACGCAGGGCCGTGAGCGGCACGCCCATGGCCCCCGGCGGGCCGGCCTGCGCATCGGCCGGTGCCGGCAGCTCCCTGAAAAACACCTGACTCGGATTGGTGTGCATCAGCTCGCGGGCCTGCGCCGGATTGGCCCGCAGCCCGGCCCGAATGCCGGGCGCGCTCACATCCTGCGACGCCATCAGGCCGCGGTCGATCAGGGTGCGGCCAATCGCCCGGAACGGATGGCCGTTCTGGTTGGCATAGCCAATGCGCACCACCTGGCCATCGGGCAGTTGCACCCGGCCCGAACCCTGAATCTCCAGAAAGAAGGCATCCACCGGGTCATCGGCCCAAAGCAGCACATCGGCCGCGGGCAGCCCGCTGCGCTCGATCTCGGCCCGGTCGGCATAGGGCACCACCCGATCACCCTGCAGCCGCCCGCGCGATCTGATCACCATCGAACTCGCCTCGATCGAGCCACGCCGGTCTGGCATGCGCCTGCGCGGGCGGCTGCAGGGTGATCGGGTGGTGCCCTATGCCGACCGGGCCGAGATCGAGCGCAGCGGGCTGCCCGCGCAGGCGC
>JBKCEY010000093.1:0-985 GCA_046304115.1 Burkholderiales bacterium | reverse complement strand
GCATCATCGGCTGCTTATGCCTTCACCCCTCCTGCGCCGATGAGCGCCCCCTCGCTGCCTGCCAGCCGAATCGCCCGGGGCATTCTGTTCATCATGATGGCGGTGTTCCTGTTTGCGTGCATGAACACCTTGGTCAAGCTGCTGAGTGCGCGCCTGGACTCCGTGCAGATCGTCTGGGCCCGCACGCTCGGGCACTTCATTTTCATTGTGCTGCTGTTTGCCCCGAGGCATGGATTTGCCGTGCTGCGGTCCCGTTCGGTGGGCACGCAGGCTGCAAGGTCGTTGCTGCAGTTGTCCTCCACCACGTTGTATTTCATTGCTCTCGTGTCGGTGCCGCTGGCGGAGGCCACGGCGATCAGCTTTCTGTCGCCCCTCTTTGTGACGCTGCTGGCCGCGCCCTTGTTGGGCGAAGCGATCAAGGCCAATCGCCTGGCGGTGGTGCTGGTGGGTTTTGTGGGCGTGCTGGTCGTGGTGCGCCCGGGCAGTGATCTTTTTCAGTGGTCGTCTTTGCTCATACTGGGAAGCTCGCTGTGCTACGCCACGTATCAGGTGCTCACCCGCAAAATCGCGGGCGCCGATCGGGCCGAGACCTCGGCCATCTGGAGTGCGATGCTGGGCAGCGGCTTGATGTCGCTGGCCGTGCCGTTTTTCTGGACCACGCCCGATCGCCTGACGGATGTGCTGATGCTGCTCGTGCTGGGTGTATTCGGGGGCCTGGGTCATTACTGTGTGGCCCGCGCGATGATCGATGCGCCTGCCAATATCGTGTCGCCCTTTCAGTACTTTCAACTCCTGTGTGCCGGTCTGTTTGGCTGGCTCGTCTTTGATGCCGTGCCAGGTGCTAGCACCTGGTTGGGGGCGGGCCTGATCGTGGGCGCTGGCCTGTATCTGGGATGGAGCGAGACTCGGGGTGGGCGGCGCTGATCGCGCGTCTTGAGGGCAGGGTTATTGCGTGGGTCGGCAGCGATCAGGGCTATCGTCCGCC
>JBKCEY010000092.1:0-1075 GCA_046304115.1 Burkholderiales bacterium | reverse complement strand
GGCAAATCAACCCTGCTGTTACAGACCCTGGCCCACCTGTCCAATCACCTGTCCGTGCTCTATGTCAGCGGCGAGGAGTCTGCGGCTCAGGTGGCCTTGCGTGCGAGGCGACTTGGTCTGACGGTGGACAAGGTGCCCTTTTTGCCCGAGATCAGCCTGGAACGCATCATGGGGGGCATCGAGAGCAATGACCCGCAGGTCGTGGTCATCGATTCGATCCAGACGGTGTATACCGAACAGCTCACCTCGGCGCCGGGCTCCGTGGCCCAGGTTCGGGATTGCGCCGCCCAACTCACCCGCCTGGCCAAGCAGCGTGGCGTTTCGATCGTCATGATTGGTCATGTCACCCGCGAAGGCACCCTGGCCGGCCCGCGCGTGCTGGAACATATGGTCGACACCGTGCTGTATTTCGAGGGGGATACCCATTCGTCCTATCGCCTGGTCCGCGCCTTCAAGAACCGATTCGGCGCAGTCAACGAGCTGGGCGTGTTCGCCATGACGGATCGGGGGCTGCGCGGGGTCTCCAATCCGTCAGCCCTGTTTTTGTCGCAGCATGAGCGTCAGGTTCCGGGATCCTGTGTGCTCGCGACTCAGGAGGGATCCCGTCCGCTGCTGGTTGAGGTGCAGGCCCTGGTCGATACCGCGCACGTGCCCAATCCGAGGCGCCTCTCGGTGGGTCTTGAGCCCGCGCGCCTGGCCATGTTGTTGGCAGTGCTGCATCGCCATGCAGGCATTGCCTGTTTCGATCAGGATGTCTTTGTCAATGCGGTGGGTGGTGTGCGTATCGGCGAGCCTGCTGCCGATCTCGCGGTGCTGCTGGCCATCGTCTCGTCTCTCAAGAACCGGCCCTTGCCCCGAGGGCTCGCGGTGTTTGGCGAGGTGGGTCTTGCAGGCGAGATTCGACCATCCCCTCGTGGACAGGAGCGGCTGCGCGAAGCCACCAAGCTCGGGTTTTCACGGGTGATTGCGCCCAGGGCCAATGTTCCCAAGCGCGGCATCGAAGGGCTTCAGGTGATCCCGACCGATCGAATCGATCAGGCCCTCTCCGAAGCCTGGAACGAATCCTGAGGCGCCT
>JBKCEY010000091.1:0-750 GCA_046304115.1 Burkholderiales bacterium | reverse complement strand
GCCGGTACAGGGCGCAGGTGGCGTCATCGTGCCGCCGATGAGCTACTTCCCGAAGATTCAGGCCGTACTGCGCAAGCACGACATCCTGATGGTGGCCGACGAAGTGATCTGCGGCTTTGGCCGCACCGGCCAGATGTTCGGATGCGATACCTACGGTATCAAGCCTGACATCATGACCGTGGCCAAGGCGCTCTCGAGCTCCTATCTGCCCATCTCCGCCACCCTGGTCTCGGCACCCATCTATGAGGGTCTGGTCAAGGGCAGCGAGCGTAATGGCGCGTTCTCGCATGGCGTCACCTATGCCGGCCATCCGGTGGCCTCGGCCGTGGCCCTCGAGACGCTGAAGATCTGCGAGGAATCGAACATCGTGGGGCATGTGCAGCGCATGGCGCCCACCTTCCAGGCACGGCTCGCCGCCCTGGGCTCGCATCCGCTGGTGGCAGGCACGCGGGGCGTGGGCCTGATCGGTGCGATCGAGATTGCGCAGGACAAAGCCTCCAAGAAGACCTTCGACGCATCCAGTGGCGTGCTGGCCCGACTGTCGGCAGCGGTGCTCGAGCATGGTCTGATCACCCGTGCGCTGCGCGACACCATGGCCCTGTGCCCGCCGCTCATCATCACCGAACCCCAGATCCACGAGATGTTCGACAAGCTCGAGCACCGCTGCCGACAGTCGGGCCAGCACGCCACTGGATGCGTCGAAGGTCTTCTTGGAGGCTTTGTCCTGCGCAATCTCGATCGCACCGATCA
>JBKCEY010000090.1:0-978 GCA_046304115.1 Burkholderiales bacterium | reverse complement strand
CTTTCTTCAGCTTTTGCCTGCAGGTCATGCGCGATCCGCGCAACTTCACTGACCGGCGAGCCGCGGCCGACGAAGCAGCCCAGATGGTCGAGTACATCCGCGAAGACGAGCAGATTCATGTGGCCTACCTGCAAACGGCGCTGTCGGAGCTGCGCAGCTTCACGATCAGAACACTTGATGGGCGCGGCATTCCCGGCGAAAAACTGCTCGATCCGCTCTGGGAGGGGTTCGTGAAATTCCATGCCGTCGACACCCTCGCTCATAACCGGGCGCAGAATCAGGCCGCCATCGAGGTGGCGCTCAGGGCAATGCCCGAGGGCGAGCAGCGTCTCGCACGCTTCAATGCGTTGAGCGATCGGCCCCTCTCCTGACAAGCCCCCTGCGCGCAGGCGCTCTCCTGGCCGTGCCTGCCACTGCGGTTTCCATTGAATTTCTGTTGATCTGATCTTATGGCTCTCATCCAGTACCTCACCCGCATCCAGTTCGACTTCGGCGCCCTGGCCCTGTTGTCCGATGAAATGGCCGCCCTGGCCATCAAACGCCCATTGCTGGTCACCGATCGCGGCGTGCAGGCGGTCGGATTGGCGCAGCGCGTCACCGATGCCATGCGGCCCGGCCCGGCTGCCGTCTTTGCCGAGACCCCCTCCAACCCCACCGAGGCTGCAGCGCTTGCGGCCCTGGCCCTGTATCGCGAGCAGGGCTGCGATGGCCTTGTGGCGGTGGGTGGCGGCTCGAGCATGGATCTGGCCAAGGCGGTTGCCGTACTTGCCACGCATTCGGGGCCACTCACCCAGTTCATGGCCGTGGAGGGCGGTGTGGCGAGGATCACGTCTGCCGTGGCACCCGTCATCGCCATTCCCACCACGGCAGGCACGGGCAGCGAGGTGGGCCGCGGGGCGGTGGTCATCCTGAGCGACGGCCGAAAGCTCGCGCTCCTCAGTCCCCACCTGATTCCCCGTCTGGCCCTGTGCGATCCGG
>JBKCEY010000089.1:0-1165 GCA_046304115.1 Burkholderiales bacterium | reverse complement strand
CCCTGTCGCTGTATGCGATCTGGTTCAACCGCAAGATGAAGCCCGAGCGCTTCAGCCTGCAGGAATTCGGCACCGCCTGCCGGCGCGGTATCTGGGCGGCCATGATGCCGGTGATTCTGCTGGGGGGTATCTACAGTGGCTACTTCACGGCCACCGAAGCAGCGGCCGTGGCGCTGGTGTACTCGCTGATGGTCGAAATCCTGATACACAAGGAATTGAAGCTGCGCGATTTTTACGAGGTGGTGCTCGATGCCTCCAAGCTCGGCGGCTCGCTCTTTCCTGTGCTGGCGGTGGCGCTCAGCCTGAACATCGTCCTCACCGAACATCGCGTGCCTGCGTCCATGGTGCAGTTCATCCAGGGCTATATCGACAGTCCGCTGATGTTCATGCTGATGGTCAATGCACTGCTGCTGATCGTGGGCTGTCTCATGACCACCGGCGAAGCGATTCTGGTGCTCGCGCCCCTGCTTGCGCCAGTGGCTGAAGCCTATGGCTTCAACAAGGTGGTCTTCGGCATCATCATGATCCTGAACTTGGAGATTGGTTATCTCACCCCGCCGGTCGGGCTGAACCTGCTCGTGGCCATGAGTGCCTTCAAGCAATCCTTCGGCACGCTGGTCAAGGCGGCCATTCCCTTCATCATCCTGATGCTGGTCTGCCTGGCGATCGTGGTCTGGAAACCCGGCATCGCCACTTACTTTGTGGACGGCAAGTTCTGAGTCGAGGCTCTGGCCGGACAGAACGGCACCCCGTACAAGACGGCCACGACGGCCGGGCGCGCACGGGGTGTCGGCGGTCGAGCGAAAGGTGACTGTTCAGAAGCATTAGACTGCCGCCCATGGTCAGTCCATCCTCGACGCGCCGCAGGGTTCTGCAGGCCGCTTCTGTTTTGCAGGCCTCCTCGGTTTCCCGGCTGCCTTCCCTTGTGCGGATGCCTGCCTCAGTGACTGGGCGCTCTGCATTGCAATCGATCTTCGGCCTTGGTGCGGTCGCAGCGGAAGGTTCTGCGTTCAACGAAGCCCATGCATCCGAGCCATCGCCCCGATCGGTTCCGTCCCTGCCTTCCAGGGTGCGTCGCCTGTCCTTCAAGACCTCGGATGGTCTGCGGCTGTCTTTTCTCGACTCCGGATCGCCGGGGGGCGGTTTGCGCCCTCGCGACCCGGGT
>JBKCEY010000088.1:0-5780 GCA_046304115.1 Burkholderiales bacterium | reverse complement strand
GCCCGACGTTGTGCGGAGCGCCTGGCGGCAACGCTGCAGGACACGGGCAACGACTGAGGCGACAACGCTGCAGGACACGGGCAACGACTGAGGCGACAACACTCCGGTGGACGCTGCAGATTCGCCTGGCCCTTGGGGCGTGCGATAATCCCGGGTTCGTCGGGGCGTAGCTCAGCCCGGTAGAGTGCTTGCTTTGGGAGCAAGATGTCGCACGTTCGAATCGTGTCGCCCCGACCCGCGGGTGTGTTTGATGGATGTCTGATGTTTGCCTGATCATCGGCCTGCGGTTCCGAACTCGCCCGAAGCTCGCTTGCTTGCGCTACAATCGCAGGCTCTCCCGACCGGTCCGGGCTGCCCGTAGCTCAGCTGGATAGAGCATCGGCCTTCTAAGCCGAGGGTCACAGGTTCGAGTCCTGTCGGGCAGGCCACGCAAGGTTTGCACCTTTCGCGGTCAGTGGTTTCTGGTTCTGGGGCTGCTCAGAACCCGGTGGTGGCTGTAGCTCAGTTGGTAGAGTCCCGGATTGTGATTCCGGCTGTCGTGGGTTCGAGTCCCATCAGCCACCCCACCCCAGGCAAGATTGAACGCCGACATGCTCTCGCAGGCTGTCGGCGTTTTGTTTTGAATCATTGAGTCGCGCAACGCCCAGGTGAGCAACCGGTACGCCTGATTGTTGGAGCTGGCTCGGCTCTGCTTTGGTTAACCTGAGCAGTATCCATCCTTCCACGTAGCGATCATCCATGGCACTAACACCCCCGTCGACCCCATCGCCCTCCGATGGGCCCGAACCTGCGCCTGGATTCACCCGGCACTTCAAGCGAAGCGGCTTTACCGAGCCGTGGGAGCCCTTGTGGTCCCTCCGAACCGATGACGCCGTGCGGATCGGATTGCATGCCGATACCGCCCACTGCAATAGCCGCGGGTTCGTTCATGGCGCACTGCTCACCGCACTGGCCGATAACGCCATGGGACTGTCCTGCATTCAGGTGCGAGGCGCCACGCCAGGAGGGTTGGTCACCATCAATCTGTCGATCGACTTTGTTGCCAGTGGGCGCAAAGGCCAGTGGATCGAGGTGCAGCCGAGCGTGGTGCGGGTGGGCGGCAGCCTGTGCTTTGCAACCGCTCTGGTTCTGGCCGACGGGGCGGTCTGCGCCCGGGCCAATGGCACGTTCAGGGTGGTCAACTGACCCAAAGCCCCTGCGCAAAGTCATGATATACATTTATCAATGTATATCCAGGAGCAATCCATGCAGGTCGCAAAATGGGGTAACAGTCTGGCGGTGCGGCTTCCCGCATCCGTGGTCGAGGCGCTTGATCTAAAGCCCGGGGATAACGTCGATATCCACGTGCAGGGCGAACGGTCCTTTGCAATCGAAAAAGCGCCCGATGCGTTGGCGCTTCTCGCTCGGTTGCGCAAATACCGAGGCCGTTTGCCGGCTGATTTCAAGTTTGACCGGCTCGACGCCAATGACCGCGGCTGAGCAGTTCTTCGACACGAAGGTTGTTCTCTATCTGCTGTCAGCCGATGAAGTCAAGGCCAATCGGGCGGAGGCACTCCTCGCTCGCGGCGGTGTGCTCAGCGTTCAGGTTCTCAATGAGTGTGTTGCAGTCGCATCGCGCAAGCTGCGCATGCCGTGGAACGAGATCGGTGATGTGCTGTCTCAGGTACGAGCGGTTTGCAGCGTTGTGCCGGTCACGATTGAAACCCACGATGGTGCAATGAGGATCGCCCATCGCTATCGCCTATCGATCTCTGACGCCTTGATTGTGTCAGCGGCCCTGGGCTCAGGATGCCGAACGCTCTACTCCGAGGATCTGCAGGACGGCCAGGTCATCGATCGACAGCTGACGATACGAAACCCCTTCAGAGCGCCCTGAGCTGAACTGCAGCTCCAGCGCTCGCCGGTTTCTGAGGCCGGCTGGGTTAACCGCTCAGAGCTCCAGATTGTCGATCAGCCGGGTCTGACCGAGTCTGGCTGCGGCCACCACCACCAGCGCATCGGATGCCGTCAGGTCTGCTTCGGTAGGCGCCTGAAGATCCGCCCGGCGCCGGATGGACACATAGTCAGGCACCCAGCCTCGCTCACGCAGGCGCTGGATGGCTGCGTCTTCCAGGGTCTTGAGCGCAGTGCTCTGCAGGTCGGCTTGCTTCAGCGCGGATGTGTCTGAACGGGCCGACAGGGTGCGTACGCCAGCGGCAATCACATCGAGCTCTGCATGAAGATGAGCCGCTTCGGCGCGCTCTGCGGCACTCAGGTAACCATTGCGCGAGGACAGCGCCAGGCCTGAATCTGCGCGCGCGGTTTCACCCGCCACGATCTGGATGGGCATGGCGAACTGTTCCACCATGCGCCGGATGATCAGCAGCTGCTGGTAATCCTTTTTGCCGAACACCGCCACCGCAGGCTGCACGCACTGAAAGAGCTTGAGCACCACGGTGCACACACCAATGAAAAATCCCGGACGGAAATGCCCTTCCAGAATATCGGCGAGCTCGGCGGGTGGGGCCACCTTGAAAACCTGCGGCTCGGGATACAGCACGGCTTCGGTGGGGGCAAACACGAAGTCGCAGCCGGCGCTCTCCAGCAGTTCGCAATCACGCTCGAAGGTTCGGGGATACTGGTCAAAGTCTTCATTCGGCGAGAACTGCAGCCGATTGACGAAAATGCTGGCCACGACCGGCCGATTGAAGGCTCGGGCCTGGCGAACCAGCGAGAGATGGCCTTCATGAAGATTGCCCATGGTGGGCACGAAGGCAGGGGCAGGCCGGCTCGCAAGCGCAGCGCGCAACTCATTCAGGGTCTTGAGGATCTGCATGGGGGCGCAACGCTATCACGACCTGCAGGAAAGGCGATTGAACAGGTGGCAACCCTGAGCAGACATGCAACCATGAGCCCCGAGAACACAATCACCCGGAGGAGGAAGTACCCATGACACTTCGATTCAAGGACAAGGTGGCCATCGTGACCGGCGCGGGCTGTGTGGGCCCGGGCTGGGGCAATGGTCGTGCTATCACGGTGGGCCTGGTGGAAGAGGGCGCACGTGTACTCGCTGTGGATCGCGAGCCCGAGCGGCTGGCCGAGACCCTGGAGCGCGCCGGCGTGGCGCGATCATCCATCGTCACCCATGTGTGCGATGTGACCTCGAGCGCCGCGGTGGCCGACATGGTCAAGGTCTGCATGGATCAGTTCGGCCGCATCGATGTGCTGGTCAACAATGTGGGCGGCTCGGCCGCGGGCGGGCCGATCGAACTCAGCGAAGAGGCCTGGGACATGCAGATCGACGTCAATCTCAAGAGTGTCTTTCTGGCCTGCAAGCATGTGCTGCCCCACATGATTGCGCAGAAGTCCGGTGCGGTGGTGAACATTGCATCGGCCTCGGGGATTCGATGGTCGGGCAGTGCGCAGGTGGCCTATGCCGCCACCAAGGCCGGTGTGATCCAGCTCTCGAAGGTCGTGGCCGTGCAGCACGCGCCTCACGGCATCCGGGTGAACACGGTGGTGCCCGGCCAATTGCATACGCCCATGGTGGAGGTGCGTCTGGCCAAACAGCGCACGGGTGGCGATGTGCAGGCCCTGCTGGAATCCCGTCAGAAGCGCATTCCGCTGGGCTTCATGGGCGATGGTCGCGATACCGCCGCCGCCGTGCTGTTTCTGGCGAGCGACGAGGCCCGCTTTGTGACCGGCACCGAGATCGTGGTCGATGGCGGCATGACGGCTCGCTGCGACTGAGCGCGGTTCAATGCCTGCGCTTTGTCGTGTCGTGTCGTGTCGTGTCGTATCGTGTTGTGTTGTGCTGCGTTGCGTTGCGTTGCTTTGCAACCGATTCTGCTCGCGCAACGTCTCAGTACATGGAGTGAAAGAGCACGCAGCAGCACTCAGGATAGGCTAGAGCACACGCCGCAGCGCCTCGAAGAACAGCTCCGACTGCAGGCGCTCGCCCAGCGTCTGACGCATCACGCGCTCAGCGAGCTCTGCTGAGGTTGGTGCCAGCGGCTTGCCGCTGCCCTGGGCCAGCACCTGCATCATGCAGGCGCGCTCGAGGTAGTAGAGGTCGTCATAGGCATGGTCGATGCGCTCGCCGCAGACCACCACACCATGATTGCCCAGAAATGCAACGTCGGCACGATGCATCACACCCGCGATCCGCTCGCCCTCCGAGGCATCGAGCGCGAGCCCGTTGTAATGCTCATCCACGGCAATGCGGCCATGAAAGCGCATGGCGTTCTGAGAGAGCGTTGTGTCCAGGGCCCGCTGCGTGGTGAGGGTGAGCGCCGTGGCATGAGGCATGTGGGTATGCAGCACGCAGGCCTTGCCACACAGTCGGTGAATGGCGGCGTGAATGAACATGGCTGTTGGCTCCACCGCATGACGCCCTGCGAGGCGCTCTCCCCGCACGTCGATCATCACGATGTCATCAGCCTGAACTTCGCTCCAGAGCAGGCCGCGCGGATTGATCAGAAAGCGCGTGTCGTCACCCGGCAGGGCCAGGCTGAAGTGGTTGCACACGCCTTCGGCCAGTCCGTGATGGGCTGCGGCGCGCAGGGCCAGCGCGAGGTCCTGGCGCAACTGAATCACGGCAGGGCTGAAAAACCGTTCGGCTTCGCCCGGTGAAGCGGTTTGATCAGACATCATGAAATCCTTCAGGCAAGGGCTTCATTCTATGATCTCGTTTTGCATTCGTTGTGAGGAGCAAAGACCTTGAACGCGATCGATCCATCGCTGGCACCCGATTGGCAACAGGCCATCTTCCGGGTTCTCAAGGCAGGGGATGTGCGTCAGGTGGCGTATGTGCCTGATGCGGGCCATGCCCATGTCATCCGCTGTGCCGTGGCCGATCCCGACATCCAGGACATCGTGCTCACGACCGAGGAAGAGGGCGTGGCACTGGCCTGCGGTGCCTGGCTCGGGGGCCAGCGCTCGGTGCTGCTCATGCAAAGCAGTGGGGTAGGCAACTGCATCAACATGCTCTCGCTGCTGCAATCGGCGGATATTCCCTTTCTCACGCTGGTGACGATGCGTGGGGAGCATGCGGAGTTCAATCCCTGGCAGGGGCCGATGGGCCGCACCACGCAGGCAGCGCTCGAGTTGATGGGCGTGCATGTGGTGCGTGCCTCCCATGCGGATGAGGTCGAGGAATTGGTCAGCGCGGCACTGGATGAGGCCTTCCTGGCCGGCGGCCGGGTGGCCGTGCTGCTCAGCCAGCGCCTGATCGGACGCAAGAACTGGGCTCGCAAGTGACCAAAAAGCCCTCGATGGACAAGTCAACGATGGAAGCTTCCGCCGTGATGGATCGACGTGTTTTTGTTTCAAGCCTGCTGCAGCACCTCCCCGATGCGCTGGTCGTGACGGGTCTGGGCTCTTCGGCCTACGATGTCTTTGCGGCGGGTGAGCGCGACCGCAATTTCTATCTCTGGGGCGCCATGGGCGGAGCCGCGCCTATCGGGCTGGGGCTGGCTCTGGCCCGGCCTGATCAGTCGGTGGTGGTGATCACCGGGGATGGCGAGATGCTCATGGGCATCGGCAGTCTGGCCACGATTGCGGCCAAGCAGCCCGCCAATCTGTCGATTGTGGTCCTCGATAACGGCCACTATGGCGAGACCGGCATGCAGCGCAGCCACACTGCGCTGGGCACCGATCTGGTGGCAGTCGCCCGGGGGTTCGGTCTGCGCGAGGCCCTGGTCTGCGATGACCTGGCAGGTTGCGAGTCGATCGCCCGCCAGATCCTTGCGCGCCAGGGGCCACTGCTGGTGCAGGCCAGAGTCCGCGCTGATGAGCCGCCT
>JBKCEY010000087.1:0-904 GCA_046304115.1 Burkholderiales bacterium | reverse complement strand
CCGTAGGCCCTACGAGCGACCTGCAGCCGACGAGTCACCCCAACCCTGGAGCGTCGGTCGTGAACGCCGCCGCGGTGACGGAACGCCTGAAGCGGCTGGCCCTGCACAGCCCCACCGCGCTGGGCCTGCTCGGCAGCCGCTACACGGCCAATGCGCATGCCTTCAGAACCCTCTTCCAGAACTGCAACCAGTGGCTGGCCGAGCTGCTGGCATTCGCGCTGCAGCCGCAAGGCCTTTCGCCGGAGCAAGCCCCAAGTCTGCGCGTCAACGCCCAGGCGCTACTGCGGGCGCAAGGCTACGAGCCCACTCGCTTCACACTCGGGAATCCGCTCATCACCTGGTTTGCGGGGCGCATCCCCTGGCTGAGCCTGGACGATCATCCGCCCGAAGATCTTGCGCAGAACCGGTTGCGGGTGAGCATGCCCGAGTCGATCGCCACGCATGTGATTGCCCATCTCCCCGGTGTGCGCAGGATCGAGGTCTGCATGACTGCAGTCCATATCGTGCTGCGCGACAACGGCTCTACGCTCGACGATGACTGCACCGCGCAGCCGGGTGATCAGGTGGCCCTGCTCGACTGACACTCGAGCGATGTGGATCCTCTCATCACGCCGAGCAGTCTCAGAGGACGCAGCCCTCATGCGCCGACGACACCAGGCGGATGTACTTGTCCTGCACCGAACCGCGCTGCACCGTGGCCGAATGATCGGGCGGGGCCCAGCTTTTCATACGCTGCGCGATCTGGTCATCGCTCAGCATCACATCAAGCCTGCGGCTCACCGGATCGATCACGATGGTGTCGCCATCGCGCACCGCGGCGATCGGCCCGCCGCGCGCGGCTTCGGGCGAGATATGGCCGATCAGGATGCCGTGCGACACACCCGAAAAGCGCCCATCGGTGATC
>JBKCEY010000086.1:0-3682 GCA_046304115.1 Burkholderiales bacterium | reverse complement strand
AATGCCACGTTATTTGCAAGAATCGGGGCCCTGCTTTTTCGGGTGTGGGTGTTTCGGGCGCGCCCGCGCACGCCCGATGCCGATCCCTTCGATTACTCCTATTCGCCGACCTGGCCGGAGCTCGCCGGAGAATTCAGACTGGGCCACGACCGACTCATTGCCGATCGCAGCCACTTCCTGCCGATGGAAGACCCGGCGCAGGTGGCGGGCCTGATCAAGGCGCTGGTCCGCAGCCTCGAGGGCTGATCCATCGTCGGGGCGCTGAATTCAGGGCGCCAATCTGCAGACTCAGGGCTCCTGGTTGGACAGCACCAGCGTGGCCGCGGCCGTGAACATGCCACCCACGCCCTGCACCACACTGGTCTTCGCATCAGGAACCTGACGGAAGGCCTCGCCGCGCAACTGCCTCACGGCCTCCAGAATGGCGAACATGCCGTACATGCCTGTGTGGGTGTACAGGATGCCGCCGCCACTGGTGTTCATCGGCAACTTGCCACCCGGTCGGGTATGACCTTCACGAATGAAGGCCCCCGATTCCCCGCGCCCCACGAAACCCAGATCCTCAAGGCCGTAGAGCGGCAGATGCGCGAAGGCGTCATAGACCATCAGATGATCAACATCGGCATGCCGAATGCCTGACTCGGTAAAGGCCTGACGGCTTGCAATCCTGAAGCCCTTGGATGAGGTCATGTCATCCATCATCGAGACCATCGGACTGTCGCAGGCCTCGCCCGAACCCAGGAGCCAGACCGTCTTGCCGGCGGTCTTCATGTCCTTGGCGCGATCGGCGCTGGTGATCACCAGGGCGCCTCCGCCATCGGTCACCACACAGCACATGAGCTTGGTGAAGGGCCAGGCGATCATGGACGCACTCATCACATCCTGCTGCGTGAGCCGCTTGTTGCGACTCGCCCGCGGGTTGCCATCAGCCCAGTGACTTTGCGCCACCACCACTTCGGCCAGATCCTCGATGGTCTGTCCGGTCTCCTTCAGAAAGCGCATCACCGGCAGGGTGAACATGTTGGGCGGCGCGAAGGCCCCGTAGGGCAACTCGAACTGACCGAGCGGGCTGCTCGGCAAACGAACCCGGGGCGGACGACCGACCTGCGAGCGCCCCGATTCGCCGTGCAACACGAGGACCGTGTGGCACAGGCCCGCACGGATGGCTGCAGCCGCATGACGCACATGCACGAGAAAGGAGCAGCCTCCCACCGAGGTGCCGTCGTACCAGTTGGGCGTGATGCCCAGATAGTGCGCCACATCGATCGGAGATTCGGTGGCACTGGTAATGCCATCGACATCCCGGATGGTGAGTCCGGCATCGGCCAGCGCGCGGTGCGCTGCATCGGCCCGCAGGTCGAGCTCGGACAGGTTGGGCAACGCGCCCAGATCGGTCTCGGCAGCGCCGGCAATCGCGATCTTCATGCGGGGGGTCATTGCACGGCTCCTGCAGGCTTGAAGAGCGGCAACATCTTGTCGCCTCGGGCCTGGAAGGTGACCTCCAGGGACATGTCGAGCACGAGCGCGGCCGGTTCGGCCGGCACACCCACCAGATTGGAGAGCATGCGCGGGCCTTCTTCGAGCTGCACGACAGCGATCACATAGGGCGTCTCGCCCTGCCAGCCGGGTGCGGCCATATGGCTGATGACAAAGGAATAGAGCGTGCCGCGCCCTGTCGCACGCACCCAATCGGTCTTGCGACTTCCGCAGTGCGGACAGCTCAGTCGGGGGTAAAGGAAATGGTGACCGCAGTCAGTGCAGTGTTGCAGGCGCAGCTCACCGGCCTGGGTGCCATCCCAGAAAGGCTGACTGGTGGGGGTGGCTGCCGGCACCATCTTGGCCGGCGCGGAAGGCGCGGACATGTCGTCTCCTTGTCATTTCGAAAGTTGCGCGCTGATCTTACCGCGAGGGTCGAAGGCGGCTTTTCAGGGTTCTTTCATGAACCGGATGCTCTACAGGACGGGGAATCCCGACGTCCGTCCATGTAGACTCTGGTCACAACCCATCACACACAAGGAGACCAACATGATCCAGAGCATTGTTGCCACCATCAAGGTCAAGGCTGGCCAGGAAGCCGCCTTCGAAGCCACCGCCCTGCGTCTGGTCGCCGCCGTCAATGCCAACGAGCCGGGCTGCATGCTCTACACCCTCAACAAGGGTGAAGACCCCAGCACCTATGTCTTCATGGAGCGTTACAAGGATGAAGACGCCATGAAGGCACATCGCGGCATGGACCACTTCAAGACCATCGGTCGCGAGATGGGCGCCTTCATGGACGGCCCGCCGAGCGTGCTGCGCATGCAGCAGGTCGGCTGAAATGCCCGACCAGCTCCCCGAGGCGCTGGTCGCACTGCGCGAACGCTCCCGCGACGCCGCTCGCAGTGCGGCCCGCGACTGGACAGCCCCGACGCTTCGGGGTCTTGACGATGCACAGCGCAAGGGGCGTACCGAAGCGGTCCGGGCACTGTCGCGCAGCGCAGGCCTTTACGGTCTGACCCAGGCCCCCGAGACCGGCGCGCTGGCGCTGCTCGTGGCCCGCGAGACCCTCGCCCTCGAGGGCGTCGGGCATTGGGCAGGCTGGTTTGGCGCCGAGGCCGGTCTGCTGGCCGGCGTGGGCGAGCCTTTGCGCAGCACTCACCTGCTGCCCCTGCTGGCCGGTGACAAGCGGTCGGGTTTTGCCTTCACAGAGCCGGCCGGCATGCCGCGCCCGACCTGGGCTCAGGTCGAAGGCGACCAACTGGTCATCACCGGACGCAAGTCCTATGTGACGCAGGGCGCACAGGCCGACTTTCTGGTGGCGCTGGTGGACATCGAAGGCCAGGGCCCGGCGATGGTGGTCATCGATACCGACACGCCAGGCGTACGCATCGAGCGGCGCTTTGAATCGCTCGATGGCAGTCACCATGCGGCCTTCGTTTTCGAGGCTGCTCGTGTGCCCCGCAACCACGCCATCGGTGCGCCCGGCGCAGGTCGCTCCCAGGCCATCCACAAGATCAGTGCGGTACGCCGCGCCGTCGCAGCCGATTGTGTGGGCACCATTGGCTGGATCCTCGATCAGCTGGCTCAAACCCTGCGCAAGCCGCGCCGGGATGGCCCGCTTGCAGAGTCCGATCGTATCCGTCTGCGTTTCGGGCATCTGCGCATCCAGGCCTATGCAGCCCGCTCCACGGTGTATCGCACCGCCCGTCTGGTGGATTCAGGTGACCCGGCGGTCAACGAAAGCATCGCCGCCAAGGTCTTTGCAAGCGAAGTCGCCCACGAGGTGATTGACAACGCCATCCAACTCACTGGCGGCGAAGCCCTGGTGGTGGGACATCCTCTGGAGGCGGCCATCCGACGGCTGCGGGCAAGCCGTCTGGTGGAAGGCGAAAGCGATGTGTTGCGGGTCAATGTGGCCCGCGGATTTCTGGACCTCGACAAAGGTCGACTCTGAACTGAACAGACGAGGCCTGCGGCACCGCACGGATTGAAACGCGGGCCTTTTGGTCACTGCCCTGACGATGAGATGAATGCCATGAACGCTGCACCAGCTTCCCAGAACGCCGGCTCGGTCGCCGGCATTGATGCCGGCCGGGTCACCGCCTGGATGGCCGATCACACCGACATCACCCCGCCGCTGCAGTTCAAGCTGATTGCCGGGGGGCGCTCCAACATGACCTTCATGGTCACCGATGCCGCCGGA
>JBKCEY010000085.1:0-19463 GCA_046304115.1 Burkholderiales bacterium | reverse complement strand
GGAAAGATCGCGGGCCAACTCGGCGCATTCGATGGGCCTTTGTACGACACGGTCGACCCGATCAGCGAAAAGATTGCCGAGCTCATCACCCTGCAGCTGCGTGTCGCGGGCGAGGTGCATGCCGAAGCGGGCAGCACCTATCAGAGCGTGGTGTGGCAAACCGTGGCGCTCATCGCGGCAGCCATTCTGCTGTCGATCCTGGTGGGCTGGGCGGTCACAAAATCGATCACGCGGCCGTTGGCGCAGGCCGTCGACTGGGCCAGGACCATCGCCCAGGGCGACCTCACCGTGCGCATGCCAGAGACCGGGCGCGACGAGATGGCGAGCCTCATGCAGGCCCTGCAGCAGATGAATGACAACCTCGCGCGCATCGTGGGTGAGGTCCGCAAGACCGCCGAATCGGTTTCGACCGGGTCGATCGAGATTGCCATGGGTACCGCGGATCTCAGCCAGCGCACCGAATCGCAGGCGGCCAATCTTGAAGAAACCGCAGCCTCGATGGAAGAACTCACCTCGGCGGTTCAGAACAATTCGGCTGCCGCAGTGCAGGCGAGCGAGCTGGCGGCCGGCGCACGGCAAGCCGCCGCGCAAGGCGGTGATGTGGTGGCCCAGGTGGTCTCGACCATGCAGGAAATTGCTGCGAGCTCAAACCGCATCAACGACATCATCGGCGTGATCGATGGCATCGCCTTTCAGACCAATATCCTCGCACTCAACGCGGCCGTAGAAGCGGCGCGTGCAGGCGAGCAGGGCCGGGGCTTTGCGGTCGTCGCTTCCGAGGTGCGCACGCTCGCTCAACGCAGCGCGGCCGCCGCCCATGAGATCAAGGCCTTGATCAACACCAGCGTGAGCAAGGTGGAGTCGGGCAGCCAGCTGGTGGATGAAGCCGGTGCCCAGGTGCGCGACATCGTGACCCAGGTCGAGCGCGTGGCCGACCTCATCTCGCAGATCACATTGGCCAGCCGGGAACAGGCCTCGGGCATCTTGCAGGTGAGTGATGCCGTGGCCCAGATGGACCACGTCACGCAATCGAATGCCGCCCTGGTCGAAGAAAGCACGGCTGCTGCCGAAAGCCTCAAGAACCAGTCGGCACGGCTGGTGGAAGAGGTGAGCGTCTTCAGGACTTGACGAGATACGAAGTCACCATCTGACGGTCAAGTTAGCGCCGAACTGATGCTGAGTACCATGGGACCAGCTTGAGTATTTATAGCCCATCCCCCAACTCGCACTCTCACTCAGAATCATGGTCAGAGCCAAACCGGCACTCAAACCGTTCGCACCCCTGTCAATTGCATAGACCGTGGAGAATTGGTTCGTGAGCTGCGACTGCTTATTGAGCGAATGATGGGGATTGCTGTTGGCAAAAAAGTCATGCTCGTAACGGACCAATGCATCGATGGCGAACACATTGCCCTGGTATTCCCAGGCATGCGACGCATCAAAACCAAGACCGGCTAGCAGGGCGTCGGCACGACCGGATCCAAGGTTGAAACCCACATCGCGACTGCCCCTTTCAGCAGCTGACTCGAAAGACTGGCGCGCGTAGCTCAACTCGACCACTGGTGTGATGTAGGAGCGCTTGCTCGACAGTGGATAGGAGCGATCGAGTCTAAGCCCTGCGAAACCACCCCAACTGTTGTAATCACTCGTCAGCTTGCCACCCTGGAAGCTTCCAACGTTGGGAATATTCCGTCGCGAATCGATGAAGCTGTAATTCACTCCAAGCGTGGCCGTGAGGTTGACGTCCTTGGGGAGACTGTGTCGACCGTAAACACCGAAATTCAAACCGGTTGATCGAAAGCTCGAATTGACAAAATCATGTTCGGACATGTCAGAAAAACCGAGGGCAGTGAATGCGCCGGCTGTCGTCGATTCGGACTCAAAGAAATCAGAGCCAAAAATCATCGCTCCAACCTGATATTTGTAGCCCGCCAGGTCTCCCTGCGACTTCACTGAGCCTTTGGAGTATTGCAGATCACCCCACAAGCGCTGTCGCGGACGTTTGCGCTCGTTAACCGCACCAGCGACATCGCGCTTTCCAACAGGAAGTCCAGCCAGCGACTTGTTGATGAACTCGCCGGACCCCGTTGCATGGTTCATCACCATATTTGCCGCCATCAGGCTCTGCTCGAGGCCCACCGTCATGAAAGATGCAAAGGGCTCACCATGCTGCTTACTGAGCAGATCCCACTGAGGACCATTCAGTGTCGACAACGCAGTAGCAAGCGACACCCCTGATGAAAGCGCAATGCCCTGATGCGCAGCGGTAAATGGAATGGGAGTGTTCGGATTGCCACTAACCGGCCCCGTCAGAGACAGGGATTGAGCGAGTCCACGCTGGTTTCGGGAGCCAACCCTTCTCTGCAACTGACCCAAGTCGGTTTGCGCACCAATAATCACTTGCTTGGTAATTCCGGGATTCCCAATAAAAAACAACCGAGTTGCAGCTGGGATGGAATTCCCGGCAATCAACTCGGGGTTGGGCCTTATCACAGAATTGGGGATATCTGAAGTTTCAAGTAGATAAAAGGTCTGACCATCCAGTTCTTGCGCGGATGGAAACTTATTTGACCCGGGTGTGGGGACGAGGTCAACCACAAAATTTGCAAAATTAAGATCTGCACGGGTTGTAGAAATCTTGTCATTAATCGGAAGCCCGGAGGAATCCAAACTGATGTCATAATAGAAAGAAGCAAAACTTCCGAACAACTGTGGAATTTTAAGACTTGAAATATTTCGCTTCCAGATACACGTGGAAATATCGTTCGTTACACAGGAGTCTCCGACAAAAACTCTTGAATCAGTGTCGGCGTTCAGAGTAGCAACGCCTGTCAGGTCATTACCAAAACCAGGATTCAAAAAAGCCTCGTAGAAGATGTTCGCTGATCCCTCACTCCCCTTGAGGTTGTAATTGAAAGGCCCCAGGTTGATCGGCTGGAAAGAAAGAGGGACATAATCCTTATAGCCTGCCACGGTAAAGACTGGCTGTGGCCTTGATCCACCAAAAAAATCAACTGTCGTACGTGCACCCAGGTTTATATCGACCTGATATTGCTTCTCCCTTTCCGGCCGACTGCCATCGGGGATCAAGGACTCCGTGCGCCCTGAAATAAGAAGGGATGAATTTGGCGAAAGATTGATCACTGTAGGTAGGCTTGCGGCGCTGATAGCACTAAAACCGCCAAACGATATTGGCGCAAAGCCGGGGCGCGGAGCATTCTGAGCGATATTAATCGTCAAACGATCAGACCCACCCCCACCTATGACAACTTTTCCGAATGACAGACCGGTAGAATAAAAGCCGTCAACAGTTAGGGTACTCGTCGAATTAAACTCCACACCTCGAACATCAGGCTCAGCTTGAACAACAGGCCCAGCTTGAACACCAGGCCTGGGCTTCGGCCGGGTCCTCTCCCCGGAAAATTTGACGTCTGCGTCGCTAAGAACCAGGCCACCGATATTAAAACCTGCAGATTGATCGCTCTCGAAATTAAGGACACCAGAATTCACCTGCACAAATTCAAGCGCAAGAAGACTGTTATTGTTCACTTTCACCGTCGCCTCGGGCTTCGTCAAATTCGACGCGCCCTTGCGTAAATTCAACCCCCCAAGAAAAATATTTGATTTGTCCAAGCGAAGCTCTGCACGATCGCTCAGTGTCATGCTCGACAGAACAGGGATTGCTGTCTGCGGAATAAACCTGTTGTAATGAAAATCGATATATGCATCTGAAAACAGCAATTTTGCATTATTTCCCAGGTAAAATTCCCAGGGGGTTGCAACAAAGAAAGATTGATCTCCAGCAACACCCGTGACCGTTAAAGGCTTGTCCAAGATGCCGCTTTGCTTGATATTAAGACTTGCGTTTTGGTCAACGAAAACCTGAACCCGCGCACCATTGCCCAAAGCACTGTTATTAGATTCAAACGAAAGCGAACTGGTATTCTTCGATGCATCTGAAGGATCAACCGCCGCCCAAAACGCAATTGAAATAAGATTTGATTGCGCACCCCTGGCGTCGGCACCAAAAAACCCGATTTGACCGAAGTTGATCGAACTATCGATGAGTTTTAATATCACCGTCTCACCTACATTCGACTCCAAAACACGCCCGCCCAGCATTTTCAGGGATTTGGTATGATTGAGAGTTGACGGCTGCCGCGGGACCAGTTTGAGTTCATTGAATAAAAATGACAGATTCACCCCCACAAGCTCAAGATTGGCAAGAGTAAAATACTGCTTGCTTGGATTTTGGTCTTTGGAGAGCCCAAATTTAATAAGATCGATTGTTAATGGATCATTAACTGCCATTATCAGATCCTGCCTAGTTACATACCCGGGCGTTGCTGCGAATGCAACATCACACCAACCGGCGTATGCAACGTTGAAACCCTGCCCCTCTTGCGTTAGTGCAGAGTTAATATATATCGTTTTTGACCTACTTCCAGATAGATTAAACAGCAGCGGTTGATACCAAGGCTCGGTTCGTGCCATGAGCTTTTCTACACCGTTGATCGAGATCTTTGTTCCAATTGTTCCAACCGGATCTCCCGCCGGAAAATAGTCTTGCCGAAACAGCCCGGTCGGATCAACCAAATTTGCAACCGAAGACGGCACATAGTCTGAATACCCCGGCGATCCAATGTAGACAGCGGTTGAGAAGTCGTTTTTCACCGCGTGTGTGGGTTCCGAATCAGTCAAATTGACCTGAAAGCGAGGGATTGCCTGGGCAGCGCCTGTGCTGAGGTAGACCGAATTGCCAAGAGCGCCCGGTTTTGCACAAGCTAGTCCGGTGGTGGGGGTTGACGCTTGAGCGGTGGCTTGTTGGGCTGCCACAAGCGAGAAACCCAAGATTGCAATTCTGAATACAGCCGAAAGCTTGGACACGGTGCTTTTTCTCACTAAATAAAGACTTATACAGCGAGTCTTTTGATTGCCCCTCAGCGACAATACAAAAACTCCACCACGAATCGAACTTCGAGCGTTTTATATTTCCCAAAGAGATCAGGCCTGTCTCGCGGATCTCTTGATACGTCACCAGCCCGAATCACCTTGAATTTATCGTTGATCCCTTCAGCCCTTGCTGCGACTGCCCACACCACCAGCAGCAGCATCACCGGAGATTCGATCAGAACGCCCAACGCCGTTGCTAGCGCTACGCCAAGCCTGAGCAATCAGCACCGGAACCGAGATGCTCTGTACTACCGAGGTGAGCCGCCCAATATGGATCGATCCGACGCCACCATCCGGGATCATAACGCGATGCGCCTGAAGGTCGATTTTTCTGGCGGGATCATCGGCATGCAGATCGGCAGGTAATCGCTTCGGGTTTGCCTGGGTTATCAGGGCTGGCTCTGGCGCCATTGTGAAGCACTGCATCCAAACTGACTCTGAAACCAGTGACCGAAGCTGCTGAGCCTTGCAAATCCAAGGAGTCCTGCGACTTCACTCAAGGCGAGGTCGCTCTCGCCCAGATGGCGCTTGACCAGATCGATGCGCACCTGATCCAGCAGCTGCATGTACGACAAGCCCTGCGCGGCGAGCTGTCGGTGAATGGAGCGACGATCCAGGCGCAGCAGCCGGGCCACCTGAGTGGCACTGCAATCCCCGCCCGGCAACAGCGCCCGGATGGTCTGCATGCACAGATCCTGAATGCTATCGGCCTCAGCCCGCAGCGCCGACTCCAGAAGTTTTCTGGCCAGAGCGGCCGCTCCCGGATCATTGAGCACGCGAGGACGCGACAGGTCTGCAGCTGCACAGATCAGGCCATTGAACTCCTGATTGAACTTGGGCATGCGACCGAAAAACGCGCGATGCGCCTGCAATTGCTCCGGCGGGCGGTGTGTGAAGCAGACCTCACGCGGCTTCCAGTCGGGGCCGACCAGATCGCAGAGCATGCGATGCAGGGTGCCCACCGCCAGCTCCACCGACTGGCGCATCGACAGCCCGGGGCTGGGCAACAGGTCTTCGCGAATGATGACCCAGTCCTTGGTCTCCTCGACCACCAGAATCAGGGAGGGATTCACCAGCTTGAGATAGCGACACAGGGTATCGATGGCCTGCCGAGCCGACGCCTCCTCACGCAACACCAGACTGATGGGCCCGAGTGTCGACAACTTGCGTTGCGCAGCCAGGCGCAACGCAAGGTCTTCGGTTCGCGTGGCGCGCGCGGTCATTTCGAGCAACTCGCGGGCGGCATCGCGCGGAATCATCGCTTGCGGATCGGCCAGATCGCGGGCCCTCAGACCCACGGCCCGCAAAAAAGGGGCGGGATCGCGATCCATCGAACGAACCAGCTCCACGTAATTGCTCAAGCTGGCACTGCGCATCAGACGGGGTGCGGCAGCAGGGGTCATCGATCTGGAGTCAGCCATGACGCCCAATATAGCAAGTGCATGTCCCAATCGGGCAAACCACAAGAGTCGATGGCCTCGATACTGCGGCGACCGAAACAGCCCATTGACATCGCCCCATGAACTTCCTCGACGGCCACCTGTATCCCGAGAACCAGCCGCCCCTGATCATCACGGCAGCGCCCTACGCACCAGGCTGGATTCCCGAAGACTTCCCTGAGGACATTCCCATCACCATGGCCGACCAGATCCAGAAGGCCGTGGACTGCTACGAAGCGGGCGCCACCGTGCTGCACCTGCACGTGCGCGAAGAAGACGGCAAAGGCAGCAAAAGGCTCTCGAGATTCAACGAGCTGATTGCCGGGGTGCGCAAGGCTGTTCCCGACATGGTGATCCAGGTCGGCGGCTCGATCTCGTTTGCGCCTGAAGAAGGCCAGCCTGCCAAGTGGCTGAGCGACGATACCCGCCACATGCTGGCCGAACTCGACCCCAAGCCGGATCAGGTCACGGTGACGGTCAATACCTCGCAGATGAATGTGACCGAGCATGCCGGCGTGGATGACTTCGAGGGTCTCTCACGCGGCTTTCCGCATCTGTACTCCACCTACAAGGACATGGTGGTGCCCTCCAACCCGAGCTGGTACGAGGAGCACATCCGACGCCTTTCGGCGGCTGGCATTCAGAGCGCGTTTCAGGTCTACAACATGAGCAGCTTCGAGTCGATCGAGCGCCTCATTCGCCGCGGTGTCTACAAGGGCCCGCTGGTGATGAACTGGGTGGCCATCAGCGGCGGCATGGACCAGGCCAATATCTACAACATGACCCACATGCTGCGCGCAGTGCCCGACGGTACGGTGCTCACGGTCGAGAGCTCGGTACGCAATGTGCTGCCGATCAACACCATCGGCATCGCTCTGGGTCTGCATGTGCGATGCGGTATCGAGGACGTGATCTGGAATCCCACCCGCTCCGGCAAGATGAGCACCGTCGAACAGATTCGACAGCTCGTTCGCATCTCGAGTGAGCTGGGCCGACCCATCGCCACTGCCCAGCAGGCCCGGGACATCCAGAAGATTGGCGTGTTTTACGAGACCGTCGAAGAGACCCTGCGCGAGAACGGCTTCGCACCGAACCGCCCGGGCGCCCATCAGGGCTTCCTGCGCAAGCCCGCTTGAGCACCTGCCGGTTTGAGTTTGCATGCCTGCCGGTTTGAGTTTGCGTGCCTGCCGGTTTGAGTTTGCGTAGCCGGCGGTTTGAGTTTGCGCACCCAACCTTTTGAGATTGCGAGCGGCGATGGCCGACGAAGCAGCCCCGAGGAGACCCATATGAACAAGCCACGCACTGTGAACAAGCCACTCACCGTCGCCCGCCGCAGCATTCTGGCTGGCCTGGCCTGCCTGCCCGCAGCCGCTCTGGCTCAGACCCGGGAGCCCTGGCCCACACGACCCATCACGCTTGTGGTGGCCTCGGGCGCCGGGTCGGGCGTCGACATCATGGCTCGCGACCTGGCCCACAAGCTGGGTTCGGCCCTGGGTCAGCCGATCGTTGTCGACAACAAGCCCGGCGCCAGCGGCATGGTGGCCGGCCAGCTGGTGGCTCGAGCCAAGCCCGACGGCTACACCCTGCTCTATTCCAACGCCTCGTTCATCGCGGTCACACCCGCCGTGTTGACGAAGATGAACCACGACCCGGCCCGGGACCTCACGCCGATCGCTCAGACCGCCGTGGGGGGCATCATTCTCATGGTCAACAGAAATGTTCCGGCCAACACCCTGCAAGAGCTCGTGGCCCTGGTTAAAGCCAACCCGAACCGCTTCACCTACGCCACCTGGGGAGAGGGCTCCTCGGGCCATCTCACGACCGAGTGGTTGAAAAAGCAAGCTGGCCTGCAGATGGACCATGTGCCCTACAAGACCACCCCGCAGATCCTTCAGGACCTGGCTTCCGGCGTCCTGCAGATCGGCTGGGCTGACCCGAGCACACCCGTGCCGATGCTGGAGTCAAAGCAGGTGAAGGGCATTGCCATCAGTGGCACCGTGCGCGTGCCCCGAACGCCTGCCATTGCCACCATGGGCGAGCAGGGCCATCCGTTCGAGGCGGTGGGCTGGTTCGGTGTGCTCGGCCCTGCAGGCCTGCCCGCATCGATCACCGAACAGCTCAATCGCGAAATCAACCGCATCCTGCAATCTGCCGAAACGGCAAAGCGGATGGAGGGACTGAATTTCGAGCCTCCCCCCAACAAATCGGCCGACGAGTTCAGACGAATCATTGCGCGCGACAGCCAGACCTGGAAGTCAATCGCCGCCGATCTGAACCTCAAGCTCGACTGAAGCACGCAGGGGATCATCTTGAGGACTGAAGCACGCAGGAGATCATCTTGAGTACGGTTGTCACCTTCCATGAAACCGGCGGGCCGCAGGTTCTGCGCATTGAGCGCAGGGATGTCGGCGCTCCTGGCCCGGGTCAGGTCCGCATACGGCACCTCGCCGTGGGTCTGAACTTTGCCGATACCTACTTTCGCAGCGGGATGTACCCGGTCCCACTACCCAGTGGGATTGGCAATGAGGCCTCGGGTTGCATCGAGGCGCTTGGCCCTGGTGTCACGGGCTTTGCCGTGGGCGACCGGGTGACCTACACCGGCTTCACCAATACGCTGGGGGCCTACAGCACCGAGCGATTGCTCGATGCAAGCGTCCTCATCAAGCTGCCCGATACGATCAGCTGTGAGCAGGCGGCTGCCATGACCATGCGCGGCCTGACGGCGGCCTACCTGTGTCGGCGGATCTATCCCTTCAAGGCGGGGGAGACGATCCTGCTGCATGCGGCGGCGGGCGGTGTGGGCCTGATCGTTTCACAGTGGGCCAAGCTGCTGGGGCTGACCGTGATCGGCACGGTATCGACCGAGACGAAAGCCGATGTGGCCCGCGCCCATGGCTGTGACCACATCATTGACTACAGCCGTGAAGACGTGGCCCGCAGGGTGCGCGAACTGACTGATGGCGTGGGCGTGAGCGTGGTCTTCGATAGCGTGGGCAAGGCCACCTTCGATGCATCGCTCGACTCCCTCAGGCGGCGCGGTCTGATGGTCTGCGTGGGCACATCCTCAGGAAAGATTCCGCTCGTTGATCCCGCCATCCTGCCGCGCAAGGGTTCGCTGTTTCTGACTCGGCCAGCGCTCGCTGATTACATCGCCGACCCGGTTGAGAAGCAGTCCCTGGTTGATGAGCTCTTTGGGCATGTGGCGTCAGGTCGTATCCGCATCGAGATCAACCAGCGTTATGCCCTGCAAGATGCGATTCAGGCGCACCGCGATCTGGAAGGCCGCAAGACCACAGGCTCCTCGATCTTCGTCATTTAGGACAGTGCCATGAATATCAGACCCCTCACACGCGTGATCGGCGCCGAGATCTCAGGCGTGAATCTGGGCGATGCCTCGCGCGACGCCGACCTGTTTGCACAGCTCAAGGCAGCACTCCTCAAGCACCGCGTGATCTTTTTGCGGGATCAGGACATCACGCGCGCCGAGCATGTGGCCTTTGCGCGCCGGTTTGGCGAACTGGAGGATCACCCGGTTGCGGGCAGTAACCCGGATCATCCCGGCCTGGTGCAGGTCTACCGCAGCGACAAGCGGGAAAACTACGAGAACAACTACCACTCCGACGGCTTGTGGCGGGAAACGCCTGCCATGGGTTGCGTGCTGCGTTGCATTGAATGCCCTGAGGTCGGCGGCGACACCATCTGGGTCAACATGGTCGAGGCCTACCGAAACCTGCCCGAGGAGATCAAGCAGCGCATCAACACCCTGAGCGCGCGCAGCAGCATCGAGCATTCATTCGGTGCTGCCATGGCTCCCGAAGCGCGACGCAAACTCGCTGCGCAATATCCACCGGCAGAACACCCGGTCGTTCGAACCCACCCCGAGACCGCAGAGAAGGTCTTGAATGTGTGCAGCTTCACGACGCACTTCGTGAACTATCACACGCCGGACAATGTGCGCTACGGGCTCGACAAAACGCCCGGCGCGAGTCAGCTGTTGAACTACCTGCTCAGTCAGGCCAGCATCCCGGAGTACCAGGTACGGTTCAAATGGCAGCCCAACAGCGTGGCGATCTGGGACAACCGCGCCACGCAGCATTACGCCGTGATGGACTACTGGCCACTGCCCCGCAAGATGGAGCGCGCGGCCATTGTGGGCGACCGCCCCTATTGAGCTCGGTTCGAGCTAGGGCTGATCCGAACGCATCGCGCCCGACTGAGACACGGTCGGGCGGCTGCCCCGTCGCGCCACCACCCAACCCCAAAGACCCGCAAGCCCCTTGGGGAAGACGGCCAGCACCACGATCAGCACGCTGCCCAGGATGATCTTGTCGGCATAGCCGCCCAGCGACAGGAATTTCTCCTGTGAAAGCACCAGCACCGTGGCCAGCAAGGGGCCGAGCAGGATTCGGCGGCCGGGCAGCACCACCGCTGTCAGCATCAGGATCAGGAAGTACGAATCGAGAATGTCGGCGCTGACATAGGCGCGCTGATAGGCATAGAGCCATCCCGCAGCTGCGGTGATGGGCGCAGAGGCCAGAAACACCTGCAGCCGCACGCGCTGCGGATCAATGCCCGACATGATGGCCAGCCGCGAATTCAGGTGGGTCATGACTGCTGCAGACCCCAGGCGCGAGTGACGGAAGCGATCGATCAGATAGAGCGTGATCACCAGCAGCGCAAAGGCAAAGGGCCAGAGCTCGCGGTCATTACGTGCCTGCAGCACGACACCCGGCAATTCAAGCGCCAGCATCGGAATGCCACGCACACCATCCGAACCCCCGAGAAAGGCCCAGTTCTGTGCAAGGGTGGCGGCCACCACGGCAATGGCATAGGTCACCAGCGAGAACACAAACTCGCGAAGCCGCAAGGTGATCAGGCCGATCAGCGCCGCAAAGAACAGTGCCATCCCGATGGAGGCCATCAGGGTGGTCCAGCTGCCCGCCCCGACCCGGGTCGAGAGCAAGGCCGTGGTGTAGGCGCCCACCGCAAAAAACACCGTATGCGCCAGGCTCACCTCGCCCAGATCCGACACGATCATGTCGAGGCCGTAGGCCATGACCGCAAAGATCGCAATCAACACTGCAGCGCTGTAAACCGCGCCCGAACCGCCCGCCAGTGCGGGCGCAAAGTAGGCCAGCGGCGCGAGCGCCATCAGGCTGAGCGTGCGTCGAGAAAGCGTCATGGCGCGCCCCTTAGCGTGCCCGCGTGGCGAGGCCACCCGGTCGGAGCACCAGCACGGCGATCAACACCAGAAAGGCCGCTGCAGTGGTGTAGGCCGGCGAGACCAGGGCACCAAAAAACGCGGTGAACAGGCCCAGTGCCAGACCCGCAAAGTAGCTGCCATAGACGCTGCCGATGCCACCGAGCACCACCACGACAAAGGTCATGATCACTTCATCGAAACCCATGGAAGTGAGGATGGGGGTGCGAGGCCCCACCATCGCCGCAGCCAGCGCCACGGCTGCGCCCTCGAAGGCGAACACACCCAGGTAGACATTGCGCACATTCACGCCGGCGAGCTCGGCGAGCTTGGGATCCTCGGCCACCATCCGAACCAGTCGGCCAATGCGGGTGCGCTCCAGGGTCAGCTCGAGCACGATGAACACCACGATCGCCACGATGACGATGGCTGCATCCTGATAGGTGAGAAACGATTCACCCAGCGTGATGTCGGTGCTCGACAGCGGCGTGTCGAGAATCTGACCGGTGGAGCCAAACACCAGCGCCGCCGCCCCGTGCAACACATAGCCTACGCCCAGCGTCATGATCATGATGGAGACAAGGTTCTGCTCCATCGTGGCCTGCAGCATGATTTTCTGCAGCAACAGACCCACACAGGCGCCCACGCCCATGGCCACGGCAATCGCCAGGGGATAGGGCAGACCCAGCCCACTGATGGCCCACCAGGTCATGAATGCGCCCAGCATGTACATCTGCCCGTGGCCGAAGTTGACCAGCCGGGCCACTCCGAGCAACACCGTCCAGCCGATGGCAACCAGCGCATAGGCATGGCCCAGCACCAGCCCGTTGATGAGTTGTTGGGTCAGGTTCACGACTCGTGGGTTCCCAGGTAGGCGGCGGCAATCCGCGGATCGTCGCGCATCTGCGCAGCGGGCCCTTCAAGTACGACACGACCGCGTTCAAGCAGCACCAGGCGATCGACCACCTCGATGGCAGCACGCACGTTTTGCTCCACCAGCAGCACGGTCAGGCCATCGCTGGCCAGCGTGCGCATGGTCTGCAGCACGGCCGATACCAGGCGGGGAGCAAGGCCGATGGAAGGCTCATCGAGCATCAGCATGCGCGGGCCCAGCATCAGCGCCCGGCCGATGCCCAGCATCTGGCGCTCGCCGCCCGACAGTTGCCCGCCCAGATGACCACGACGCTCCCTGAGGCGCGGAAACAGCTCGAACACCGCGTCGCGGTCGTAGTAGCGACGGCCCGGACTGACCCGAACGCCACCGGGGACCGAAAGATTTTCATCGACCGTCATTTCGGCAAAGACCAGCTTGCCCTCGGGCACCAGCAACAGCCCTTCGCGGGCCCGCTGGTGCGCCGCCAGAGCTGATACATCGCGCCCCTCAAGTGCAACCCGCCCGCTCACACGGGGTTTGCCACGGGACCATCCTGCGATGGCATTGACCAGCGTGGACTTGCCCGCGCCATTGGCGCCCACCACGCCCAGCACTTCGCCGGCCCGCACTTCGAGCGACTCGAGCGCCAGGGCGGTATTGCCGCCGTAAGTCACTGTCAGGCCATCGACCCGCAAGACCACGGCACTCATTGCGTGCGCCCCACGCTCATTGCGTGCGCCCCAGATAAGCCTCGATCACGGCCGGATTCTGCTGGATCTCGCGCGGGGTGCCCTGGGCGATGCAGCGGCCCTGGTCAAGCACCACGATGCGATCGGCTACCGCCATGATGAGGTCCATGTGATGTTCGATCACCACCATGGCGATGCCATCACGCTTGAGGGCATGCAGCAACTGCACCAGCCGATCCATGTCGGCGCCACCCAGCCCCGCACCCGGCTCATCCAGCAGCAGGGCACGAGCACCTTCGCCGAAGGCCAGTGCCACTGACAGCATGCGCTGCGTGCCGTACGGAATGGCGGTTGGAAGCCGATCATGGAACTCGGGCCCGATCCCGAACCGCTCGAGCGTGGCCACAGCCGTGGCAAGCGCCGCACGACGCCGCGCATGGGCTTGCAGGGGCATGAAGGTGGCCTGCGACAGGCTAGCCCCCGCTGACCGATGCATCACAGCCAGCATGTTGTCCATCACGGTGAGCTCGTGAAAGAACGCGTTCTGCTGAAACGCACGCTTGAGGCCCTTGCCTGCGAGCAGATGCGGCGGCAGTGCGGTGATGTCTTCGCCATCGAGCCGCACGCAGCCACTGCGGCTGGTCATCGCCGTGACTGCGTCGTAGCACGAGCTCTTGCCCGCGCCATTGGGGCCGATGATTCCCAGCAACTCTCCCGCGCTGACCTGCCAGCTCACATCTTCGAGTGCGACCAGGGCGCCATAGCGCACGCCCAGGCTTTCGACCTCCAGCATGGCTTACTGCTCGACCACCATCTTCTGGCCGGCCACCTTGAACACATAGTGACGGCTGGCCAGCTGACCATTGGGCGCAAAGACCATGTCACCCAGGATGGTGCCCTTGAAGGTGCCGCCCCGAATGCGCTTGGCAATCGCCTCGCGATCGAGGGTCTTGAGCTCGTTGGCCGCCATGGCCCAGACCTGCAAGGAGGCTGCGCCCAGGGCCATGAACTTGTCCGGCGTCAGCTTGTGCTGGTCCTGGACTTTGGCCACATAACGCTTGTTGACCGGGTTGGAGGCGAAGGGCTCCACATCAGGAAAATAGATGTCGGCTCCGACCAGGTTGTTGGCCGCGTCGCCGGCCACCGACAGCACGCTCGGTGCGATGGTGCCCACTGCGGCCACCAGCTGGCCTTGCAGACGAGACTGGCGCGCCTGACGGATCAGCGCCGGCATGCCCAGACCTTCGCTGGCGTTGATCGCGATGGTGACATCGGGCTTGGCAGCCACCACATTGGTCATCGCAATCCGGAAGTCAGCCTGCGTGAACGGGAACTTTTCTTCGGCCACCTTCTCGTAGGACCAGTTCAGCTTTTTGAGCTCGGCTTCGATCGAGGCCTGCGCGCCATTGCCGTAGGCATCGTTTTGCGTCAGGAACGCAATGCGCCTGGCCTTGGCCCGATTGGCGATGTAATCGGCAATGACCGCACCATCCTGGGAGTTGGAGCTGTTCAGGCGCACGGCCAGCGGATTGCCCTCGCCCGACAGAATCGGATCGGCCTTGGAGATGGCGGTGATGTCGAGGACACCTGCGCGCGAGAGCACCGGCTGCATGGCCAGCGTGACCGGGCTGTTCCAGCCCTCGATCACCACCGACACCCCGGCAGTGATCAGTTCATTGGCCCTGGACACGCCCACCGCGGGGGTGGATTCATCATCGCGCGCCTCGATCACGATCTGCCGGCCGAGCACGCCGCCGGCCTCATTGATCATGGCAGCCATCGATTGGATGGACTTCACCAGGTGCTGGCCCTGAGGACCCGCGCCACCCGAGAGCGGAAAGATCACGCCCACTTTGACGGGCTGCGCCACGGCGGCACCTGCAAAGCTCGCACTGGCGAGCGCGACAAGCGCGATTCGACGAATGGGATTCATCTCGGGGTCTCCTTGATTATTTTGATCGATGCGCCAGGGGGCGATCTGACCGATAGATCAGGCGGCTTGGAGTTCTCTGTGCCGAAGGGCACCACGGACCCGCGTCCGACTGACCTGCGCAGTGTACTGTCAAAATCGGGGCGGACCGTTTCAGTTCGAGGGAGTCTTCGATGGGTGTCAGAACAGTGCTGGTGGCCGGGGCCACCGGCGTGGTGGGGCATGCGGCACTGGAAGCGTTCGCCCGCAATGGCGACTGGCAGGTGGTGGCCCTGTCGCGCAGAACTCCCGATCTGAGCGGCTTGCCGGCCGTTGCCAGGGTCACGCACCTGTCGGTGGATCTGACCGATGCGCATGCCTGCCGCGCGGCAGTTGCATCGGCGCCTGGCATTTCGCATCTGGCCTTTGCGGCCCTCTACGAAAAACCCGGCCTGGTGCGCGGCTGGCGCGAACACGACCAGATGCAGACCAATCTGCAGATGCTGCGCAATCTGCTCGATCCGCTGTGCGAAGCCGGTGGCCTTGAGCATGTGAGCCTGCTGCAGGGCACGAAGGCGTACGGCGTGCACTTGCATCCGGTGCCCGTTCCTGCGCAGGAGCGCTGGCCACGCGACGCCCACGAGAACTTCTACTGGCTGCAGGAAGATCTGGTGCGCGAGCGCTCGGCCCGTGCGGGCTTTGGCTTCACGATCTTTCGCCCGCAGCTGATCTTTGGTGATGCGCTCGGCGTGGCCATGAACCTCACGCCCATCATCGGCATTCATGCGGCCCTGTGCAAAGAGGCGGGCGAGCCCTTCTGCTATCCGGGTGGCCCCTCGAACATTCTGGAGGCCACCGACGCACGACTGGTGGCGCGTGCCATGCAATGGAGCTGCGATGCGCCCACCGCGCGGGGCGAGACCTTCAACATCACCAATGGCGATGTGTTTGTGTGGCGCAACCTCTGGGCTGAGCTGGCCACGGCACTGGGCGTGGAGCCCGGCCCGGATGAGCCGCGCTCGATGGCCCGGTGGCTACCCACGCAGGCCGAGGCATGGCGGCGAATCGCCACGAGGCAGGGTCTGGTGCAGCCCGATCTGACTGCCCTGCTGGGTGAATCGCATCACTATGCGGACTTCTGTTTCGGGTTTCATGCCCGTGAAACGCCACCGCCAGTGATCGTCAGCACGATCAAGATTCGTGAGGCGGGATTCACCGAGTGCATCGATACCGGCGCGATGTTTCGGCACTGGTTTGAGCGGCTGCGGGCGCGCCGGGTGCTGCCGGCGATCGAGCGACGAGAGACTCGATCGCACTGAAGACCCAATGGACTTGGCCACCAAAAGGCTTCAGCGAAAAGGCTTCAGCGCGTTGGCTTTCTTGCCGATTGCACCTTTTTGATCAAGGTCACTCCGGATAGCCCCTCAAAGTGGGCATCGCAGGTCAGAAGGCTCGCCCCGAGCGACTGAGCCGTTGCAAAAACGATTGCATCAGCCGTGGCGAGCCGATGGGCTTTGCAAGCCTCCGCCGCTGCCAGCGCAATCGCGGTGTCGAGCGGCACGACGTGGCAGAGCTGTGTAAAAGCCAGCACCTGATCGGCCCGATCCTCATCCAACTCACGATTGAGCCACTTGGCCAACTCGAGTTGCACAAGGGTCGGCACAACCCAATCGGCCCGCTCTGGCAGAAGCCGGGAAATCTGTCGCCCGATTCGGGTACCGACCAACCACTCGACCCATGCCGAGGTATCGACAACGATCATCGCTCGTCCACGCCTCAGAAGCGGTCTGAGCGATCGCGATAACCCTTGTTCGATGCCGCTTGTGCAATACCTTCGAGTGCCTTTCGATCAGGTACCGGCACCAGCAACACTCCGGTGCCCTTGGGGATGAATGCGAAGGTCAACCCGGCCTCCCAGTGTTGAGCGGCCCGGATGGCCTTTGGAATGGAGATCTGGAACTTGGAGGAAAGCGTTGCGGTGGTGGACATACTCTTACTTTTTTTAGATCGTTCCGATAATCGTAAGACAACCTGACCTGCGGTTCAATACAACCTTCGTCTAGGATAGGCATCCATTCCAGAAGACCCACCCACCGGAGACCCCACCATGCCTGCTCAACCGATCCGCCGCCGCCTGGTGCAAGGCGCTTTGGCCGCCACAGCAACGAGCGGCCTGGCCGCAGCAACGCTCGCGCAGGCGCAAACACCAGCCAGTGCCTACCCGGGCCGACCGGTCAAGCTGGTGGTGCCCTTCCCGGCCGGTGGCGCCACCGACCTCACGGCGCGACTGCTCGCGGGCAAGCTCGCCGAGGCCTGGGGCCAGCCGGTGCTGGTAGAAAACCGGCCCGGTGCCAGCGGCATGATTGGCGGCGAGCAGGTGGCGCGCGCCACGCCCGATGGCCTGACCCTGCTGGTCACCATCACCACCCACATTCAGAATCCTGCGCTCTTTGCCAAGATTCCCTACGACGCGCTGAAAGACTTCGAGCCCATCTCGCAGATCTGTCTGTCGTATCTGGTGCTGGCCGTGAAGCCGGAATTCCCGGCGCGCGATGTGCGCGAGTTTTCTGCACTGGTCAAGGCAAACCCCGGCAAATACACCTTCGGCTCATTCGGTACAGGCTCGAGCTCGCATATCGTGGGCGAGCGCTTTGCCCGCAACCAGGGCCTGGACATGGCGCATGTGCCCTACAAGGGCGCAGCACCGCTGGTGACCGACCTGATCGGCGGCCAGGTGTCTTCCTCCTGGATCGATGTGAGCACGGCCACCCAGCATCTGGCTGCAGGCCGACTCAAGCCGCTGGTGGTGACGGGCGGCAAACGCGCCCCCATGCTGCCCAATGTGCCCACCATGGGCGAGAGCGGATTCTCGGGCTATGAGCCGCTCGGCTGGGTGGGCATGTTTGCTCCGGCAGGCACCCCCAAGGCGCTCATCGAGAAGATTTCGCGCGATGTGATGCGCGTGGTGAAGATGCCGGATGTGGCTGCGCGACTGAACGAACAGACGCTGGTGCCTGTGGGTGACTCGCCCGAGTCGTTTGCCAATACCCTGCGCACCGACATGGCCCTGTGGGGCAAGATCGTGGCCGAGGCCGGCATCAAGCCGCAGTAAAACCGGGGTGCTGCGGCCTCTCACCTCCGCTGCCCCTCCACTTCGTTCCACTGCAATCAAGCGAGTCATCAACCGTGTTCCTGCGAAATGCCTGGTATGTCGCCGCCTGGGATCGTGAGATTGGTCAGGACCTGCATCCCCTGACCCTCCTGGGTGAGCGGCTGGTGTTTTTCAGGCAAAGCGATGGACGCGTGGCGGCCCTGCACGATGCCTGCCCCCATCGCAAGCTGCCGCTCTCCATGGGGCGTCTGAAGGGCGATACCGTGGAGTGCGGCTATCACGGCCTGACCTTCAATGCCGAGGGCCAGTGCGTGAGGGCGCCCGGCACCGCCCGCCCCCCCTCCAACGCATGCGTCAGGGCGTATCCGGTGCAATCGCGCTACGGCCTGCTCTGGGTCTGGATGGGCGATCCGCGGCAGGCCGACCCGAAGCTCATCTTTGAAGTGAGTCAGTGGGGAGATCCAACCTGGGGCGTGAATCAGGGCGATGGCATGCAGGTGCGCTGCAACTATCAGTACCTCATCGACAACCTGCTCGACCCTACCCATGTGGCCTGGGTGCACCCCGGCTCCTTTGCCAATGTGGCCTGCGAAGACACGCCGCTGCAGATCACTCAGGCCGAAGGCGGCATGACCGTCTGGCGCTGGATGAACGATGTGGAGCCCGCGCCGTTTTATGCGCCGTTTCTGAAGTGGAGCGGACACTGCGATCGCAAGCAGCACTATGAAATGCGCTATCCCTGCCATGCGCTGATCCGCGCGATCTTTGTGCCTGCGGGTACTGGCGGCGAGGGCAAGCCGCTGCATCCCGATGCCTTCATCATGGACAGCTTCAACTTCATGACCCCGGTGGACGAGCGCACCACCCGCTATCACTGGTTTCAGATGCGCAACTTCGCGCCCGATGATGCGGAAGTGTCGCGCCAGTTTGCCGTGTCGGTGCGTGCAGCCTTTGAAGAAGACCGGCGTGTGCTCGAAGCGGTGCAGATTGGCATGGATGAGCAGACCTCACCGCACATCAATCTCAAGATCGATGCGGGTCCGATGCAGTTCCGTCGGCGCCTGGCCGATCGCATTCAGGCCGAGCAGGCCCGCTCGCAGCCGATTGATCCGGTCATGATCACGGGTGCTTGAATGACTTTATGAACGATGCCCCGACACATCCGCGCCCGCGTCCGGGCGCAGGCGCAGGAACATCACGGCCGAGATGCCGGCAATCACCGCGATCACCACGAAAGCCACGCTGAAGTCCCGGGCAATGAGCTCAGTTCGCCCCTCGGCCATGCGA
>JBKCEY010000084.1:0-4635 GCA_046304115.1 Burkholderiales bacterium | reverse complement strand
AGCCGCGATTCCAGAGGGCCTGTTGCAGCAGTTGAGAGCGGGTCAGGCCATGCGCCAGACCCGGGGTCGCAGTGGTGGTCGTGCCGGTGCCGTGCGCAGCAGCCGTCAGCGCGGTCGGCCCGTCGGATCGCGCGCCGGAATGCCCCGCGACGGAGCCCGTCTGGCGGTGATTGACACGCTGCGTGCGGCAGCGCCCTGGCAGCGCCTGAGGGCTGAGGCGAATTTGAAGTCGGCGACACACTCCGGCCCTGCATCCGCTTCGATTCCCAGGGCCACTGGGGCCAGGCTCCAAGCTCCGCCCAAAGCGCCTCCCCGCGTGCAGGTGCGTGCCAGTGACTTCCGTGTCATGCGCCGGCAGGAGCGCTCGCAGACCACCACGGTCTTTGCGATCGATGCATCCGGCTCGTCGGCCCTGCACCGGCTCGCCGAGGCCAAGGGTGCGGTCGAATTGCTGCTCGCCGAGTGTTATGTGCGGCGTGACCAGGTGGCTGTCGTGGCCTTTCGCGGTCGGGGCGCAGAAGTCCTGCTGGCGCCCACCCGTTCGCTGGCGCGTGCACGGCGCGAGCTGTCGGGCCTGCCCGGTGGTGGCGGCACGCCGCTGTCGCAGGGCATCGATTCGGCAGCGGCGCTGGCGCAAGCCATGGCCCTCAAAGGCGGCACACCGATTGTCGTGCTGCTCACCGATGGCAAGGCCAACGTGGCCCATGACGGTACGGGCGGTCGTGCTCAGGCACTGGCCGATGCGCGCGAGGCCGCGCAGCGCCTACGCCTAGCAGGCCATGCATGCCTGCTGATCGACACCTCGACGCGCCCCTCCGCTGATGCCGAGGATCTGGCCCGCCGCATGGGTGCGGCCTACATTCC
The DNA here is from genome assembly GCA_046304115.1 of Burkholderiales bacterium. GTDB lineage: Bacteria > Pseudomonadota > Gammaproteobacteria > Burkholderiales > Burkholderiaceae_E > UBA4615. The sequence goes on along the minus strand of JBKCEY010000084.1, from coordinate 3,771 downwards.
CTTGCCCCAGGCCGATGCGGTCTCGATGTCGCGTTCGGTGCAAGCGGCCACACGCGCGGCGCTCGGTTCGGCCGGCTGATGACAGCGACATCTTCTGCCCCGTCAACGCAGGCTTCTGACGGCGCCCTCGACTGGGCGCGCGAGAGCCATCACTGGCCGCATGCGCAGGCCAGCCGTTTCATTCGGGTCGGTGCGATCGACTGGCATGTCCAGCACTTCGGCCCACCGCCCGACCGAGCGCCGGTCGCACTGCTGCTGCATGGCACCGGGGCCTCAACCCACTCCTGGCGCGATGTTGCGCCGCGCCTGGCCGAGCACTGCCATGTGGTCGTCCCCGATCTGCCCGGTCATGGCTTCAGTCGGCGCCCGCCAGGCCTGGAACTGTCCCTGCCCGTGATGGGTCGGGCCATCGATGCACTGCTGGGCGCGCTTGCACTCAGCCCCCGATTGATCGCCGGCCATTCGGCGGGTGCCGTGATTGCCGCCTGGCATGTCCTGCACGGTCGTGCCCGCCCAAGCCACCTGGTCGGCATCAATGGAGCATGGCAGCCCTTCGGGGGCCCTGCCGCGCACTGGATTTCGCCTGCAACCCAGGTGCTGGCCTCAAGCACCTGGGCCGCGATGGGTCTGTCTCGCCTGGCCACTCATGAGTCGGTGCTCGAGCGGTTGCTGAGGGGTACCGGCTCGCGCGTGGATGCGGCAGGCCGGCGGGGCTATGCAACGCTCGTGGCCAGCCCCTCGCATGTGTCTGCAGCGCTGTCCATGATGGCCCACTGGGATCTTCGACTGTTTCAGGATGAGCTGAAACAATATCCGCATAAAGAGTGCGCGCTCACATTGATTGTGGGAGATGTCGATCCCATGGTCCCTGCCACGCAGTCGCAGGCCCTCTCGAGGCGGATTCCAGGTGCCGTGCTGCACCGTTTGCCGGGGCTGGGTCACCTCGCCCACGAGGAGGCGCCCGACACGGTGGCGCGCCTGCTGATCGGTCTGCTGAGTCAGCGCACGAGTTGACGCCGCGCGCAGGTGTGTCTATTGTCGATGACACATCAAGGCGACAAGTAGAACTTACAGTCGCCATCCTGCGATTTTCCGGTGGCGCTCCTCCTGCATCCCGCCATCGGTCCGAGGAGCCTCATGGATCCCTCCGCCCAGTCTTCCGCCCATCCCACTGCCCGGATCGAGCGCGCCCTTGAGTCGGCCCTGGCCGCCCACGAAATCCCGGGCGCCCCGCCCCGTCTGGCTGCGGCGGTTCGACATGCCGTGTTTCCTGGCGGTGCCCGCATCCGGCCTCATCTGTGTCTGGCCGTGGCCCGGGCCTGTGCCGAGGACGACCCGCCCCTGACCGACGCCGCCGCGATCAGCCTGGAGCTGATGCACTGCGCCTCGCTCGTTCACGACGATCTGCCCTGTTTTGACGATGCCGCAACGCGTCGTGGGCGCCCCTCGGTGCAGGCGGCTTTCGGTGAGCCGCTGGCGGTGCTGGCCGGCGATGCCCTGATCGTGCTGGCTTTCCAGGTGCTGGCCCAGGCCGCGCAACAGCATCCGCAGCGTCTGGCGCCTCTGCTGCTCAACCTCTCACGCAGCACGGGCCTGCCCACCGGCATCGTGGCCGGCCAGGCCTGGGAATGTGAGCCGCGCGTCAATCTGTCGGATTACCAGCGGGCCAAGACCGGCTCGCTCTTTACCGCGGCCACGATCGCAGGAGCGATGGCCGCCGGGGCCGATCCCCAATCGTGGCTGGCCCTGGGCGATGGTCTGGGCGAGGCCTATCAGATTGCCGATGACATCCGTGATGTCATGGCCGATCCCGACCTGCTTGGCAAGCCCGTGGGTCAGGACGCCTCGCACAACCGGCCCAGTGCCGCCCACCAGCTCGGCCTGACCGGCGCGATCGAGCATTTCGACGGGTTGCTGGCGCAGGCCATGCGGGCGATTCCGGAGTGCCCGGGAGCACCCGCACTGCGTGCCCTGGTGCGCATGGAGTCCGAGCGACTGGTGCCCCGGGAATGGTGTCCAGGCAACATGCGCCGGCCCGCACTGGCCTGACGCGCGCGCTCCCATGTCCGGCACTGACCATCCCGCCTCACGCATGAGCGATCCCTCACGCCCGGGCACTGCACGCACCTGGCGCGACCGTTGGCGCACCTGGCGCGATCGCCGTCTGCTCGATCCGGGCTTTCATCGCTGGGCGAGTGCATCGTGGCTGGCTCGATTCATTGCACGGCGCGAATCCCGCGCCCTGTTCGACATCGTGGCGGGCTTTACCTATTCGCAGGTGCTCTTTGCCTGCGTTCGCCTGAAGCTCTTCGACCATCTGGCTCAACAGGGCCCGCAAGACACGGGCGCGCTCGCGCACTGGATGGCCATGCCCGACGAAGGCGCGCAGCGTCTGCTGGCTGCAGCCGCATCGTTGCGCCTGCTCGAGCGTCATGATGATGGCCGCTGGGGTCTGGGCGCCCTGGGCGCACCCATGGTGGTTCATCCGGCCATTGCAGCCATGGTCGAGCATCACGCCACGCTGTATCACGATCTGGCCGATCCGGTCGCCTTGCTGCGCGGCGAGCGTGCAGCGACCGCCATGTCGGGCTACTGGCCCTATGCCGATACCGATCCGCGGGCCGCACCTGCACGCCTGGGTACCGAGCGAGTGGCCGAATACTCGCAGCTCATGTCGGCGTCTCAGCCCCTGGTTTCCGAGCAGGTGCTGCAGTCCTATGCCCTGAACAGACATCGACGTCTGCTCGATGTCGGTGGGGGTGAGGGCACGTTCTTGCGCGCAGTGGCGACGCATGCCCCCGACCTGCAGCTCATGCTCTTCGATCTGCCCGCTGTGGCCGACCTGGCGCGCGCGAGGCTCGCCGAGCATGGTCTGGCCGACCGGGTCGAGGTTCATGGCGGCAGCTTCTTCTCCGACCCCCTGCCGCGCGGGGCCGATCTCATCACGCTGGTCCGTGTGCTCTTTGATCATCCGGATGACCGGGTTCGCCAGATCCTGCGCGCCGTGCGCGAGGCGCTCCCTGAAGGCGGCAGCGTGCTGGTCTGCGAGCCGATGGCGGGCACTCCGGGTGCTGAGGCCATTGGCGATGCCTACTACGGCCTGTACCTCGCGGCCATGGGCAAGGGCCGGTCGCGCTCGCCCGCCGAACTCACCGCGCTGCTGCAGTCCGCGGGTTTTGCCGACGTCCGATTGCTGCCCACGCCCCTGCCGTTGCAGACCCGCGTGCTGCTCGCCCGCCGCTGAATCAGGGCCACGACCATGACCTTCCTGTCGAGTTGTCACATCTTTGGCACACTTGATGTGTACATATCACTTGACACTTCAGTCAGTCGGCTTAACATGACACTCCCAAACGTCTTGGACAAATGCGGGTCAAAGTGGCCCGACACCCAGCCCCAGCGATCGCGCGCCGGAGCTGGACTCCTCCGAGGAGCAGCGCGATGAACGCCATGGCCGTCGTCCTGGAGCAACCCGGGAAAGTCGCTTTTCACACTGTCGCTCTGACCCCCGCGGGCCAGGACGACGTCGTGGTCGACATCCAGTACAGCGGCATCAGCACCGGCACTGAAAAACTCCTCTGGACGGGGCGCATGCCCATGTTTCCGGGCATGGGCTATCCCCTGGTGCCTGGCTATGAGTCGGTTGGTCGCGTGGTGCGCGCGCCTCACAACAGCGGCCTGCACGAAGGCCAGACCGTCTATGTGCCAGGCGCTCGTTGCTACAGCGATGTGCGGGCACTCTTTGGCGGCTCCTGCTCGCAGGTTCTGGTC
>JBKCEY010000083.1:0-1066 GCA_046304115.1 Burkholderiales bacterium | reverse complement strand
CATTGCGAGCAACCACCGTACGCTCAGCATCAGCCTCCTGAACGATCACCTGCCAGGCCTGAGCAGAGCCCCCCGCGAAGCGGGCATGACCCCTCAGCCAGTCGACCTTGTTCTTTTTGAAGAGGTACTCGATGCCCTTGGTCATGCGGCTGACGATGCCGTTCTTGCGAGCCTGCATCTTCGCCACATCAACAGCCACGCCAGCGACGGCGATGCCATGTTCGGACAGATGATGCTGGGCTTCCTCGAATTTTTCACTCGAAGCGAGCAGCGCCTTGGACGGAATGCAGCCGACATTCAGGCAGGTTCCGCCCAGCGCGGGATTGCCCTGCGGGTCGAGCCATTTCTCGGCACAGGCCACCTTGAAACCAAGCTGCGCGGCGCGGATCGCGGCAACATAGCCGGCCGGTCCCGCTCCGATCACGAGTACGTCGTACTGAGCATTCGACATGGTCGCCCCTTACAGATCGAGCAACAATCGGGCGGGATCCTCGAGCGCATCCTTGATCGCCACCAGGAACAGCACGGCCTCCCGGCCGTCAATGATCCGGTGATCATAGGAGAGCGCCAGGTAGTTCATCGGGCGGATCACGATCTGCCCGTTCTCGACCACAGCGCGATCCTTGGTGGCGTGCACGCCCAGAATGGCCGATTGCGGGGGATTGATGATCGGTGTGGAGAGCATCGACCCGAACACACCGCCATTGGAAATGGAGAAGGTGCCCCCGGTGAGATCCTCGATCCCGATCTTGCCGTCCTGGGCCTTTTTGCCGTATTCGGCAATCTGGTTCTCGATCTGCGCGAAGTTCATCTGATCCGCATTGCGCACGACGGGCACGACCAGGCCCCGCGGCGATCCAACCGCCACACCGATGTCGAAATAGCCGTGATACACGATGTCATTGCCGTCGATCGAGGCATTGACGACCGGATACTTCTTGAGCGCGTGGACTGCCGCCTTCACAAAAAAGCTCATGAAGCCCAGCCGGGTGCCGTGTTCCTTCTCGAAGCGGTCCTGGTACTTCTTGCGCAGATCCATGACCGGCTGCATGTTCACTTCGTTGAA
>JBKCEY010000082.1:0-9089 GCA_046304115.1 Burkholderiales bacterium | reverse complement strand
GACCTACACGCCTCCCTTGGCGATTGCGGCTGAATGCAGCCGGAACTGCTCCTTTGTCAGCGGGCACGCCAGTACCGGATTCGCCCTGATGTCGCTCGGCGCCTTTGGCGCAAAGCGCAGGCGACAGCGCTGGATCGCCATCGGGTGGATCGCAGGCCTGACGCTGGGCGCCCTGCGAATCGCGCAAGGAGGCCACTTTCTGGGCGACATCCTGTTCGCGGGGCTCTTGATCTGGGGTTTGACCTTACTGACGCGTCCTGTCCTCAGATCAATGCTGGTCGCGAGAAGACCCGCACCGGTTGAAGCTCAAAACGCTTTCAGATCCTCGGCATTTCGACGCCGGAGTTCGCCCGAGGCCGCCGGACCCTCGTAGAGCACCCGAACGGCGAGCTGATCGGTAATTCGCACCATCAGACCTGAATTGCGGCCCTTCCAGAAACTCGCGAAGTGGCCCTTGCCCTGCCGGATGGCCTGGGCCTCGAAGCCATCGCCCTCAAAGTAAGGCTTCTGAAAAAACGCATAGTCGTCATTCGGCTGACCGTATTTGGCGATCAGCGAGTCGCGCATGCGACGAAACACATCTCGCGCCTTTTCATCCGGCGTTCCGATATTGACCTGCACGGAGGTCAGCACGCCGGTCTGACGCGAAATGAAGGCAAAGATCTTGGTGCTGTGATCCATGACACGCCCGGAGAATTCCAGGTCGCCATCGGCGTCTTTCTGGCGGTACCTGAACCCGGCCGCCTCAATGCTGCGGATCACCTGGCGCTCATCCGCTCCCCAGGGGGTCGATGCGAAAAGAAATTCCTGCTCTCGAGAACCGGCAGGCTGTGCCAATGCTTGCGCAGGCACAAGAGCCAAGGCGAGCGCGGGTAGAGTCAACAGGGTTGAACGACGGGCCAGAAGGGATGTCATCACGGTCATGAAAGTGCCAAAAACTCAGAAAAGCGACGAACCGCCAACTCGTTGTAGCCTTGGCGATTGTTCACGGAGCGCATATGCAGGCAAACCTCGGATTGATCGGCGTGGGGCTCATGGGGCTTGGGATCGCCACAAACCTGGTTCGCAAGGGGCATTCTCTCACTGTCATGGCCCATGCTGGCAACCAGCCCCTCGACGAATTGACAAGCCACGGCGTGAAGGTCGTTGACACCGCAGCACAGGTGGCGCGCCACAGCGACATCCTGCTGATCTGCGTCACGGGTTCGGCTCAGGTCGAAGCGGTTCTTACGGGCGAGCAAGGCGCATTGGCTGGCCTGCGCCCCGGGGCTATCGTCATCGATTGCTCGACCTCCCTGCCCCAGACGAGCGCCAGCATGGCCGCCGCCACGCAGGCGATTGGCGGGCAGTTTATGGATGCGGCCATGACCCGCACGCCGGTGGAGGCCATGCAGGGCCGACTCAATCTCCTGGTGGGCGGCCCGATCGAGACACTCGAGGCGGTTCGGCCCGTGCTCGCCTGCTTTGCCGAGAACATCACGCATACCGGGCCTGTGGGCAGTGGCCATCAAATGAAACTGCTGCACAACTTCGTTTCGCTCGGCACCGTCACACTGATTGCCGAAGCAGCAGCCTGTGCACGCGCGGCGGGTCTGGACTCGGGCGTTTTCACCGACATCCTGTCGCGCGGTGGCGCAGGGGGCACGGCGCTCGAGCGCATCAAGCCTTATCTGTTGCATGATGACCCCACAGGCTTGCGATTCAGCCTGGCCAACGCCCTGAAAGACATCAGCTACTACACCGACATGGTGACCCAGATGGGTGGCGCCTCTGCGGTCGCGCAAGGTGTGAGGTCCAATTTGCAAACCGCCTGTGAACGCGGTGATCCTCAGGGCCTGGTGCCCGAACTGGTGGCACGACTGTCGCTGCAACAGAAGGCTCACGATTGATTCGTGACCCATGAAGCGATCAGCGATCCGCGCCTTAACCCCACGCTCGTTCGCGAGCACAAGAGCCTTTCATGAAATCCTCTCTCGTCAGCGATTCCGGACTCATCCTCACCGACCGCGAGATTCCGCAGGCGGCCCCCAATCAGGTCCTGGTCAAGGTGGCGGCAGCGGCCCTCAACCGGGCCGATCTGGCCGTGGTTTCAGGCGGGCGGCATGGCAGCCATGGCGGACCGGGCACGGTCCCGGGCATGGAGTGGGCAGGCACCGTGCAGGCCGTGGGTGCCGAGGTTCCTGCAATCAAGGTGGGCGATCGTGTCATGTGCTCCGGCATGGGCGGCTACGCTGAATATGCGGTCACCGACTGGGGTCGCGTCATGCCCATCGCGCCGGGCATGTCCTTCCAGGATGCCGTCACCATGCCGGTGGCCATTCAGACCATGCACAACGCACTCGTCACGGCCGGAGGCCTCAAGCACGGTGAATCCGTGCTGATACAAGGCGCCTCCTCAGGGGTCGGCCTGATGGCCATGAAGATCGCCCGACTGATGGGCGCACGACGGGTGATCGGCACATCCACGCACTCAGGGCGGCGAGCACGGTTGGCCGAATTCGGCGCCGACGCCGCCATTGACACGCTTCAGGCCGACTGGCCCGAGCAGGTTCACAAGGCCAATGGTGGCGAGGGCGTAGATCTGGTCATTGACCAGCTGAGCGGTACCTATGGCACCGGCAATCTGCAGGCCTGCAAGGTTCTGGGCCGTATCGTGAATGTGGGGCGGCTCGCAGGCCGCTTTGCCGAATTCGATTTCGATCTTCATGCCTTGAAGCGCATCAGCTACATCGGTGTCACGTTTCGTACGCGCAGCATCCAGGAGGTGCGCGACATCAACGAAGCAGCCGAGCGGGATCTGGGCAAAGCCATCGCAGCAGGCCAGCTGGTGCTGCCCATCGACCGGGTTTTTGCGTTCGATGATCTGGCGATGGCCTTCGAGCACATGCGTACCAACCAGCACTTTGGCAAGATCGTCATCGCCTTCTGATCCTGAGCGTCTTTCAATCCCACGGCGCCCGCAGCCGCGACCCAAGCACCCTCCATGTCCCGTGATCTGAGTGAACTGTTCGAGCGCAACCGCCAGTGGGCGCGTGAGACCGAACTTCAAAAACCCGGCTTTTTTTCGGGTCTGCTGACCCAGCAACAGCCGCGCTACATGTGGCTGGGTTGCTCCGACAGCCGGGTGCCCGCCAATGAACTGGTTGACCTGCTGCCGGGCGAGCTCTTCGTGCACCGCAATGTCGCCAACCTGCTGGTGCACTCCGACCTCAATGCGCTCTCGGTGATTCAGTACGCGGTCGATGTGCTGGGCGTGCAGCACATCATCGTGGTCGGCCACAGCCAGTGCGGTGGCGTGCGTGCAGCCCTGCACGGTCAGCGGGCAGGGCTGGTCGACAACAGGCTGCGCCATGTGCCGGACATCCGTGATGCGCATCGCCGGTTTCTCGACAAATTGCCCGAATCCGAACGCCTCGATGCGCTGGTCGAACTCAACGTACTGGAACAGGCGCGCAATGTCTGCCAGAGTACGGTCGTCACCGACGCGTGGCAGCGCGGGCAATCCGTCGTGGTCCATGGCTGGGTCTATGGCCTTCACAACGGACTGCTGCAGGATCTCCGGATCACGGCTGCGGCTGTTGATGAAGTGAATGCATCCTACGACCGAGCCCTGGCCCGACTCGAAGCCCGCTGGCTCGATAACAACACCAAGGAGACTCCATGAGACGCAATGTTCTGGCCGGACTGGCCGCGGGCGCTTCCTCGCTCGCCCTGCCTCGCGCATCGTTCGCCCAGGCCACCCCAGGTACGGCATGGCCCACCCGGCCTGTTCGTTTCATAGTGGGTCTGGGTCCGGGCAGTGGAGCAGATACCGGAACCCGATTCATCGCCGAGCGCATCGGCAAGCTCACAGGTCAGCCCGCCACCGTGGAGAACCGTCCGGGCGGTGATGGCGTGGTGGCCGTGCAGGCACTGCTCTCGGCCCCGGCCGACGGCCACACCCTGCTCTATCTCTCGCCGTCGCCCATGGTGCTCACACCGCTGCTCAACAAGGACATCCCCTACGATCCCCTGCGCGACGTGAGGCCCGTGGCCTATCTGTCGCGCAGCTATGCAGTCATCGTCACGGCCGGCACTTCAAAATACCGCACGCTCGACGACCTCCTGCGCGAGGCGCGCAGCAAACCCGGCACGCTCAAGATGTCCAACTACGGTCACCACTACCGCGTCGGTGGTCTGCTGCTGCAGAAGGTGAGTGGCGCCGATTTCATTCATGTGGCCTACAAGGGCGCTGCGCAGGCCAGCAACGACGTGATTGCCGGTGAGATCGATGTGGCGATCACCGACACCGGGGGTGCCATTCCGCTCATCAAGGCGGGCAAGCTGCGCCCTCTGGCGATCACCGGCCCCAGCAGGCATCCCTTCCTGCCGGAGGTTCCGTCCATGAAGGATCTGGGTCTGGACTATGTGCTGCAGGTCTGGACAGGTTTTGGCATGTCGGCCAAGGCCCCTGAGCCCGTGGCACGGGCGGCCCAGGACCTGCTGATCTCGATCATGAAGTCACCCGAGTACGCCACCTACAACCAGACCCAGGCCGGAGCCGAAACCGTGGCCGAACCCGGTGAGTCCTTGCGGCAGACCATCCTGGCCGAAACCCAGCGTTATCGCGAGCTCGGCCGGACCGTCAATCTGCACGGACAGTAGAGGCAGGTCAGACCTTCAATATCCGCAGCGGGCAGGGGCAGGCCGGACCATCAATCTGCATGGCCTGGCGAGGCCGCCAGCCAGTCGCCTTCCTCGCCCGGTTCGGGCAGTACTCGTCCGCCTTCCAGGATCCAGGAGGCGCGCGTGGACGACGTCCGCATCTGGATGCGCTCGGGCGGCACGGCGGCAATGCGCGACACCGCCTCGATGCACCGGCTGATCAGCCGCCGGGCGAGTTCTTCATCGCGCCCTGCCCTGATGCCGGCGTGCAACACGAACTCCGGCCCATCCGGGGTGGGCGTGTGGTGATGAAACTGGGCATGCACAAAGGTGCGAGGCGCGCCGGTCAATTCGCAATGGATGTCGGTGAAGGCCACCGCGATCTGCTCTCGCTGAGCGTCATCGAGACGGGCCTTGGGGCTGCTGCAACGGTAAAGGGGCATGGTTCTACTCCCGGGCGTCGGCCGCGACCACCATCACATCGTGGTAAGGCGCGCCAGTGATTTCGCTGAATCGGTGGGCCAGTGCATCCATGAGCGCCACACGCACCGATTGCTCGGTTCCTCGGGGCACGCTGCCCAGCAGCATGCTGGCCTGAGAGGGCTTGCCTGCGGTAAACCACAGGCCCCGCTCGACCTCGACGAACTCGACGGCCGCGAGGCGCACCTGAGGAAGATGGTGCGCAAAGACTTCCGTGACGGAGTGCTCGACAGCACTGCGCTGGCGGGCATCGATCACGCCATTGACCAGACATTTGAAAGGCAGGATGTGCATCACCGCAGTATCCTGCGAAGCCAGCCTATCCGGCAAGGAGTTCCCCGATGCCTGCCATTGCCATGGATCACTTCACGGTCCTGACCGACCGACTCGAAGACACCATCACCTTCTACCGCGACATTCTCGGACTCGAACCGGGCCCCCGCCCACCGTTTGATTTTCCGGGCGCCTGGCTTTACTGCGAGGGCCGACCCATCCTTCATGTGGTCGCAGGCCGACCCCTGCCCGATCCGCCGGCCGGTGTGCTCGATCACATGGCCTTCACCAGCACAGGGCTTGGCGATACCGTGGAACGGCTGCGGCAAAAGGGCCTGCGCTACGACTTGCGACAACTGCCTGGATCGGGACAGTGGCAGCTGTTTTTCAAGGACCCGAGCGGAGCCCGGGTGGAGATGGACTTTGCCGCCTCTGAAAGTGCACCACCTGCCCAGTGACAGGCCGGGTGCGCTCGCGAGAATCCTGTTTAGCGCCGCCGGCTAGCCCTTCATGCGCGCCCACTGCATGTAGAGCACGCCGGCCAGAACTACCAGTCCGCCAATGATCTGCTCGGGCAAGGGTGTGACACCAAAGAAAAGGGCTGCAATCAGCACAGCAAAGACGGGCACCGTGTTTTGCCACATCATGCCGGCGTTCACACCCAGACGCGAGACGCCCACGTTCCAGAGCACCGGGCCGGTTGCCGTTGAAAACACGGCAGTCAGAAGAAAGTAGGTCCAGGCGGTGGAATCGGCTGGCAGGCTCGCCTGCCCCGCCCAGCCCAGCGATTGCGCAATGAAGAAAAACATCAGCAGCCAGGGCAAGGCTCCGATCGACGTGAGATAGGTCCGCCGCAACTGAGGCACCTCAAGCGGAAACCATCGCACCGACAAAAAGGTGTAGGTCGCCCAGGAAAAATAGGCCAGAACGATCAGCACCTCACCGCCCTGAAGATCCAACCCCTGGCCACTCACGCCCGCACGACCCCAGATGGCAATGCCAGCGCCCACCAGGGTGAGCACCATGGCCCCCCAGAAGCCGCGCTCGAGCCGGACCCCGAACAACAGCCGCCCCACCAGCGCGCCATACACCGGCGAACCCGCCATGATGGCCGCAGCCGTGATGGTGTTCGTGCGCTGCAGGCCGAGGTTGTAGCAGATGAAAAAGGCACTGATGCACAGGCTCATGACGAGCACACGCCAGTGGGCGATCGGATTGCTCAGCTGCGACACACCCGTCGTGAAGGCCAGCAGGCTCGCCATGAGCACCATGGCCACACTCTGGCGAAAGAAGGCCAGCCAGAACGGATCCATGCTGGCAAACAATGCCGTGGTGAGCGGCACATTCATGCCCCAGACCACACTCGCGCCGAAATAGGCCGCCATTCCCGTCAGGGCGGCCTGGCGGGTGACCGCCGTCAAAGAATCACCATCCGCTTGCCATAGTTGTCACCGGCCAGCAGGCCGATCAGCGCATCAGGCACATTCTCCAGCCCCTGGCGTACATCCTCGATGACCTTCAGTTGCCCCGAGCCCACCCAGGCCTGCAGATCTTTCATGGCCGTATCGATCTCAGGGTAGAAGTCATAGAGCACAAATCCCTGGAGGGTCAGCCGCTTGGTGACAATCAAGCCCGGCACGCCGCGAGGGCCGTGTCGAGGCGGCTCGCCATCGTATTGCGACACCGCACCACAGCAGGCGATTCGACCACCCTGCTTCATGCGAAACAGGCAGGCTTCAAACACATCGCCCCCGACATTGTCGAAATACACATCAATGCCTTCCGGTGCTGCTTCCTTGAGCGCCCTGGACAACCCGCCTGCCTTGTAGTCCACCGCCGCATCAAACCCCAGGGTCTTGACCAGCCAGTCGCACTTGGCTGCTCCGCCTGCAATGCCAACCACCCGGCAGCCCTGAATCTTTGCGATCTGGCCCACCAGACTCCCCACCGAACCGGCGGCAGCCGACACCACGACCGTCTGCCCCGCCTTGGGCTGGCCGACCCTCAGAAGGCCGAAATAAGCGGTCAGACCCGCAATGCCATAGACGCTCAGCAGGTGGGTGATCGGCTCAACCCGAGGCACCTTGCGCACGTCCTTGGCTGGCAGCACGGCATAGCGTTGCCAGCCGATATCTCCGAAGACCAGATCACCGGGCACCAGGCCCTCAGCCTTCGACTCGATCACCTCGGCAATCGCGCCGCCCGCCATCACCTGCCCGGCTTCGAGCGCGGAGCGATAGGTTGCGCCCTGCATCCAGGCCCGGTTGGCCGCATCGAGTGAAATCACCTTGACCTGCACCAGCACCTGACCCGACTCACAGGCCGGCATCGGAACGTCCACCTGCCGAAAGACCTCGGGCGTGAGCTTGCCCTGGGGCATGCCGGTCAACTGAATCTGGGTGTTGACACGGTGGGCCGCAAGGGACGTTGAAGAGGAAATGGTCATGAGCGGGTCTCGTGTGGCTAAATATCGGGTTGTCCAGGTTCGGACGGTTATCCGGCTTTGGACGAAGCCTTGCATGATAGCCGCGCACGCCTTGAGAAGAACCCGCGCAGGAGACCCCGTGAAATCCACTTCTTTCGATCTGATCATCGTTGGCGCAGGGTCAGCCGGTTGCGTGTTGGCCAACCGCCTGAGCGCGGATCCCTCTCGACGCGTGCTCCTGATCGAAGCGGGTCCCGCGGATCGCACCTTCTGGATGCGACTGCCGGTGGGTTACTTCAAGAGCATGCATGACCCGCGTCGAACCTGGCAGTTCGACGTCGACCCCCAGGAGAGCACGGCCAACCGACGGATCGTCTGGCCGCGGGGCAAGGTGCTGGGGGGCTCGAGCGCCATCAATGGCCTGCTCTATATCCGCGGGCAGCATCAGGACTTCGATGACTGGGCGCAGGCTGCTCGCGATCCGGGCTGGAGTTACCGATCGGTACTGCCGGTTTTTCGTCGATCCGAGCGCTACCAGGGGCCGCGCAGCGACTATCACGGCACGGGCGGTGAACTGGGGGTCAGCGAACTGCGCAACGACCACCCAGCCTGCGAAGCCTGGCTGCAGGCGGCTGCACAGGCGGGTCACCGGCGCATCACTGACTTCAATGCGGCGGAACAGGAAGGCGTCGGCCCCTATCACCTGTCGATTGGTGAGCGCTGGCGCAGTGATACCGGCAGCTGCTTCCTGGACCCGGTGCGGACACGACCCAACCTGACCGTCATGTCCGAGACGCAGGTTCTGAAAGTGACTATCGAACAGGGCCGGGCCGTCGGTGTGCAGGTGTTGCATCAAGGACAGATCAGCACCATTGCCTGTGACGGTGAAGTCATCCTGTGCGCGGGTGCCCTTCAGTCGCCGCAGATCCTGCAGCTCTCCGGGATCGGATCGCCCGAACTGCTGCGCGCCCACGGCATCGGCGTGGTGCACGACGCCCCCGATGTGGGCGAGCATCTGCAGGACCACTATCAGGCCCGTGTGATCGTGCGCCTCAAGAAGCCGATTTCACTCAACAATCAGGTGCGCAATCCGATCGAACTGGCGCGCATGGGCCTGCAGTGGGCCCTGCAGGGGCGTGGCCCGCTCACCGTCGGAGCGGGCCAGGTGGGCGGGCTCGCGGCGACCCAGCATGCCATCGGGGGGCGAGCCGACATCCTGTTCAACGTCATGCCCCTGTCCGTTGACAAGCCCGGAGATCCTTTGCAT